>NZ_JAWPON010000012.1:0-184604 GCF_033344315.1 Vibrio sp. 2132-1 | reverse complement strand
ACTCAGAAGTGAAACGAAATAGCGCCGATGGTAGTGTGGGGCTTCCCCATGTGAGAGTAGGACATCGCCAGGCTTTAGTTTTATTTTCACTTTTTCGAAAAGTGAAGACAAAAGCGGACGCTTGCTTATTAAAGCGAGTGATACCACTGCGGAGTGGTAGTTCAGTTGGTTAGAATACCGGCCTGTCACGCCGGGGGTCGCGGGTTCGAGTCCCGTCCACTCCGCCACTTATTTGAGCGTCGTCTCAATAAACACGAATTACAGGGGTGTAGCTCCAATTGGCAGAGCAGCGGATTCCAAATCCGCGTGTTGGGAGTTCGAATCTCTCCACCCCTGCCATACTCTAAAGCCTCAGCAGTAATGCTGGGGCTTTTTTGCATCTGAAGAAAAGAGAATCTGACTAGTTGGAGAGCTGTCGATTCCTCTGATACCAAAGTATCGGGGGATTGAAAGTTCATATCTCCGGGATATTGGTCCACTTCACCTATCCCCCATGTTCATAACCTCTGGCTTAGGTCAGGGGCTCTTTTATTCCTAACGTATAGTTTCGGCGTCAGGTGTATGTTTATCCAACGAATATGGCATACCTTTGCTTCAGATAGTTTTATTTTCTAGTAATGTAATTACTAAATGTTGATGTATCGCTTTGCTCTTTCTGTTTTACCTTCGAATTTCATAACACTTTTTCTTCGTTATCGAGCACATCTGATTCACAATCTATTGAAAGGTCAGTGGTTACATTGGCTTGGATGATTACTGACTTGGTTCCTGTTATCATCATGCATTAATGCTAATAATTAGGAAGTAAGTTTATGCCACATTTTCGATTCCGTGCTGTAGAGCCACAAGCTGTTCAGGCATTATCAAAACCCCTTACGGATGAACTTCAGCCTCTAATGGACTGTCCGCGTGAGGATTTTACTTTTGAGTATATCTACACTACGTTTTTCAATGAGGGTGAGGTGAGTGCTGCATATCCTTTTGTCGAAGTGCTTTGGTTCGACCGTGGCCAGGTAGTGCAAGATGAAGTTGCCAAGCTTATTACGCAACAAGTGCGCGGTATCGCTGGTGCCGATATTGATGTTGCAGTTATCTTTTCCGCCTTATCTCCTAAAGCTTATTACGATAATGGCGAACACTACTAAAGGTTAAAGGCTATGAGGCTGAGTTTCATTGTAACTTTGGGTTTATGTTTCTCAGCTTCAGTATGTTCTACTCCTTGGGAGTCTGTGGTTAATCCTACCCGAAACTCTTCCTCCTCTATTGGTAGTTATGCTAACGGTTGTTTAGATGGTGCATTACCCTTGCCTCTCGATGGCGTTGGTTATCAAGTCTTACGTAGTAAAACGAAGCGCTACTATGGGCACCCTAAAACGATAGGGTTTATTGAAAATCTGGCGCTTAAAGCTCATCAAAATCTCAACACCACTCTGCTAATTGGTGATTTGTCTTTACCTAGAGGTGGAAGGTTCTCCTCTGGTCATTCTAGTCATCAAACTGGGTTAGATATCGATATCTGGTTAAGACTTGCTGACCAACCGCTTTCTTATAACGAATTACAACTTCCTAAGCCCATGAGTGTGGTGGATTTAAAAGGTTATTCCATACTTAATCATCGCTGGGAAGAACGACACTTTAAACTAATTCGGTACGCTTCAAAAAGTAAGGATGTTGCACGAATTTTTGTACATCCTGTTATTAAGGAGCAACTTTGCTTGCAAGAAAACGGCAAAGATCGTTCTTGGTTACGTAAAGTGCGTCCATGGTGGGGGCATCACTACCACTTTCACGTCAGGTTGTCTTGTCCTGATTCGAGCGACTATTGTGTTGATCAAGCACCACCTCCAGTAGGTGATGGTTGCGGTGCTGAGCTTGCAAGTTGGGCGCCAAAAGCAAAACCTACTGATACCCCTCAACGGGTAAAAACAACCTCTAAGCCCAAACGAAAAAAAGTCGTTCCACCTCAATGCTTGCCGCTTATCAATCCTAATTAGTGTTACTCTTCAGGTTTATCTGTACTTGGTGATCTCTTTTATGAAACTGGAGAAACATCATACTTTTGTCTACATTGAATAGTACCAATACAAAAACTAACCCAATCAGTTTTGGGGACATATTATAGAAATCTAAATTAAACAAAGAGTTGTAGTATGGGTAAGTTGTAACTTCTCTGTTTAGAAAAAGATCTTTCGTCACGATACTCTGGTTTCTTAGCAATATGTCTGTCAGTTGGCTAAAAAGCGATAACAACGCAGACAAGTGTGTAAGGCAGGGATATACCCTTTTCCTGTTAGAAGAGTAAATCAAGGACAAAACCATGACTATGATTTGTGCAAAAGAATTTGCAGAGTGGTTAAGACACAGATTTAGCAGTGATACTAAAGGAGTCTCTTTGACTCGAGAGGATGTGAATCACCTGACTGGGCGTCAACGCCTTGATCCGGGTTTTGTTAATGATGTGCATTATGAGCTGATGCAATATGGAATGGCTTTCGTTACTGATACGAGCCGAGAAAACTTTTATTTAATACCTGTTTCTCAAGCGGAAAATTGGCGTGAGAGACTAGAGTATCATTTTGAAAAAGAGCTATTCTGCAATATTATCCCTATTGAAAAATCAGGTTGAGAAAAGGTTCAACTTTGATGTCAAAGTTGAACCTAATTGCTCTTATGCTAACCCTTGAATAATCACGAATTTTTCAAGCAACTGCTCTTCAGTTTCGACATGGTTCGGATCAGTGATTATGCATTTTGTAATTGGACACACTGACTGACAGGTCGGCTTTTCGTAATGCCCCTTACACTCTGTACATAGCGCTGGATCAATTTCGAAAATGCTCTCTCCCATACTGATTGCCCCATTGGGGCATTCGGGATCACACATGTCGCAGTTAATGCATTTATCAGTAATGAGCAAGGCCATGGTTACTTACCAGTCGGGTTACGGGTGTCCTGCCCTGAGTTTAGATTACGCATTAATAGGCCATATTCTAAATCTAGCTCTGCTGGTACTGGAATGAATACAAAGTGACCGTTTCCTTTCGCGTCTTCAATAGACTCTGATTTGCGGTTTTCCATTGCCTCTAGCGTGAAAACAATATTGCCTTTTGGCGTCATTAGTTCAAGGCTATCACCGACAAGAAACTTATTTTTTACTTCTACTTCAGCCATGTCACCACGACGTTTGCCAGTGAATTCACCAACAAACTGTTGAGCATCAGAGACTGAGTAACCATAATCGTAGTTTTGGTAAGTATCGTGTGTATGACGGCGTAGGAAGCCTTCAGTGTAGCCACGGTGAGCTAGGCTTTCTAGTGTACCCATTAGGCTTTCATCGAATGGTCGACCTGCTACAGCATCATCAATTGCTTTACGATAAACTTGAGCGGTACGTGCGCAGTAGTAGAACGATTTAGTACGACCTTCAATTTTCAATGAGTGAACACCCATCTTAGTTAAGCGTTCAACGTGCTGAACCGCTCGTAGGTCTTTAGAGTTCATGATGTAAGTACCATGCTCATCTTCGTAAGCCGCCATTTTTTCTTCTGGACGGTGCGCTTCAGAAAGCAGAACGACTTCATCTGTTGGTTTGCCGCGACCAATTGTGGTTTCAGGGCGCTCGTCTTGTACTTCGACAGGCTGTGCTTCAGTCGGGTCGAATTTCTCTACGATATCACCAGCGTCGTTTTCTTTACCCTCTTCAACTTTGTATTCCCAGCGGCATGCGTTAGTGCAAGTGCCTTGGTTAGGGTCACGTTTGTTGATATAGCCAGAAAGTAGGCAACGACCAGAGTAAGCCATGCATAATGCACCGTGAACGAATACTTCAAGCTCAGTTTCAGGGCAATGCTCACGAATTTCTTCGATTTCTTCTAGAGATAGCTCGCGAGAAACGATCACACGCTCCACGCCATTCGCTGCCCAGAACTTAACGGTCGCCCAGTTTACAGCGTTCGCTTGTACAGAAAGGTGAATTGGCATTTCTGGGAAAGCTTCACGAACCATCATAATTAGGCCTGGATCTGACATGATCAATGCGTCAGGACCCATCTCTACGATTGGCTTAAGATCACGGATGAAGGTTTTTAGCTTCGAGTTGTGTGGTTGAATGTTACATACCACATAAAGCTTTTTGCCTAGGGCGTGGGCTTCATCGATACCGATTTTTAGGTTCTCGTGGTTAAACTCGTTGTTACGTACGCGAAGGCTGTAGCGAGGTTGGCCAGCGTAAACTGCATCTGCCCCGTAGGCGAATGCGTAACGCATGTTTTTCAGGCTGCCCGCTGGAGATAGTAGCTCAGGCACGAATGCTTTCTCAGTTGTCATTGCTCAATTCTCTTTTATCTGATCACAAGTCAGGCCAATTCCACCTAATGGAAATGGGGCGCAAATTTTACGTCAAAATGTGAACTGTGACTAGGGTAATTGTGCTTCAGATAGAAAAACGCCCTCAAAAAAAGTGAGGGCGTTATGGTTAACCTTTATACAATATTATGCGTTAGGATTCGGTAAGCCGCCTAGCGCATCGTATAGGTTGGGAAGGAAAGCACTGAACTCTCCACACATTAGAGAGAAGTCTGCATCAAATCGAGCTGCTTGATCTTCACGTGGAATATCATCGTTTTGATCTTTCAATTCATCAGAGAATTTTAGACGTTTGATGCCTGCATCTTCCGTCATAATGAACTCAATACGATCTTGCCAATTAAGCGCAAGTTTCGTCACGACTTTATCCGCAGCGATGTGGTTGCGGATTTCATCAGTGGTTAGCTCTTGCTTCTTACAGCGAATCACACCACCTTCTTCAAGTACGGATTTTAGCTCAGCTTCGTCCATCATGCTGATACCTTGAGGTGTGTCACCGCTTTTCACCCACTCGGTTAGCGTAGTTTCAATCGCCACTTCTGGAATAGCAGGAACAACAGGTAAACTACCCATGGTTTTACGAAGCAATGCTAATACATCTTCTGCTTTTTTATAGCTGCTTGCATCAACAAGGATAAAACCTTCTTTTGGCATGATGAGCACGTGAGTGTGGCTGCTGCGGCTGAATGCGCGCGGCAGTAAATCCATTACGATGTCATCTTTCAGATTGTCTTTCTCTTTCTTCTTCAGAGGACGACCTTCTTGCGCTTCCATTGCTTCTACTTTTGCATTCAATGATTCTTTGATCACAGAGGCAGGTAGCATTTTCTCTTCTTTCTTGGCGCAAATCAGAATGCGGTTTTCTGACACGTGAGTCATCATATCGCCATGTCTACCCATTGCACTGACCCAGCCAAATTTCTGTTTGTCTTGACTGCCACACGGGGTGAATCGGAATTCAGACAGCTGAGTTTCTAGTTGTTCGGCGTTAAAAGTAACCTCGCGGTTAACGCGGTATACCAGACAGTTTTTAAACCACATAAATCTTCTCTAGGCTTGATGACAAGGGACTAATCATAGGGAATTTTTGTGCTGATGTCTTAATAGAAATGAAAAATATCCGAATGAACCTCAAAAGAAAGTTATATGAAAATTTGTTTTCAAAGGTCACAAAAGTGTCATAATTGGTAGTGATAATGCTTATGCATAGAGAGGCGCTTTGTCTCTTAAATTCATTAGCTCAACGAACATAAGGTTACTCAATTATGTCTAGAAGGATTCTGGTTGTTGAAGACGAAGCTCCTATTCGCGAAATGCTGTGCTTCGTACTTGAGCAGAAAGGTTACCAAGCGGTAGAAGCGGAAGATTATGATACTGCAGTAACCAAACTGGCTGAACCCTTCCCTGATTTAGTTTTACTGGATTGGATGTTACCAGGCGGTAGTGGCATTAACTTCATCAAACATATGAAGCGAGAGGAATTAACGCGCAACATTCCAGTTGTGATGCTTACCGCTCGTGGTGAAGAAGAAGATAAAGTGCGCGGTTTAGAAGTCGGTGCGGATGACTACATTACTAAGCCATTCTCTCCTAAAGAGTTGGTTGCACGCTTAAAAGCGGTGATTCGTCGCGTTACTCCGACTGCACTAGAAGATGTAATTGATGTACAGGGATTAAAGCTTGACCCTGTATCGCACCGTGTTACGGCTAATGATGCGCCATTAGACATGGGTCCAACAGAATTTAAGATGCTTCATTTTTTCATGACGCATCAAGAACGCGTATACAGCCGTGAGCAGCTATTAAACAATGTTTGGGGCACTAACGTGTATGTCGAAGACCGTACGGTCGATGTTCACATTCGCCGCCTGCGTAAAGCATTGGAAGCTGCAGGGCATGATAAGCTGATCCAAACTGTTCGTGGTGCTGGATACCGCTTCTCGACGAAGGCATAAATTAACACGCAGCTTATCGGTACCATTTCTGGAGTTATGAGTGGTTGAAAGATTAACGTGGAAAAAGCTGGCCTGGGAGCTGGCTTTTTTTTACACCCCATGGGTGATAGTAGGTTGGATATTCGGTTATATGCCGTGGTTGCTTTTGGCTGCTACGGCATTGCAGCTTGTGTGGCATTTGCATAACCAAGTACGTTTATCTTCTTGGTTATGGGATGAAAAACGCCTCACGCCACCATCTGGTAGCGGTAACTGGGAATCTTTGTTCAATGGGTTGTATCGCTTACAACAGCGCCAACGCCGCAAACGAAAAGAGCTTACTAATCTTATTCGTCGATTCCGAAATGGTGCAGAATCGCTACCCGATGCGGTAGTGGTATTCCGTGCTGAAGGTAATATTGTTTGGTGCAACAAGCTGGCTCAGCACTTACTGGGCTTTCATTGGCCAGAAGATTCAGGTCAACCTATCTCCAATCTCATTCGTACACCTGATTTTATCAAGTACCTCAACAAGAAAGACTTTTCAGAGCCATTAGAAATGCGTTCACCACTCAATGTCGAACGCATGCTAGAACTACGTATCGTACCGTATACCGAAGGTGAACATTTGATGGTGGTGCGTGATGTTAGCCAGTTAAAACAACTTGAGGGAATGCGTCGCAACTTCTTTGCCAACGTATCTCATGAACTGCGTACACCAATGACGGTGCTACAAGGTTATCTTGAGATGACAGAAGATCCTGATATGGTCGTGGGTCCAATGTGGAGCAAAGCTCATGGTGTCATGACGGAGCAGCTTAACCGCATGAACAGTTTGGTGAACCAACTACTGACACTATCTAAAATTGAAGCGGCACCTATGCATGAGCTTGAGGAAGTCGTGAATGTGCCCGCGATGCTTGAAGTGTTAGAAAAAGAGGCGGTTAGCCTTAGTGGGGACAACCAACATAAATTGAAATTTGATGTTGATGCTAGCCTACGCGTGCTGGGCGATGATGACCAGTTACGTAGTGCTATCTCTAACCTCGTTTATAATGCCGTCAAATACACACCGCCTGGTGCGAACATTAATGTTCGTTGGTTCCAGACCTCTCAAGGCGCATGCTTAGAGGTGGAAGATAGTGGTGATGGCATTGAACCTCAGCACCTCCATCGACTTACTGAGCGTTTTTATCGAGTGGATAAAGCAAGATCACGTGATACTGGTGGAAGTGGTTTAGGGCTAGCCATTGTAAAACACGCGCTGAGTCACCATGACTCTCATTTAGAAATTCACAGTGAAGTAGGTGTGGGCAGTAAGTTTTCTTTCGTATTGCCTGAGCGTTTGGTGGTGAAATAATGACTTTACGATTGGCAAAAACATTCAGTTTATTCGCGCTTGTTTGTTCTTTTATGGCTGGCGCTCAAGATAAACCATTGCCGACTTATCATAAAACGACGGGGATTGTCGGGAACTTGCTCTCTGTTGGCTCCGATACACTTGCGGGTATGACAACGCTTTGGGTTGAAGAGTTTAAATCCATTTACCCGAATATTAATGCGCAAGTCCAAGCGTCTGGCTCTTCTACTGCCCCTCCAGCATTGACCGAACAAACAGCTCAGTTTGGTCCCATGAGCCGCCCTATGCGTTTAAGAGAGGTTGAAGCGTTTGAACGTGAACATGGCTACAAGCCAACGGCGCTTAGGGTAGCCATCGATGCAATCGGTATTTTTGTTCATCAAGATAATCCAATTCAAGGTCTTAACTTTAGTCAATTAGATGCTTTGTTTTCTGCCACGCTACGCTGTGGTGAAAGTCAATTTGTAACAAACTGGCAGCAACTCGGTCTTGAATCACAGTGGGCAAAGCGAAACGTACAGTTGTTTGGTCGTAACTCCGTTTCTGGAACTTATGGTTACTTCAAAAGTAATGCCTTGTGTGGCGGCGATTTCAAGACTCGAGTTAACGAGCAGCCAGGCTCCGCGTCAGTTGTGCAAGCTGTAGCGTCAACCATCAGTGGAATTGGTTATTCCGGTGTCGGTTATCGAGTGGCAGGCGTGCGCTTAGTCCCTGTGGCTAAAATGGGAAATGACTACGTGACTCCAACGCGAGAACATATTGTTAGTGGTAAGTACCCACTATCACGTTACTTATATGTTTACGTGAATAAGCACCCTGATTACCCATTAACACCAATTGAAGCTGAGTTTATTCGCTTTATCTTTTCTGCTCAGGGACAAGCGTTGGTTGAGAAAGATGGTTATGTGCCCATTACGGCAGACTTTGCAGAAGAAGAGTTAAAAAAAGTCGGCCTGTAAGCCGACTTTTTATTTAGGTATGGACAGTACGAGATCAGAAAGTGAGTGTCCACTTCGCGCTGTCCCAACGTTCTTGTTCTTCCTGTAAATCCGCGTGAAGTAATTTATTGTTTTCTAGCCATGCTTCATCTGTGCAGGTGAGAATCCATTCGTCATTTTTGATAGATAAGGTGATATCAGGCAATGGATCTTCATTACGCTGCCCATTTAATACGATAGAAAGTCGTAATATTTTGATGAGGCTTATAATGTCACTCTGTTTATAGAGGTTGAAATCTGGTAGTTCTTGCAATTTGAGCGCTTTACGCTGGAAGCGAGCTAATGTTGCAAGCACTAATTGCTGCTCACGGTTGAAGCCTTGTAGGGTGGAGTGCAACAGAATATAAAAAGAGTGGCGATGGAAACTACGCAAGTTGATACTTAATCCGACTTCATGAAGCAACGCTGCCCATTCTAGTAAGTCAAATAACTCACTCTTTTTCTTAATGCCTAGTTCAGAGCGTACCTGACATAACATCTCACGTGCATGCCCCTTAACACGAGCGGCATGCTCTAAGTCGACTCGGTGCTTGTTGGCTAAATTTTCTGTGGTGCGCATGCGAATATCGGAGCGTGCAAAACGTTCTTCCATTTCGTACAACAGGCCTTCGCGTAGAGCACCATCGGAGAAAAACATTTGCTCAATGCGAAGCGCTTTGAAAATCGCGGACAAAATCGCTACGCCTGCTGCGAATACGGGTTTACGTTCTTCTGTTAGACCCGCCAGCTCAATATCTTCAATTGAATCAAATTTACACAGAGTTTCGATAAGTGTATCCAGTCGACTCGCTGTGATCAGGCCATCTTCAAAACCTAATCCTACTAGCACTTCTTGAATCGCTTTGATGGTTCCTGATGAGCCGAGAGCAATATCCCAGCCCTTTTTACGATATGTTGAAGCGATGGACTCGAGTTTTTGTTCGGCCGCTAACATCGCCTTGCTGAAGTTTTTTCCTGACAGTTTGCCGTTTTTAAAGTATTGCTCTGTAAAACTGACGCATCCCATCTGTTTACTGTTGAGAAGCTCAGGCTCAAATTCTTGTCCAATAATCATCTCGGTACTGCCGCCTCCGATATCGATGACTAGTTTGGAGTTGGATTCTACTTGAGTGTGCGCGACACCTAAGTAAATCAGGCGGGCTTCTTCTTCTCCAGGGATAATTTCTATTGGGAAAGGCATCACTTCTTTTGCACGCTCGATGAAAAGGTGGGCATTTTTAGCGCGTCTTAGTGTGTGTGTTGCGGCGATACGTACATTTGACTCATCAAGCCCTTGCAACCTTTCAGCGAACATGGCTAAGCATTCTAGTGCACGCTCCATTGCGGCGTGACTTAAGTTCAATTCACTGTCGAGTCCTGATGCTAAGCGAACACGTTGTTTATGACGACTAACCAGTTGTAGGTCACTGCCAACAACTTTGGCCACCACCATATGGAAACTGTTTGAGCCGAGGTCTATCGCGGCAATGTAGCGAGTATCTTGTTCAAGTATTTGAGGCATCTGAATTTTGTTTTCTAGTTTGCTTTTCTATATTTTTAAGATAGTCATAGATAGCGATTTGAGAGCGAACTTTTTTGCGATTACCTCGTGGTACGTAAGCGTTACTCATTTCTTTATCTATTAAACGAGCCTTTACTGTATCGGTAAAATGGATATTCGTTATATCAATAATTCTCTGTTTCAAACGTGGATCACGGACTGGTACTGCTACCTCGATACGGTGATCAATATTTCTTGTCATCCAGTCTGCGGAGGAGATATAAACTTGCGGATCGCCATCATTGTGGGTGATCACCACGCGAGGGTGCTCAAGAAAGCGGTCAACAATACTGATGATGCGAATATTGTCGCTGATCCCCTCAATGCCCGGTACTAATGAGCACATGCCTCGAATGATCATGTTTATTTTTACACCGGAAGTACTTGCTCCATAAAGCTTATTGACGATGCCTTTATCGACTAGGTTATTGACCTTGATCGTAAGAGCGGCTTTTTTCCCTAGCTTGGCATTCGCAATTTCATTATCAATTAAGCGGTAGATTTGGGTTCGAGAATTACGAGGAGATACCATAAGGTGATTGAACTTCACTGGTCGGTATGGATTCTCAATGTAACCGAAGACATTACGGACTTCATTAGTGATTTCTTGATCTGCCGTAAGAAGGGAGAAGTCGGTATAAATTCGTGCCGTCTTCTCATGGAAGTTGCCTGTGCCGATGTGTGCGTAGCGAATAATTTCTTCACCTTCGCGTCGGCTAATCATCAGTAGCTTTGAGTGAATCTTAAGACCAGGTGCACCAAAGATGACGTGAACACCCGCTTCGGTTAATACTTTTGACCATTCGATATTGGCTTCTTCATCAAAGCGAGCTTGCAGCTCGACGACCACAGTGACATTTTTGCCGTTGTGCACTGCATCAATTAAAGAGTTCATCAAGCGAGAATCTTTCGCGACGCGATAAATGTTAATCTTGATACTAAGTACTTTGGGATCGAAGGAGGCTTGGCGCACTAATTCACTAATGTGGTCAAAAGTGTGGTAGGGATAATAGAGCAGAATATCTTTCGCTTTAATCGCGTCAAAGCTGTTGGCATAACCTTCGAAATCGGCACATTTCATTGGCGGGAGAGGTTTATTTTCAAGATACTCTCGTCCAACATTTGGAAAGCCGATGAAGTCTTTAAAGTTGTGATAGCGTCCGCCGGGGATAAGGTTATCGTAGTTAGAGATATTAAGTTTGTTACACAGAAACTCTAACATTTGAGGCGGCATATCGCGTTCGTAGACGAAGCGAACGGGCTTTGCTGTCAGTCGCTGATTGACACCCTCTGACATTTGTTCAAGCAAGCTGTACTCGATTTCATTGCGTAAATCGTATTCAGCGTCACGCGTCATTTTCATCGCATAGCCGCTAAGCTCATCATAATCAAAAAAGCCTTTGAACAGCTCGTCCAAACAGTGGCGGATAATATTATCAAGTAAGATGATGGTTTTTCGACGCTTTCCTTTCTGTTCTGGTACCATCACAAAGCGGGGAAGGTGATCGGTCGGAATTTCGATCAGAGCGTATTGGTAATGTTCTTCTTTACGCAGTTCTACGGCGATGTAAGCGTACTCGTCTTTGAGAAATTGCAGAACATCAATCTCGTCTTTCATTAGGAGGGGAGTGATATGCGGCATTACCTCTCTACGGAAGTATTTCGCGATCCACTTTTGTTGCGATTCATCCAGTTGCTGTTCGTTGACCAAGAAAATGCGACGTCGCGCCATTTCTCGAATCAATTCGCTGTAAAGCTCATCAAATTGTTCGTTAAGCTTTAGTGCTTTCGACTGCATTTTGGTTAACAGTCGTTTAGGGCTATCACTGCCACCGCGCTCTTGGCTGATTAGGATTCTGCGCTTCACGTCCGCAAAGCGTACTTTGTAAAATTCATCTAAATTGTTGGAAAAGATCCCAAGAAAGCGAATACGTTCGATCAAAGGGACGGTTTTATCGGCAGCTTCTTGTAATACTCGTTCGTTGAAAGACAACCAACTCAGTTCTTTTTCTATATATAGTTTTTCTGCGCTCATAACCTTACCTAGCCAAAAGTGAAGTAATACGTACTCATCTTGGAAAAATGGATGAGTGAGAACATTATGAGATTTTCATTACAGATTTATTTCATACCACGCATTGCATAAGAGTTGTATTCTTTTCAGGTGTTTAATGTGATCTGTAATATAATTGTCATCTTAACGACATATTCTAGTACTAAGTCAAAAAAGGTAGAGATTTAAATGGCACAAGCCGAGTTTTCATTGCAGGAAAAAGATAAGAAACGACTGATAAAAGATCGTTTAGTTCGACTTGCAGTGACATCCGGTGGTGTCGGCGTACTTGCGGCGCTTATTTTGATCTTTGTCTACCTCGCCATGGTGATCATTCCGCTTTTTTCTGATGCGGAGATCAAAACCAACCAAGCCATTCGAGCCACTCATATTGAAACACCACTTGCGATTTCAGTGGATGATTACGCTCAGCTCGCGTTCGTTCTAACCCAAAGTGGTGAGATTCAATATTTGTCGATGGACGATCCTACGAAACCTGCGGTGTATACACAGCAAATCGCCCAGAAACCCGTCGCTTTCTCTCAATCTGCTCCTGGGCTAGGTTGGTATGGATTTGTTGATGGGCAGGGTAAAGCGAACCTTTTCAAGCCAGAATTTAATGCCACATTGAGAGAAAATACACGTCCTCCGGAAGTGATTGAGCTAGACACCAGCATGGATCTGACACTAAGTACGCCTCAAGATCCTGTGACTCAGTTTGTATTTGCAGCTTCGACGCCCTTACCAACGGTTGTTTGGCAGACGCAAAGCGGTGAAGTGAAAGCTCGCTGGCAAGTGGCTTCGTCTTTGGGTACGTCTCCTACAACGATCGATTTTACGTTCTCTTCAGGCTTTAATACGCCTCAGCAAATGTTGTTGACACCTGACGGTGAAACGCTTTATTTGCGCGATGGCTCTGAGTTGATCGTGTTAAAGAAAACCGCACGTAAATTTGCTGTGCGAGAGGTGGTCGATCTCACTCAAGGTGATAAGAAGCATTCCGTTCGTACGATAGACTTATTGGCTGGTGCTTACTCGCTTTTGGTGACGCACAACGATGGTCGGGTGTCGCAATGGTTTGATACGCTGCAAGAAGAAAAACGCACGTTAACGCATATTCGTGATTTTAAATTGGCATCAGAGCTTAAGTATTTGTTGCCGGATTCTCATCGAAAAGGATTTTATAGCTTTTACACCAACGGCACGTTGCAAAGCCATTATACAACCAGTGAAAAACTGGTGTTGTTTAAGCGTGCGTATAATCAAGCGCCCGCAATCGCAGCAATGTCTAACAATGAACGCTACTTAATCACTTGGCAAAATAATGCGTTAAATGTTGCGGAAGTGGACAATGCCTATCCGGAAATTTCATTGTCTTCATTATGGCAAGAAGTGTGGTACGAAGGGTATCCTGAGCCTGAATTTGTGTGGCAATCGACTTCGGCGAGCGATAACTTTGAGGCTAAGTTCAGCCTAGTACCTATTGCGTTTGGAACGATAAAAGCGGCGATGTTTGCGATGCTGTTTTCAGTACCGCTCGCAGTGCTAGGTGCTATTTATACGGCTTACTTTATGTCGCCACGCATGCGTCGTGTCGTAAAACCGTCGATTGAGCTAATGGAAGCACTGCCGACGGTGATCATTGGTTTCCTCGCGGGATTGTGGTTCGCGCCTATTGTCGAAGATCACCTGATTACGATCGTCGTTATGCTGTTTGTTTTGCCCTTGAGCACCATGATTATGGGCGGGCTATGGGCATTAATACCGCAACCTTTGCGGAATCGTCTGCCTAATGGTTGGCATGCTTTAGTGCTCATGCCTGTCATATTGGTACTGATTGGGCTTGGAGTGTGGATTTCGCCTACGATTGAGCAGACGTTCTTTGGTGGCGATATGCGCTTATTCTTAACCGAGCATGGTATTGGTTACGATCAGCGCAATGCATTGGTGGTGGGGCTAGCGATGGGGTTTGCTGTTATCCCGACGATTTTTACCATTGCCGAAGATGCTATTTTCTCTGTACCGAAGCATTTATCGGATGGCTCTTTGGCATTAGGGGCCACGCCTTGGCAAACTTTAATCTATGTTGTCTTGCTTACTGCAAGCCCAGGTATTTTTTCTGCCATTATGATGGGCCTGGGACGCGCTGTTGGCGAAACCATGATTGTGTTAATGGCAACGGGCAATACGCCATTAATGGATTGGAATATTTTGGAAGGATTGCGCAGCCTGTCGGCGACCATCGCCGTTGAGTTGCCAGAGTCGGAAGTTGGAAGTTCGCATTATCGCCTGCTGTTCCTAGCTGCATTGATTTTGTTTGTGTTTACGTTTGCAGTAAACGCGCTTGCGGAGTGGGTTCGTCAGAGACTGAGAGATAAGTACCGTGCGTTGTAATAATGGTTTGAATAAAGAGCGAGTAATAACGTGTTAAATTGGATTCGTTCTGGCGCACCGTGGATATGGCTAACAGGCGGTGCAGTCAGCATCAGTTTGTTGTCGGTATTAGGGTTGTTACTCCTTATCGGCTGGAAAGGCCTGACTTACTTTTGGCCAGCGCCTTTGTATCAGTGGAATGTTGCAGCGCTGACTCCTGTACAAGGCGAAGTGCTACATGAAAATACTATTCTGATTGGTCAAGTGTATGAGCGCAGCTTTGTACCGAAGAGTTATTTGCCTGAAAGCGCAGCACAACAGTTAGAAGACGATGAAGATTTTGCCACGCGACTCAGTATCAAAATCGCTAACCGAGAGTTGTATCCCGCCGATTTTATCTCCGTATTGCAAATGCAGTTGGATGAGCCCACGACGCCAAAAGAGTGGGCGGTGATAGAGCGCAGTAGTGGTGGTTACTTCTTTGGTAAGCTGGTGGCGTTTCAAGATGGCGATAATATATACACCAGTGATATTCAATCGGTACTAAATAAAAAGCTTGATGATGCAGAAACTCTGCGCCATGAGATTGATTCTTTGGTGGTCGATCAGCTTAAAGAGCTTGGTTGGAAGCTAGAGCAGTTGCGATTAGAAAAGCGCAAGCATGAATTGAATGACACGCTGACAGAAAGCTTCTTAAAGGAAAATCAGACGAAAAAAGAGCAGATAGAAAAAGCGCTTGCGACGTTAGATTTGCAACTTGATGGTTTACGACTTCAGCTCTCTGACTATGCCTTGATTGCCGAGGATATGACGGGGTCACAAGTATCGATTCCGCTCGAAGACATTTTGGACTACTGGTATCCAAACCAAATGTCACTGCCTGATAAAGTCATGCATTGGGGAAAACAGGTTTGGAAGTTTTTATCTGAAGATCCAAGAGAGTCTAACTCCGAAGGAGGCGTGTTCCCTGCGATATTTGGTACGGTTTTCTTAGTACTCATTATGTCGATCATTGTGATGCCACTTGGGGTGATCGCCGCTATCTATCTACATGAATATGCTAAGAATAACGCTCTAACCAGAGTTATTCGTATTGCGGTTATAAACCTAGCGGGTGTTCCATCGATTGTTTATGGCGTGTTTGGTTTAGGTTTCTTCGTTTATACGATTGGTGCCTCTATCGACAACGTATTCTATGCGGAGAAGCTACCGGCACCAACCTTTGGTACGCCGGGTTTGTTATGGTCAGCACTAACTCTTGCCGTGCTGACGCTTCCAGTTGTGATTGTGACGACAGAAGAAGGTTTAACTCGAATTCCGAGCTCCGTACGACATGGCTCTCTGGCACTTGGTGCAACTCAGTTCGAAACGCTATGGCGCGTGGTTTTGCCTATGGCGACGCCAGCTATTATCACAGGTTTGATCCTTGCGATTGCGCGTGCAGCTGGCGAAGTAGCGCCACTGATGCTGGTGGGGGTCGTGAAATTGGCATCCAGTTTACCGGTTGACGGACAATTCCCTTATGTGCATTTGGATAGAAAGT
Source organism: Vibrio sp. 2132-1 (assembly GCF_033344315.1). Taxonomy (NCBI): domain Bacteria; kingdom Pseudomonadati; phylum Pseudomonadota; class Gammaproteobacteria; order Vibrionales; family Vibrionaceae; genus Vibrio; species Vibrio sp. 2132-1. Next base: position 168,438 of record NZ_JAWPON010000012.1, on the reverse strand, counting down.
TCATGCATTTAGGTTTTCACATTTACGATGTTGGCTTTCAAACCTCCAACATCGAAGCGGCGCGACCATTAGTTTATGCCACCTCTTTCCTACTCGTGACAGTGATTGTCGGGCTAAACTTAACAGCAATCAGTATTCGCAATAATTTACGAGAAAAATACAGAACGTTAGGACAAGATTAAGTATGTTTAATTTTGATAGTACATTAGGTTATGAGCCACCATTGGATGTTCATAATTTAACGGATGAACAAACAGCCATCTCAATCGAGAACCTTAATCTGTTCTATGGTCAAACTCAGGCGCTGCATGATATTTCGATGCGAATTCCCAAAGGGCGAGTCACCGCTTTTATCGGTCCTTCAGGGTGTGGAAAGTCGACGTTATTACGTTGCATCAATCGCATGAACGACTTAGTGGAAGGGTGTCGAGTCACAGGTAAAGTGCGTCTCCATGGCAAGAATGTTTATCATCCTAATGTCGATGTTGCGACACTTCGACGCCGAGTGGGGATGGTGTTTCAAAGACCCAATCCATTTCCTAAGTCTATTTATGAAAACGTAGTTTATGGCTTACGCTTACAAGGTGTAAAAAACAGCCGCAGTTTAGATGACGCAGTGGAGCGATCCTTGCGCTCGGCGGCGTTGTGGGATGAGGTAAAAGACCGCTTGCATGAGAACGCATTTGGCTTATCTGGTGGTCAGCAACAGCGCTTGGTCATTGCGCGCGCGGTGGCGATTGAGCCGGAAGTCCTGTTATTGGACGAGCCAACATCAGCGTTGGATCCAATCTCAACTTTAACTATTGAAGAGCTTATCAATGAGCTGAAGACTCAATATACTGTCGTTATCGTTACCCATAACATGCAACAAGCGGCGAGAGTGAGCGATCATACTGCATTCATTCATATGGGTAAGTTAATTGAATACTCTGACGCGGACTCGATTTTCACCTCGCCAATGAAGAAACAGACCGAAGATTACATTACGGGTCGCTACGGTTAAGTCGCGACTCTATACGGAATAAGGAACATCATGCACTTTGGACGTCATATTTCAGGACAATTTAACGTAGAGCTAGAATCGATTCGTACTCATGTATTAACCATGGGAGGCTTGGTAGAGCAGCAGCTTTCGTATGCTATTCAAGCCTTGCATAAAGAAGACATCGAACTGGCGCGTAAGGTTGTGCGTGACGATCATAAAGTGAATGCGATGGAAGTCTCGATCGATGACGCCTGTACACGCATTATTGCTAAGCGTCAGCCAACGGCAAAAGACTTGCGCTTAATCATGGCTATCATCAAAACGATCACGGATTTAGAACGCATCGGTGATGTGGCGACACGCATTGCTTACGTTGCCATTGAAAGCCCATCATCAAAAGAACGACAATTCCAAGTGTCGTTAGAGCCTCTCTGCCGTCAGGCAATTAATATGCTGCATCAGGTTTTAGATGCGTTTGCCCGCATGGATGTAGAAGCGGCAGCAGAGGTGCACAAACAAGATGACAAACTAGACGCCGAGTATGAAGCGGTGATTCGTCAGTTGATGACATACATGATGGAAGATCCAAAAAATATCCCTAATATTCTGCAAGTGATGTGGTCGGCACGCGCGATTGAGCGCGTGGGGGACCGCTGCCAGAACATCTGTGAATACATTATTTACTTCGTGAAAGGGAAAGATGTACGCCATCTAGGTGATCAAAGTATTGATGACGTACTGAAGTAACTGACTTCAATAAATAGACCAGCTTTTAGGCTGGTCTATTTATTAGAGAGAAGGAAAGCACATCAATATTTATCAGGAACGAAGGTCTGATCATCAATGGGCGCTCTGACGTAACCTTCTTTATTGAGTTCAGGTAATTCGATGGGTGAGTACTCAAGTGCTTTGTAATCAATCTGGCTTAGTAAATGACTGATACAGTTCAAGCGCGCTTTCTTTTTGTCATCAGAAGGGACGACCCACCAAGGGCAGTTTTTCGTGTCTGTATAGGCAAACATCTTATCTTTTGCTTCCGAATACTCCGCCCAGCGATGACGTGACTCTAAATCCATTGGGCTGAATTTCCAACGTTTGATCGGCGTATTAATTCGACCTAGAAAACGTTTTTCCTGCTCTTCGTCTGAAACCGAAAACCAATACTTAATCAGAATAATCCCAGAGCGTTGCAACATTCTCTCGAATTCAGGGCAAGAGCGTAAAAACTCCTCGTATTCGTCTGGAGTACAGAACCCCATGACTTTTTCGACACCTGCTCGGTTATACCAACTTCGGTCAAATAAAACGATTTCACCAGCAGATGGTAAATGAGCGACGTAACGCTGGAAGTACCATTGCGTTTTTTCTTTTTCTGTCGGTGCAGGCAGAGCCACTACGCGACCAACACGCGGGTTTAGCTTTTCTGTAATTCGCTTTATCACTCCGCCTTTGCCCGCAGCATCACGTCCTTCAAACAGAACCACCACTTTTACCCCTTTGTGTTTGACCCACTCTTGAAGTTTTACGAGCTCAACTTGAAGGTTTTTGAGCTCCTTTTCGTATTCCTTTTTCTTCAATTTAGACATACACCTTTCCTCACTCCTTGATAAACAATATGTTAGCACTCAAAAGCTATGCGCGTGAGGTTACGGTGGTCTATTTGAGAGCTGCTACGACATCGGTAATGGCTTGTGTACTTGTGATGGGGATTAAAAAATCATCGACATCGGATGCGCCCATTTTGCTTTGTTCAGCAACAAAGGTCATTTGGCTAGGGCGTGTGGTTTTGCCTGACAGATGGATTTCAGGAACTTGAGTGTCTTCTACTAACGCACGTACGTTACTCGCATTAACGCCAGCACCCGCCATGATTGCTATGCGTCCTTGGGCTTGCTTAACCAAAGCTCTAAGCACATCGATCCCTTGTGGTGCTGAAGGCGCAAGACCGGAGGTTAAAATACGTTCACAACCTAAGCTGATCACTTCTTCCAAAGCTTTTTCAGCGTCACGACACTGGTCAAAGGAACGATGGAAGGTCACGCCTAAGCCAAGCGCTTGAGCAAATTCACACAGCGCAGCCGCGTAAGGCATATGAATATCACCGTCTTGAGTGAGCACGCCGAACACGACACCGCTCAAGCCTGATTGGTGAGCTGCTTCAATATCCCAACGCATCATTTCGATCTCTTCTGCATTGTAGAAGAAGTCACCTTGGCGTGGGCGGATCATGGCATAAACTGGAACACTCGAAAGCTTAGCCGCTTGCTGCATAAAGCCATAACTGGGTGTTAGTCCGCCTAAAGCCAAAGAGGAGCAAAGTTCAATCCGAGTGGCGCCGCCAGCAATGGCGTAGTGCAGAGATTCAATATTATCAATACAGACTTCTAGGTGAGTAACCACGTTCATTCATCCTGCTAACGTTACAAATAGGTGTTGTGGCTAAGATATTAACAGGGCAAGTAAGCAGAATCTGTATGGAGGAGATGATAAATAGAGGTAAAGTTTACGCTAAAGCGTTACCTCATTTTGGCGGTTTATCTGAAGGAAAAAGAAAGCCCAGAGCAGAGGCTCTGGGCTTTGATAGGACTTTACTTAGACTGATTGGCGTTTGCGGTTTTCCGCATTAGCTTATTGCTTTATATACATCCAACCATCACACCCGTTGAGCTAGGGTGAAGGTCTATTATTTTTTGCCTAGGTCAGCTGCGTGCTCAGATAGGAACGCTGCAACACCTTTTGGAGATGCGTCCATACCTGCTTTACCTTCTTCCCATTGTGCAGGACATACTTCGCCGTGCTTCTGGTGGAAGTTAAGAGCGTCAACCATGCGTAGCATTTCGTCGATGTTACGGCCTAGTGGTAGGTCGTTAACTACTTGGTGACGTACAACGCCTTCTTCGTCGATTAGGAAAGAACCACGGAAAGCAACGCCTGCTTCTGGGTGCTCAACGTCGTAAGCTTTACAGATTTCGTGCTTAACGTCAGCAACTAGTGGGTACTTAACTTGACCGATACCGCCATCTTCGATAGCAGTGTTACGCCATGCGTTGTGAGAGAACTGAGAATCGATAGAAACACCGATTACTTCAACACCTTTAGCTTGGAAGTCAGCTAGACGGTTGTCGAATGCGATTAGCTCAGATGGGCAAACGAAAGTGAAATCTAGTGGGTAGAAGAATACTACTGCTTTCTTACCTTTAGTGAACTCTGCAAAGTTGAAGTTTTCAACGATTTCACCGTTACCTAGAACAGCTGCTGCAGTAAAATCAGGGGCTTGACGACCTACTAGTACCATTTTTTTGCTCCTAAAAAGTATGGTTAGCTCCAAACCGAATTCAGTTGTGTCGGTTTGGTTCGTGTTTGTACGAGACAAACTATAGTACAGATTGTAGTATTGAAAAAAGCGAAATAAATAGATTGAGTTAATCGAAAAAAACGATAATAACAAAACTCTTAACTCGATCACTGGAACGGCGGTAGATACAAATACAATTATGAATAAATGGCCCAGTTTGAAGCAGTTACACTATTTAGTCACACTGCATGAAACAAGACATTTTAGTGACGCTGCAGAGCGTTGTTTTGTCAGTCAGTCGACTTTAAGTAAGGGTATTCAAAACTTAGAGGAATTGATAGGTTGTCCCTTATATGAAAAGAAAGATAAGAAAAGTCCACTGGTTTTTACCCAAACAGGAGAAATGGTAGTAAAGCAGGGGCGAGAGCTGTTAGCAAAAGGGCAAGATTTGGTCGAGCTTGGACGTATGTGCCAAGGCGACGATATGCAAGGCCAGCTAAAAGTAGGATGTATACCAACAATTGCTCCGTTTTTACTGTGTGATTTGGTACAAGAGGTGAACTACCGTTTTCCACAACTGAATCTTTTATTAAGAGAAGACACGACGACAAACTTACTTCAAGCGCTCAGACATGGTGAGCTGGATGTGCTTATTTTAGCGTTACCAGTCGAAATTGATGGGATGGAAAGCCGAGTAGTGGGTAAGGATCCGTTTCGAATGGTTATAAGCGCTAATCAAGCCCAATCGGTCCCTGTGCCGATTCGTTACGCGGATTTACCTGACGAATCCGTCTTTCTACTAGAGAAAGAACATTGCTTAACGGAACATGCGGTATCAGCGTGTAAATTAACAGACAAAGAAAAAATCAATCCGTTTACGGCAACCAGCCTCCATACACTGGTGCAAATGGTTGCGAATGGTTTGGGAACAACGTTCATTCCTCAAATGGCTATCGACCATGGCTTGCTGCATAACCAGAATTTAGTCGTGATCGATCCTCCTGGTAAACAAGCTTATCGCGAAATCGGCTTAGTTTGGCGTCCGAGCTCGTCAAGAACGAAAACATTTAATCAACTTGCAGAAGTCGTTTCAGAGCTGCTTTAGCTATTAGTATTAGCCCTTACTTCTCCATTATTTATCTAAAAGCGCACTGGAAACAGTGCGCTTTCTAGTATTTTATTCTGTTGGTAAACTTTGACTTGTAAAATTTTACAGCTCTTCTTTGATGAAGCTTTCATAAAATAGTGAAATTTCACAATGTTAATTTTACACAAAGCCCTGCATACCTTGTTTGACCCCTGTTTAAATACATCTCTTCAGCCCTTGTGAATACAAGGTGTTTGTTTACCAGTCTATATTCATACGCTTGTTTGAAATGATAAAACGACTTTAAATTTAATGTAATTTTATTACGTAATAACTTACAAAATAAGGCGCTTGATAGATGGTTTTTACCTTGCGGAATAAAACTTTGAATTTTCTGTTTTGTTTATATTGGGGGTTTCACTAAACCCCTTGTTGATATAGCTTATTTAAAGGCCGATACGACTTATGTCTAGATTGAAAATACACGTAGCATTACGCAATCTATCGGCATGGCTAGACGAGTTGAACACAAAGTTAAAGGATGTAATTTGTTGTTCATAACTTACAAATGTAGCTTTACGCTGACTGCCCAAGATTGATAAAGCACGTTAAGGATGAATGATTATGCTTGCTCAGACAGAACAAAAAACACAACAACTAAAGCAAACCCAAGGCATGCTTGAGGTGAATGGAGTCGTTGCTCCAGAACATCAAGCAATTTTCCCTGTTGAAGCCCAAACCTTTTTATCTCTACTGTGTGAAAAATTTGCCGGACGTGTTGAACAGTTGCTGGAAGCAAGAGAAGAGAAGCAAGCACGTATTGATGCTGGTGAGCTACCAGATTTTCTACCAGAGACACAAGACATCCGTGAAGGAAGTTGGAAGATCCTAGGAATCCCACAAGATCTGCAAGATCGCCGTGTGGAGATTACCGGACCAACTGACCGCAAGATGGTGATTAACGCACTGAATGCGAATGTAAAAGTGTTCATGGCAGACTTCGAAGATTCAATGTCTCCAGCATGGAGTAAAGTGCTGGATGGTCAAATTAACTTGCGCGATGCTGTTAATGGCACCATCAGTTACACCAATCCTGGCAATGGCAAACATTATCAGCTGGAAGATGACCCAGCGGTGTTGATCTGCCGTGTTCGCGGCCTTCATTTAAAAGAAAAACACGTTACGTGGCACGGTCAGATCATTCCAGGTGCGCTATTCGATTTCGCTCTGTATTTCTATAACAACTACAAAGCGTTACTTCAAAAAGGCAGCGGCCCTTATTTCTACCTTCCAAAACTGCAATCGCATCACGAAGCGAAGTGGTGGAGCGAAGTGTTCCATTTCACGGAAGACTATTTCGGTTTGGATACAGGCACCATCAAAGCGACTGTGCTGATTGAAACCTTACCAGCGGTATTTGAAATGGACGAGATTCTGTTCTCGCTTAAAGAACACATCGTTGGTTTGAACTGTGGTCGCTGGGATTACATCTTTAGCTACATCAAAACATTGAAAAAACACTCAGACCGAGTACTGCCAGATCGCCAAGTGGTAACGATGGACAAGCCATTCTTAAACGCTTACTCGCGATTATTGGTACGTACTTGCCATAAACGAGGTGCTTTCGCGATGGGAGGAATGGCCGCATTTATCCCAGCTAAAGACCCGAAAGAGAATCAAAAAGTATTAGACAAGATCCAGACTGACAAATCGTTAGAAGCAAACAACGGCCACGACGGTACTTGGGTGGCTCATCCAGGTTTGGCTGACACTGCTATGGAAGTCTTTAGTGCTGTGCTGGGTGAACGCACCAACCAGTTGGATGTGAGCCGTGCAGAGGATGCGCCTATTACAGCAGCCGAACTGCTTGAGCCTTGTGAAGGCGAGCGCACTGAAGGCGGAATGCGCCACAATATTCGCGTTGCGCTGCAATACATCGAAGCTTGGATTTCTGGCAATGGTTGTGTGCCGATTTACGGACTGATGGAAGACGCAGCAACGGCAGAAATCTCACGCGCCTCTATCTGGCAATGGATTCAACACGGCAAGTCGCTAGACAACGGATTAAAGGTCACTAAAGAGCTGTTCGAGCTCTATCTCAAAGAGGAGATTGAAGTCGTGAAGCAAGAAATTGGCGAGCAGCGCTACCATGCGGGTCGATTTGAAGAAGCAGCAGACTTAATGGCAAGGCTCACGACGAGCGATGAACTGACCAACTTTTTGACAGTTCCTGGTTATGACTACCTGGATTAATAAAGAATAACTGTAACACCAATAACGTGAAGGATTTTCAAGGCAGATAGGGAAGTACTGCCTGAGAACGGAAACTCAACGCACACGCATAAAGTGCAAATTATAAAGAGGGATAGACCAATGACTAACTTAACTCGCCGCCAACAAATTGAAGCTCTGGAAAAAGACTGGGCAACTAACCCACGCTGGAAAAATGTGAAGCGTACTTACACTGCCGAGGAAGTGGTGGAACTGCGTGGCTCTATGGTGCCTGCAAACACAATTGCACAACGTGGTGCAGACAAACTTTGGTCACTGGTCAACGGTAGTGCGAAAAAAGGTTACGTAAACTGTCTTGGTGCGCTAACGGGTGGTCAAGCGGTTCAACAAGCTAAAGCAGGTATTGAAGCGATTTACTTGTCAGGCTGGCAGGTAGCGGCGGATAACAACACCGCTTCGACGATGTATCCAGACCAATCTCTTTACCCAGTAGATTCTGTACCGTCAGTAGTAAAGCGTATCAACAACTCATTCCGTCGTGCAGACCAAATTCAGTGGGCTGCTGGTAAGACGCCTGAAGATGAAGGTGGTATTGATTACTTCCTACCTATCGTAGCGGATGCTGAAGCGGGCTTTGGTGGTGTGCTTAACGCTTACGAACTAATGAAATCGATGATCGAAGCCGGTGCCGCGGGCGTTCACTTTGAAGACCAGTTAGCATCGGTGAAAAAGTGTGGCCATATGGGTGGTAAGGTATTAGTTCCTACGCAAGAAGCGGTACAAAAGCTCGTTGCAGCTCGTTTGGCTGCTGACGTAGCGGGTACAACAACATTAGTTATTGCTCGTACTGATGCGAATGCGGCGGATCTCATTACTTCAGATTGTGACCCATATGATAAAGACTTCATCGAAGGTGAGCGTACTCAAGAAGGTTTCTACCGCGTTCGCGCGGGTATCGACCAAGCGATTTCTCGCGGCCTGGCTTACGCACCATATGCAGACTTGATTTGGTGTGAAACGGCTACGCCATGTTTGGAAGAAGCACGTAAGTTTGCAGAAGCAATTCACGCTGAATACCCAGATCAATTGTTGGCGTACAACTGTTCGCCGTCCTTCAACTGGGAGAAGAACCTAGATGCAGAAACCATTGCTAAGTTCCAACAAGAGTTGGCAGACATGGGCTACAAGTACCAATTCATCACGCTAGCAGGCATTCACAACATGTGGTTCAACATGTTTGAACTGGCGCACGCTTACGCTCAAGGTGAAGGTATGCGTCATTATGTTGAGAAAGTTCAGCGTCCTGAATTCCAAGCAGCTGAAAAAGGCTATACGTTTGTTGCGCACCAACAAGAAGTAGGTACAGGTTACTTCGATAGAATGACCAATACTATCCAAGGTGGTAACTCTTCAGTGACAGCATTGACAGGTTCGACCGAAGAAGACCAATTCTAATTGGCAGAGAAACACTTCCTTAATCAGCGTCAGTAATGGCATTTTGAGCGGCAACCCTGCCGCTCTTTTTTCGTTTAACCGGTGTAAAAACGAAACTTACAACAAAGAGAATACGCTTGCGTACTACTCTTCCTGCTCGATTTCTTCAGGTTCCACTTCTTCTTGCAGTTCCAATAAGTTAATCGCAATGGTCACAAAGTCACTGTCAGTAATGATGCCGACCAATCGACCTTTGGTGACAACAGGTAGACAGCCAACTTTATGCTTTTGCATATAGATAGCGCTCTCTTTGAGCCCCGCGATAGGCTCTGCCGTCATGATATTGGTGTGCATCATTTCGTAGAGCGGTGTGTCTAAAGTAAAAGATTGTTCAGCCTCATCTGGGTGCAAGCTCGATTCTTGAGCAGCAAGAATGTCGCGTTGAGTCACCAAGCCTTGTAAGTGGTTATTGGCATCAACAACCGGAATGTGTCGAATATCAAGCGCATCCATCATGCTTTTTGCATCACGCAAGGTGTGCGTGCGCAGTAAGGTATGAGGATTACGAGTCATCATGTCTTCAACCTTGATCATAGAGACCTCCAGCGGCATTGTCCTTCTCTTAAATATAGAGAATATTTTTCTGTATATCTGGGAGCTAACTCGTTTTTCATCAATTAAATAGCACAATGCTGATGGGCTGCGTAATCTGTGTTTTATTGGTGTTTTTATTAATTTGAATAAGTCGGTTTGTGTGCGAGTCAGTTGGCATTTTTAGTTGATATTGAATGTGTTCCCAAGGTAATCCAATGAATTGAATCGCACATTTTTATTCGCTGGATTTTCCAAGATTCTTCTCTCGAAGAAGATACGTCCAGGCTTACCAAATTGAAGACAGCAACCTAGATGAAACGAACAACGTGTAACAAACTTATTGCGCTGGCAGTGGCGGCATTCAGTGTGCCATCAACACAGGCGATTGTGTTAGGAGATGAACAAACCGATCCTGTTGACCGCGTTACTTTGCGAGCAAGTAACATGGCAGAGTTTCCGCTGTGTGGTGGAACGATGCTGACAGAGCAATGGGTACTGACTGCGGCGCACTGTGTGGTGATGGGACAAGGAACCAATGAAGCAACCTACTATGTGACCCCGCCGGGTGAGCTGTCGGTGAATGCGAATGCGTATGAACTTAATTCTGCAGGGCTTGATAACTTTTATCCGGTGTCTCACGTTGTGGTTCATCCGGATTACACCCGGATTTCAAAAGCTGAGACCGACAGTAATGGCAACGTGAAACCTATCCAAACCGGTTTAGATTCAGACATCGCGTTGCTGTATCTCACGCGCCCAGTGGCAAACGCGAACTTTGCTGACCTAGCGAGTAAAGTTGACATGGAGAGTATCGAAGCACGTTTGGTGGCGGATTGGAACGATAATTACCTGACCAATCAACGTGTCGAAAATGTGCAAGTGTTTGGATGGGGGGCTACTCAGCCGGATGCTTCTGAACCTTCTTATACGCTCAAAACCACCATTAGCACATTTTTACCCATCGACAAATGTTATGAGCGTTTAGAAATTGGCAGCAGTTTTCCGGGGATCATTGATTCAAGAGACAACCAAACCAAAATTTGTACGCTACCAACACAAAACCATGTATTGGAGCCAGATAGCCATACTCAATATGGCAACTCTGCATGTAAAGGTGACAGTGGTGGCCCGTTGGTCGATGTGGCGACCGGCAAACAAATTGGTATTGTTAGTGGCGGCCCCCTTATTCTACCAACGTGTGGCTCTTTGACGATCCCAAGTTTCTATACCAAGGTGAGCCACTATTACGACTGGGTACAGTCTTACATCACTGCCGATGCGCCACCAAGTCGTTACATCATTGCGCCGAATTTTATCAAAAGTGCTAACAATGAAAGTGGTGACAATAAAGAGTGTCACGATGGCATTGCGACCAATAACTGTGATTTCAAAGGCTCAGATGATGAAGGTGGCAGTCTAGGGTTTTTGTTATTGGGTTTATTCGTGCCGTTATTCTTGTGGCGAAAGCGTGAGGTTTGATAGGGCGATTGGAATGCCAAACTAATAAGCAGCGGTATACGTTGCTTTGCTTTTTTCATGTTCTCTCTTTGGGGCTCAAATTAAAAATAGTGCCAAGTAATCGAGGCTTTTCACGTTTTATTACACTCTTCACCATGGCTTTTACTGCTATATTCTGGTGATTTGCTTGCTATTGCAGCATGTAAACATATACTAGTCTGCTGCGAAAAACTCGTCGCAATTTTATCGTCGCCTAGACGTGATTTGACCAATAGATAAGACAAGTAACATGCAAGTATCAGATTTCCATTTCGACCTTCCAGATGAACTCATCGCTCGCTACCCTCAACCAGAGCGTACCGCTAGCCGACTGCTGCAAATGGACGGCAATACCGGAGAGCTCATTGATGGCACATTTACTGATGTATTGGGCCAAGTTCAACCCGGTGACTTAGTGGTGTTTAATAATACTCGTGTTATTCCTGCTCGTCTTTTTGGCCGCAAGGAATCGGGCGGTAAATTAGAAGTGCTGGTGGAGCGCATGTTGGATGAGAAAAGCATCCTCGCGCACGTTCGTTGCTCTAAATCACCAAAACCAGGTACAACCATTATTGTTGGCGAGAATGATGAATATTCAGCAGAAATGGTTGCACGCCATGATGCTTTATTTGAACTGAAATTTAGTTCTGATAAGACGGTACTAGAAATTCTGGAAGAAATCGGCCATATGCCGCTTCCTCCTTACATCGACCGTCCAGACGAAGATGCAGATAAAGAGCGTTACCAAACGGTATATAATCAAAAGCCAGGTGCGGTTGCGGCACCGACAGCGGGCCTTCACTTTGATGATGTTCTCTTGGAGAAAATCAAAGCGAAAGGTGCAGAGTTTGCTTACGTTACTTTGCACGTTGGGGCGGGTACATTCCAGCCGGTAAAAGTGGAAAATATCAACGATCACCACATGCATGCCGAGTACGTAGAAGTACCACAAGAAGTCGTCGAAGCAATTAAAGCGACGAAAGCGCGTGGCGGACGAATTATTGCTGTTGGTACCACATCTGTGCGTTCACTTGAAAGTGCAGCGCAAGACGCATTGCAAAAAGGGACTGAGCTGGCCCCATTCTTTGGCGATACTGAAATCTTTATTTTCCCTGGTTACGAATATCAGCTGGTGGATTGCTTGATCACCAACTTCCACTTGCCTGAATCAACATTGATCATGTTGGTGAGTGCATTTGCTGGATACGAGAACACCATGAATGCTTACAAACATGCGGTGGAAAACAAATACCGTTTCTTCTCGTATGGCGATTCAATGTTCATCAAGAAGAAAACGGCGTAGTTAAAAATAGATTTACGAGTGCTAGCAGTAAGCTAGGAAATAAAGCATCCATTGCTTTGTCTCTCGCAAGGAAAAGCGACCGCTCCTTAAAGTAGGGTAGAGCCCTAAACACTCAGTCAGACTGTTTCTCTGACACCCGGAGGCATCGTGAAATTAAAATTCGATCTTAAGAAGAAAAACGGCAATGCACGTCGTGGTCAACTGACTTTCGAACGCGGCACTGTTCAAACTCCTGCGTTCATGCCAGTAGGTACTTACGGTACCGTTAAAGGTATGACACCAGAAGAAGTAAAAGGTACTGGTGCAGAAATTCTGCTAGGTAATACTTTCCACCTGTGGCTACGTCCTGGTCAAGAAGTGATGAAAATGCACGGTGACCTGCACGATTTTATGAACTGGCACGGTCCTATTCTTACTGATTCAGGCGGCTTTCAAGTATTCAGCCTTGGTAAGATGCGTACGATCACTGAAGAAGGTGTTCACTTTCGTAACCCAGTAAACGGTGACAAGATTTTCATGGACGCAGAAAAGTCGATGGAAATTCAAAAAGACCTGGGCTCTGATATTGTTATGATTTTTGACGAGTGCACGCCATACCCAGCGACACATGATGAAGCGAAGAAATCGATGGAAATGTCATTACGCTGGGCACAGCGTTCACGTGACCACTTCGAGAAGCTAGAAAACCCAAACAACCTATTTGGTATTGTTCAAGGTGGTGTTTACGAAGATTTACGTGATGTGTCGGTAAAAGGTCTAACGGAAATCGGTTTTGACGGTTATGCGGTTGGTGGTTTGGCAGTAGGTGAGCCTAAAGAAGACATGCACCGTATTCTTGAGCATACTTGTCCTCAACTTCCTGAAGACAAACCTCGCTACTTGATGGGCGTAGGTAAGCCAGAAGACTTGGTTGAAGGTGTTCGTCGTGGTATCGACATGTTTGACTGTGTAATGCCAACGCGTAACGCACGTAATGGTCACTTATTTGTGACTGGTGGTGTGATCAAGATCCGTAATGCGAAACATAAAACGGATACAACACCATTGGATCCGCATTGTGACTGTTACACTTGTCAAAACTACAGCAAGTCGTACCTTCACCATTTAGAGCGTTGTAATGAAATCTTAGGCGCTCGCTTGAATACAATCCATAACCTGCGTTACTACCAGCGTCTGATGGAAAGCATTCGTAAAGCAATTGATGAAGATCGCTTCGATGAATTTGTTACTGAGTTCTATGAGCGTCGTGGTCGTGAAGTGCCACCACTAGCAAAAGAGCAGTAATTGAAAAACTAAAAGAATTAAAGCCTTTGGCATGTCGCCAGAGGCTTTTGCTAATAAAGTAGGCTAACGCACGTTATTTTTGAGAGAGCGATCTCTATTAGTTACTCTCAGACTTGAATCTAAAATGCGAAAGCCCAATTTGTTTGATTATCAATAAAATATAATGAGGATGTTTTAATGTTTATTTCTCAGGCTCACGCAGCAGCAGAAGGCGCGCCAGCAGGCGGTGGTTTTGAAATGCTAATCATGCTTGGCATGTTCGCAGTGATCTTTTACTTCATGATTTACCGCCCACAAGCGAAACGCGTAAAAGAACACAAAAACCTAATGGCTTCTATGGGCAAAGGCGACGAAGTTTTAACTAGCGGTGGCCTAGTGGGTAAAATCACTAAGATTGCTGAAGACAATGACTACATTTCAATTGAGCTTAACGCGAACAATGAAGTAGTAATCAAGAAAGACTTCATCACTGCAGTGCTACCAAAAGGTACGCTTAAGTCTCTATAAAACAGCTAAAGGATCCTCGCTGTGCTAAACCGTTATCCATTATGGAAGTACTTGATGGTGCTTTTTGCCATCATCACCGCTGCGTTATACGCACTTCCAAATATCTACGGTGAAGATCCGGCTATTCAAGTTACAGGGGCGCGTGGCGCCTCTGTAGATATGTCAACGCTGGATGCTGTCACTACTGCTCTTAACAAAGAGCAACTTTCTCATAAATCCATTGCTCTCGAAGATGGATCAATTCTTGTTCGTTTTAACGACACTGACACACAAATCAGTGCTCGTGATGTCATCAGCGAAGCGCTAGGCAAAGACACAATTGTTGCACTTAACCTTGCACCTTCTACACCCGATTGGCTAGAAGCGATTGGCGCGTCACCATTGAAGCTAGGTCTTGACCTTCGCGGTGGTGTTCACTTCTTAATGGAAGTGGATATGGATGCAGCGATGGAAAAGCTTGTTGGTCAACAAGAAGAAGCTTTCCGTAGCGAACTTCGTGACGCCAAGATTCGTTACCGTGCAATCCGCCCTTCTGGAAAAGAAGCGGTAGAAGTGTTGTTGCGTAACGAAGAGCAATTAGCAGAAGCGAAAGCAACGCTAGAAAAGAATCACCCGGACATGGTTTTTGTCGATTCTGATTCAAATGGCCGTTACGCTCTTACTGCAACCTTTACTGAGCAACGTTTACAAGAGATCCGTAACTATGCTGTTGAGCAAAACATTACGATTTTACGTAATCGTGTCAACGAACTAGGTGTTGCGGAACCATTGGTTCAACGTCAAGGTGCTAGTCGCATTGTGGTTGAACTGCCTGGTGTTCAAGACACTGCTCGTGCAAAAGAAATTCTCGGAGCTACGGCAACGCTTGAATTCCGTGAAGTTGATGATAAAGCTGACCTATCGGCAGCGGCAAATGGTCGTGCGCCAGCAGGTAGTGAAATCAAGATGGACCGTGATGGTCGCCCAGTTGTGCTTAAGAAGCGCGTTATTCTTGGCGGTCAAAGCATCACAGATGCAAGCTCAAGTGTTGATGAATATGGTCGTCCACAAGTTAACATCTCGCTAGACAGCGAAGGTGGTAATAAGATGTCTGCGTTCTCTAAGAAGAACATTGGTAAGCTAATGGCTACCGTGTTTGCAGAATACAAAGACAGTGGCCGTCGTACGCCTGAAGGCAAAGTTATTCTGGATAAGCATGAAGAAGTCATCAACCAAGCAACGATTCAATCGGCTCTTGGTCGTAACTTCCGTATCACAGGTATCGACTCTGCTGCAGAAGCACACAACCTAGCAATTCTACTACGTGCTGGTGCACTGATTGCACCTATCTCTATCGTTGAAGAACGTACCATTGGTCCATCAATGGGCCAGCAAAACATCGATATGGGTATCCAAGCATGTATCTGGGGTATGGTTGCCGTAATGCTATTTACGCTGCTTTACTACCGCGGCTTTGGTTTGATTGCAAACATCGCTCTAATGGCAAACTTGGTGCTTATCATTGGTGTTATGTCGATGATTCCAGGCGCTACCATGACGCTTCCAGGGATAGCCGGTATCGTGTTAACAGTCGGTATGGCGGTTGATGCGAACGTACTGATCTTCGAGCGTATCCGTGAAGAAATTCGTGATGGACGCAGTCCACAACAAGCAATTCACCAAGGTTACGCGAATGCATTCAGCACGATTGCTGATGCGAACATCACAACACTAATTACTGCAATCATTCTATTTGCGGTCGGTACAGGTGCGGTGAAAGGTTTCGCAGTTACTCTATCTATCGGTATCTTAACTTCAATGTTCACCGCCATTATTGGTACACGTTGTATCGTGAACCTGATCTACGGTGGCAAACGCGTTGATAAATTGTCGATCTAAGGCTGGGAATTAATATGTTTCAAATTCTAAAAGCAGAGAAGACGATCGGCTTTATGCGTTGGTCGAAAGTAGCATTCGTTTTTTCAATTATAATGATTGCTGCTTCTATCTTCACTTTGTCAACCAAGTGGCTTAATTGGGGTCTAGATTTCACTGGCGGTACGCTTATCGAGGTAGGTTTTGAACAGCCAGCAAACCTTGAAGAGATTCGTGCAGCACTAGATTCCAAAGGCTTTGGTGATGCGACAGTACAAAACTTCGGTAGTGCTCGTGAAGTCATGGTCCGTCTTCGTCCACGTGATGACGTTTCTGGTGAAACGCTAGGTAACCAAATCATTGGTGCTATCAAAGATGGTACTGGCGAAAGCGTAGAAATGCGTCGTATTGAGTTCGTAGGTCCCAACGTTGGTGATGAGCTAACAGAAGCTGGTGGTCTAGCGATCTTGGTATCGCTGATCTGTATCCTGCTTTATGTATCGATGCGATTTGAATGGCGTCTAGCGGCTGGTGCGGTAATGGCATTGGCTCACGATATAATTATCACGCTAGGTGTCTTCTCGTTTCTACAAATTGAAGTTGACCTGACCATCGTAGCTGCGCTACTGACGGTTGTGGGCTACTCACTCAACGATACCATAGTTGTATTTGACCGGATTCGTGAAAACTTCCGTAAGATGCGTAAGGGTGAACCTTCAGACATTATGGACGCCTCAATCACTCAAACGTTGAGCCGTACATTGATTACATCTGGTACGACGCTGTTCGTGGTAATTGCACTGTTCATGCAGGGTGGTGCGATGATTCACGGCTTCGCAACTGCACTACTACTAGGTATCACTGTTGGTACTTACTCTTCTATCTACGTAGCATCAGCACTAGCGCTAAAACTGGGCATCCAGAAAGAGCACTTGATGCCACCTCAAGTAGAAAAAGAAGGTGCAGAGTTCGACGAAATGCCATAAGGCAGATTGAGAACCGAAAACAAAAACCGCTGAACAATCAGCGGTTTTTTTATGCCTGATAGATTTGAAAGTTTCATTTTTTTTTGAGGTACTTCCAGCTTGAATTGTAGTTTTTTGATTGAGTTGAATATCGGAAGTATGTTCAACAATTTCGGGAGGAAATAATGTCAAGGCAAGCTGAAATAAAAGTACAGTTACTGAAGTTTGTAGAGATTTCTTACAAGCACAATAAAGGTGTTACCACCAAGCTAGTTACTGGAGGGAAAAGGTTCAAGTTAGCAGTTGATGAGTCAGGTAAAGTAACTTTATCTGGTGAGCTTGGATTTACTAAGTTTGAAGTTTCAAAAGAAATGGTTGAAGAGCTGGGCATAAAATTAAAAGCCGTTTCTGTTACTTTTAAAACTACTCGTGATGGTGTTTTGACATACAGTGGGAGTGTTTCTCTTTTTGGTGTTGTTTCCTTTGGAGTTACTGGGCAGGTAAATGTCCGTGAGCTTTTAGAGCAGTGCGAGTGGGGGCTTTGTAAGTACAGATTTAAGCCGAGTAAAATTGATCAAGCGCTCCGTGAAGCTGGGGTTTAGTTGGTTATGCTAAATAGAATTCTACCTATTCCGGTTTTACTAAGTGTTTCAACGCCCTGCATCGCAAGTCCACTCCACGATACTTACCTTGATATACGTAATAATTTATACAAGATGCAGTATATAGAGGTGGTAGAAGCTATGGCAGGACCAAATCTATCGATTGAAGAGCTGAACAGTATTAAGTCTCACCCAATAAAATTTGGTCATCAATTTCCATTTTTATCATCTATCCCATCAAGTTTGGTTACAGAGCTGTCTTACTTTGAAGAGTACAGTGAGGATGGAGGAGTTGGATGTCTTTCTGTAAATGGCTTTGGTGATGTATACCAGCCAGTCACGGTTTCGCTGCAGTTTTTAATGAAGGAACAAATATGGAAGGTTAAGCACGTAAAAATAGACCACTTATCTGACTACGACCGTTTCTACAAACAGGCTGATTGTTCGAAATAAAAAAGCCCCGCTCAATGAGCGGGGCTTTCTAAAGTCATCAGCGTGACGGGCTATATATGACTTTCAAATCTTACTTAAGGATCGCGCTGTTACCGTTTTCGCGGATGTGCTTAAGGATAGATTTTACGCCACGAGCGCTTGAAGCAACGATGTTACCAGACTTCATGTAGTCAGTGCCGCCAGCAAAGTCTGTTAGGATTGCGCCAGCTTCACGAGCAATAAGCTCACCTGCTGCCATATCCCAAGGTTTTAGGCCTAGCTCGAAGTAACCATCAACACGGCCAGCAGCCACGTAACAAAGGTCAAGAGCAGCAGAGCCGCTACGACGGAAATCAGCACATTCAGTGAATAGCGCACCAACGATCTTGATGTAAGACTCAGCGTGTTGTTTCTGCTTGAATGGGAAGCCTGTTGCTAGAACAGTACCTTGAAGGTCTTTTAGTTGAGCAACACGAATACGTGCACTGTTTAGTTGAGCGCCGGCACCGCGTTGTGCAGTGAATAGCTCGTTTTGCATTGGATCGTAAACACAAGCAACTTCAGTTTTGCCCTTAATACGAACAGCGATAGAAACCGCGAAAGTTGGGTAACCTTTTACAAAGTTAGTGGTGCCATCCAGAGGGTCGATGATCCATTGTACGTCTTTATCTTTACCTTCGATAAGACCTTGTTCTTCAGCAACGATACAGTGCTCAGGGTAAGACTGCTTGATAGTATCGATGATGATGTATTCTGCTTCTTTGTCTACGTTAGTGACAAAGTCATTAGTGCCTTTAAGAGTAGATTCTACTTTATCAGTGTTTTCTAATGATTTAGCAATATGATTGCCTGCCTTTCGCGCAGCGCGAATAGCAATGTTTAGCATTGGATGCATACGAATTTCCCAACGGATGTTAAAGAACAAATGAAAGCGGCGGCGAGTATACCAGAGATAATCAAAAAGGGAAGTGGTTATTTTTTACTCTAATTGCGGCCGACTGAGTGTACAGATCATACTGCGGACGAGAACAATAACCAAGAATGAGAAGAGAGGTCTGCTTGCCTCTAGGGTGTCTTAAAAAACTATGATAACATTCTGCGGTTTTAATTTAGGTAGCAAACACAGATGTTGGATCAAGTAAAAATTGTACTCGTAGGTACCTCTCATTCAGGCAATATTGGCTCAGCAGCTCGAGCAATGAAAGTGATGGGTTTAAACCAACTAGTATTAGTCGATCCACAATGTGAAGTGGATGAACAAACTCTTGCTTTAGCTGCGGGTGCTGGTGATATTGCTCAAAATGCAAAGATTGTCGGCACATTAGAAGAAGCGGTTGAAGATTGTGGCCTTGTTGTGGGTTCTAGCGCCCGCTCTCGTACATTAGAATGGCCAATGCTCGAGCCACGTGAATGCGGTGAGAAATTTGCAGTTGAAGGCCGAAAGCATCCGGTTGCGCTCGTGTTTGGCCGAGAAAGAACTGGTTTGACAAACGAAGAGCTACAAAAGTGCCACTACCATGTTTGTATTCCCGCTAATCCTGAGTACAGCTCGCTTAACCTAGCGATGGCTGTACAAACTCTCAGTTACGAAGTGCGAGTTGCACACTTGAACTTAGAGCAAAGCCAGTTTTCCCCAAATGAATCGGAAGAATACCCGCGTCATCGAGAACTCGAATTGTTCTTCGAGCATCTTGAAAAGGTGATGGTTGAGACCCAGTTTATTAACAAAGAGCAACCTGGACAGGTGATGAATAAGTTGCGCCGTTTGTTCTCTCGTGCTCGACCAGAAACCCAAGAACTTAATATTCTACGAGGCGTTTTGACTTCGATAGAAAAGAAGTTCTGAGTGAATAATAACCACTTTAGATGTGAGGATGAATACCTGAGTAAAATGGTCAAATAAATACTTGACCAAATTACTCAGGTATGGAAAAATCTTAACCATTACAAACCATGTGGATACGGTGTGGTATGAAACTTACATCTAAAGGAAGATATGCGGTGACAGCCATGCTGGATGTGGCACTGCATTCGCAACAAAACCCTGTACCTCTGGCTGATATTTCAGAGCGTCAAGGGATCTCGCTCTCTTACTTAGAGCAGCTATTTTCAAAATTGCGTAAAGCAGGTCTCGTTGCCAGCGTTCGTGGTCCTGGTGGTGGTTACCGACTTGGTGCCGACGCTCACAGTATCGCTATTGGTACCGTGATTGCTGCCGTTGATGAGTCAGTAGATGCAACCAAATGCCAAGGTAAAGGAGATTGCCAAGGTGGAACACGTTGCCTTACTCACACGCTGTGGCGTGACCTAAGCTCTCGCATTAGTGACTTTTTGAATAACATCACTCTTGGTGAGTTGATGACAGACAATGAAGTACTCGAAATTTCTGATCGTCAGGACATTGATCTGGCGGTAACCCATGGGCTATCAAACAAAAATACAACCGCCGCGCCCATCGGTGTAAACGTCCGCTCTTAGCGGTCAGCTTTTTACATTGGAGTAGAGAATGAAACTGCCGATTTATCTTGATTATTCCGCTACATGTCCAGTTGATCCACGTGTTGCTGAAAAAATGGTTCAGTACATGACAATGGATGGCACATTTGGCAACCCAGCGTCACGTTCGCACCGTTACGGCTGGCAGGCAGAAGAAGCGGTCGATACTGCTCGTGAGCAAATTGCTGACCTTCTAAATGCAGATCCTCGCGAAATCGTATTTACATCTGGTGCGACAGAATCAGACAACCTTGCGATTAAAGGTGCAGCGCACTTTTACTCGAAGAAAGGCAAGCACGTAATCACTTGTAAAACAGAGCACAAAGCCGTTCTTGACCCATGTCGTCAACTTGAGCGTGAAGGCTTTGAAGTGACTTACCTTGAGCCAGAATCAAATGGCTTGATCGATCTAGAGAAGCTTAGAGCAGCCATGCGTGATGACACCGTGCTTGTGTCTATTATGCATGTAAACAACGAGATTGGTGTGGTTCAAGACATTACAGCGATCGGCGAACTGTGCCGTGAGCGTAAAATTGTTTTCCACGTGGATGCTGCGCAATCTGCTGGTAAATTACCAATCGACGTTCAAGAGATGAAAGTTGATCTAATTTCACTTTCTGCTCACAAAGTTTACGGTCCTAAAGGTATCGGTGCACTTTACGTACGTCGTAAGCCTCGTATTCGTCTTGAAGCGCAAATGCACGGTGGCGGTCATGAGCGTGGTTTCCGCTCTGGTACACTTCCTACTCACCAAATCGTAGGTATGGGTGAAGCATTCCGCATTGCAAAAGAAGACATGCAAAAAGATTACGATCATGCTTTAGCGCTTCGTAACCGTCTTTTTGATGGCGTGAAAGACTTAGAAGCAGTGACGGTAAACGGTGACTTTGAGCAGCGTGTACCACACAACCTAAACATCAGCTTCGCATTCGTAGAAGGTGAATCACTACTAATGTCGCTTAAAGATCTAGCGGTATCTTCTGGTAGTGCTTGTACGTCTGCAAGCCTTGAGCCTTCTTACGTTCTTCGTGCCCTAGGCATGGATGACGAATTGGCTCACAGCTCGGTTCGTTTCTCGTTTGGTCGTTTCACGACTGAAGAAGAAATTGATTACGCAATTGAACAAATCCGCGTTGCAGTGACTAAGCTACGCGACATGTCTCCTCTATGGGATATGTACAAAGAAGGGATTGATTTGAGCACTGTTGAATGGGCTCACCATTAATCTCAGGGATTGAAATAGAGGATTCGAGGTAATTTATCATGGCATACAGCGAAAAAGTAATTGATCACTACGAGAACCCACGTAACGTTGGTTCATTCGATAAAGAAGATCCATCAGTAGGTAGCGGCATGGTTGGCGCTCCTGCGTGTGGTGACGTAATGAAGCTTCAAATCAAAGTGACACCTGAAGGTATCATCGAAGATGCGAAGTTCAAAACATACGGTTGTGGTAGTGCAATCGCATCAAGCTCACTAGTAACTGAGTGGGTAAAAGGTAAGTCAGTTGATGAAGCGGCAGCAATTAAAAACTCTGAGATTGCTGAAGAGCTAGAGCTTCCACCAGTGAAAGTTCACTGTTCTATTCTTGCTGAAGATGCAATCAAAGCAGCGGTTGCTGACTACAAGAAAAAACACCAAGAATAATTATTCCGTAATATAATGGGAGCTTTGACGCTCCCATTCCAATCGAAATTTAGACAGACTAAGGTGCAGTATGGCCATCACAATGACAGAATCAGCGGCAAGTCGCGTAAGAGCATTCCTAGATAACCGAGGCAAAGGTATCGGTTTACGTCTTGGAGTGAAGACGACTGGTTGTTCCGGCATGGCATACGTACTTGAGTTTGTTGATGAGCTCAATGAAGAAGACGAAGTATTTGAACTCTCTGGAGTGAAAATTATCATCGATCAAAAGAGCTTAGTGTACCTAGATGGTACTAAATTGGATTACGTGAAAGAAGGGTTGAATGAAGGTTTTGAATTCAACAACCCTAACGCGAAAAGTGAATGTGGTTGTGGTGAAAGCTTCAACGTCTAATTGATTGTCCTTCTGGGCAAACGAGTCCGGAAGGCTTTACTAGGACCCGAACTTAATGAATCACTTTGAATTATTTGGGCTACCAAGTCAGTTTAAGCTGGATGGTAGCCTTCTTTCTTCTCAGTTCCGAGAACTACAAAAACGCTTCCACCCGGATAACTTTGCAACGGGCTCAGAACGTGACCGTTTGATGGCGGTGCAAAAGGCGGCGCAAATCAACGATGCCTATCAAGTTCTGAAAAATCCTATTTCTCGCGCCGAGTATATCCTCGCAGAGCAAGGTGTTGAGATCCGAGGTGAACAGCAAACAATGCAAGATCCGATGTTCTTAATGGAGCAAATGGAACTGCGCGAAGAACTGGAAGAGATTGCTGACAAGTCCGATCCTGAATCGGCGCTTTTTGACTTCGACTCTAAGGTCAGCAAAATGTACAAACAGCATCTGGCAAGCGTCGAGCAAGAGCTTGATGATGGTCTATGGACTGAAGCCGCAGACCGAGTTCGTAAGCTAAAATTCATTGCCAAACTAAAGAACGAAATTGAGCTAGTCGAAGACAAACTCCTCGGCTAGTAAGCGTGACAAGGACCTATCATGGCACTACTTCAAATCGCAGAACCGGGCCAAAGCTCGGCACCTCATGAGCATAAGTTAGCAGCGGGTATCGACTTAGGTACTACCAACTCTTTGGTTGCTTCTGTACGTAGCGGCGATGCAACTCCACTTGCGGACGAGCAGGGCCGTACTATTTTACCTTCAGTCGTTAATTACGCTGAGGAAACGTTAACGGTCGGCCACGAAGCCAAAGCCAAAGCAGAGTTTGAACCAGAGAACACGATTATCTCTGTAAAACGTTTGATCGGTCGTTCATTAAAGGACATTCAGTCCCGTTACTCTTCACTTCCTTATCGTTTTAAAGAGAGTGAAAACGGCCTGCCAATTCTGCAAACACCTCAAGGTGACAAAAACCCGATTGAAGTATCTGCGGACATCCTAAAAGTATTGGGTAAGCGAGCTGAAGATACGTTAGGTGGTGAGTTAGCTGGTGTAGTTATTACCGTTCCTGCTTACTTTGATGACGCGCAACGTGCAGGTACAAAAGATGCGGCGAAATTAGCTGGTCTTCATGTTCTCCGTCTACTTAACGAACCAACCGCTGCGGCAATTGCTTATGGCCTAGACTCTGGTCAAGAAGGTGTGATTGCGGTTTACGATCTAGGTGGCGGTACTTTTGATATCTCTATCCTACGTTTATCGAAAGGCGTATTTGAAGTATTAGCAACAGGTGGCGACTCTGCATTAGGCGGTGACGACTTCGACCATCTATTTGCCGATTATTTAATGGAGCAAGCGGGTCTAGAAGCGCCGCTTTCTGCAGAAAAGAACCGTACACTGTTGAACATTGCTACTGAAGCTAAGATTGCTTTCTCTGAGCAAGACAGTGTTGACGTTGACGTTTTTGGTTGGAAAGGCACCGTGACTCGCGAGCAGTTCGAAGATCTGATTCGTCCGCTAGTGAAGAAAACCCTGATGTCTTGCCGCCGTGCGCTGAAAGATGCGGATGTAGATGCGGAAGATGTACTTGAAGTAGTCATGGTCGGTGGCTCAACACGCACATTGCTTGTACGAGAAATGGTTGGCGAATTCTTTGGCCGTACACCACTGACAAGCATTAACCCAGATGAAGTCGTCGCAATCGGTGCGGGTATTCAAGCTGATATCCTAGCGGGTAACAAACCTGACTCTGAAATGTTGCTTCTTGATGTGATTCCACTGTCGCTCGGTATTGAAACCATGGGTGGTTTGGTCGAGAAGATCATCCCCCGCAACACTACGATTCCCGTTGCGCGTGCGCAAGAATTTACCACATTCAAAGATGGCCAAACGGCGATGAGTGTTCATGTGGTACAAGGTGAACGTGAAATGGTTGATGACTGTCGTTCACTTGCTCGCTTCTCGTTAAAAGGTATTCCTCCGATGGCAGCGGGTGCGGCACATATTCGCGTGACTTACCAAGTTGACGCAGATGGCCTTCTTTCTGTTACGGCAATGGAGAAGAGCACTGGTGTTCAATCAGAGATTCAAGTAAAACCTTCTTACGGCTTAAGTGACAATGAAGTGGCGGATATGTTGCGTGATTCAATGACGCACGCAAAAGAAGACATGCAAGCTCGTGCCTTAGCTGAGCAGCGTGTTGAAGCCGACCGAGTGATAGAAGGTTTGATTGCAGCGATGCAAGCTGATGGTGATGACTTACTATCAGAACAAGAGAAACAAAACTTGATTAAAGCCATCGAAGCCTTGATTGAGCTGCGTAATGGTGATGATGCAGATGCGATAGAGCAGGGCATTAAAGATACCGATAAAGCGAGCCAAGATTTCGCATCACGCCGTATGGATAAATCGATTCGAGCTGCGTTGTCAGGTCAATCAGTAGACGATATATAAGAGATAAGTAGTTATGCCTAAGATTATTGTATTACCACACGACGATTTGTGCCCAGAAGGTGCAGTGTTGGAAGCAAACTCTGGTGACACCGTTCTAGACGTAGCGCTAAAAAACGGTATCGGTATTGAACATGCGTGTGAGAAGTCATGTGCGTGTACTACCTGCCACGTAATCATCCGTGAAGGTTTTGATTCACTCGAAGAAAGTGAAGAACTAGAAGACGACATGCTAGATAAAGCGTGGGGTCTAGAGCCTGAGTCACGCCTAGGGTGTCAGGCGAGAATTGCTGATGAAGACTTGGTGGTAGAAATTCCTAAATACACATTAAACCACGCTTCAGAAGATCACTAAAACTATCTTCCCAATATAGGGAAGAAGCAAAAGGAAGATGAGCAATGAAATGGACAGATTCTCGCGATATCGCGATTGAACTTTGTGACAAGTTTCCAGATGTCGATCCAAAAACAGTGCGTTTTACCGATCTTCATCAATGGATCATGGAGTTAGATGAGTTTGACGATGAGCCAAACCGTTCTAATGAAAAGATTCTAGAAGCCGTTATCATGTGCTGGATGGACGAAGCAGACTAAGTCTGTAAAACACAGCCTAGTTAACAATTCTTACTAAAAAAAGCGGACCTTTAGGTCCGTTTTTTTATCCAATTGACATTTTTGCCCTACATAATGCTAACATCCGTGAGTTATTTAAAAGAAGCAGCGTAGGCAACGCTGCTATAAGACAAGGAGAAACCATGTCTACACAGATGTCTGTATTTTTAAGTCAAGAGTCGGCAGCACCACATTGGGGTGAAAAAGCACTGCTTTCATTCGCTGAAAACGGCGCAACTATTCACTTAGGTGAAGGTCATGATCTCGGCGCAATTCAACGTGCAGCTCGTCAGCTAGATGGCCAAGGAATTCGTTCTATTTTTCTTTCTGGTGATAACTGGGATCTAGAGAGCGTATGGGCTTTCCACCAAGGGTTCCGTAACCCTAAAAAACATGGCTCAGTTGAGTGGGCAGCATTGTCTGATGAAGATCAAGCAGAGCTTCAAGCTCGTATTACTTCGACTGATTTTACCCGCGATATTATCAACAAAACGGCAGAAGAAGTTGCTCCTCGTCAGCTAGCGACAATGGCTGCTGAATTCATCAAATCTGTTGCGCCGAAAGGCACGGTGACAGCTCGTATCGTCAAAGACAAAGACTTGTTGGCAGAAGGTTGGGAAGGTATTTACGCAGTAGGCCGTGGTTCTGAGCGTACTTCTGCGATGCTTCAGTTAGACTACAACCCAACTGGTGACGAAAACGCACCTGTATTCGCATGTCTTGTGGGTAAAGGCATCACCTTTGATTCCGGTGGTTACAGCTTGAAGCCTTCTACCTTCATGAGTGCAATGAAAGCAGATATGGGTGGCTCGGGTACTATAACTGGTGGCCTAGGATTAGCTATCTTGCGCGGTTTAAACAAGCGCGTAAAACTGATCTTGTGTTGTGCTGAGAACATGGTTTCTGGCCGTGCCCTTAAGCTTGGCGACATCATCACTTACAAAAACGGCAAAACCGTTGAGATTATGAATACCGACGCGGAAGGTCGCTTGGTGCTTGCCGACGGTCTTATCTACGCCAGTGAGCAAAAGCCTGAGTTAATTATTGACTGCGCGACGCTAACAGGCGCAGCGAAGAATGCGTTAGGTAACGATTACCATGCGCTAATGAGCTTTGATGATGAGCTATCGCATCAAGCGCTTACGGCGGCAAACCAGGAAAAAGAAGGCTTGTGGCCGCTACCACTTGCTGACTTCCATCGAGAAATGCTGCCATCTAATTTTGCCGATTTATCGAATATCAGCTCTGGTGATTATTCTCCAGGTGCAAGCACTGCAGCTGCATTCTTGTCTTACTTCGTTGAGGACTACAAAAAAGGCTGGTTACATTTCGACTGTGCGGGTACGTATCGTAAAGCCGCTTCTGATAAATGGGCTGCGGGAGCAACGGGTATGGGTGTTCGTACACTTGCTCGTTTCCTCAATGAGCAAGCTGGAAAATAAGATTGATTGCAGCACTCTCTTGTTTGAGTGCTGCTCTTACCCAGTAAGTCACTTTAAAAGCACAACTATTATTACAAGTACAGAAAGGAAATTTTATGGCTCTAGAAAGAACATTTTCAATCATTAAGCCTGATGCTGTAGAGCGAAACCTAATTGGTGAAATCTACAATCGTATTGAAAAGGCTGGCCTACGTATCATCGCTGCCAAAATGGTTCACCTGACAGAAGATCAGGCAAGCGGCTTTTATGCAGAGCATGAAGGTAAAGAGTTTTTCCCTCCTCTAAAAGAGTTCATGACATCTGGTCCTATTATGGTTCAGGTATTGGAAGGTGAAAATGCGATTGCACGTTACCGCGAGCTAATGGGTAAAACCAACCCAGAGGAAGCGGCATGCGGCACTTTGCGTGCTGATTACGCACTCAGCATGCGTCACAATTCAGTTCATGGTTCCGATAGCCCTGAGTCTGCCGCTCGTGAAATTGAGTTTTTCTTCCCTGAATCAGAAGTTTTCTCTCGCTAACTCGTTCATGCATCACTTTTGCGTGATGATCTAGTTCGTAACAACCTCGGATTTGTCCGAGGTTTTTTATTCCGCGTTCTCCATTTCACCGGCGAGTTCATTCGTAATTATTCGCGAAGACGTTGGCTAATCTGAGCATCTTACAGGGGGGAAAGCTTAGTTAAGTGTGTTTGTTCTCACTGTTTTCTCTGTATCACTTCTACGCTTTTGCTGTCGGTTGTCTAATCATTATTCTCACCGCAAAGTCTGTTTAAAATTTAATCGTTTTTATTTTAATGCCTTAGCAAACTCAGGGTCTTACACCCCTTGTTGTAGCTGCATAAAGGCTGTACAATTCGCGCCCTTATTCTTGTTTCAGTCATTGAGAGGCAACATGACCACTGAAAAAATCAATCTACTCGACTTTGATCGCAAAGGCATGCGTCAGTTTTTCGCGGAAGAACTTGGCGAGAAAGCGTTTCGTGCCGATCAGGTTATGAAGTGGATCTACCATTTCGGTGTCGATGACTTCGAAAAAATGACAAACATCAACAAGAAGCTGCGCGAAAAGCTTTTACACAAGTGTGAAATTAAAGCACCAACTGTAGCAGAAGCCCAGCATTCTTCAGACGGCACGATCAAGTGGGCAATGAAGGTTGGTGATCAGGATGTAGAAACGGTTTACATTCCAGAAGATGATCGCGCAACGCTTTGTGTATCTTCTCAAGTAGGTTGTGCATTGGAATGTAAGTTCTGCTCAACAGCACAGCAGGGCTTTAACCGTAACTTGAAAGTTTCAGAGATCATCGGTCAGGTGTGGCGTGCTGCACGTGAAATTGGTCTTGAGAAAGAAACAGGCCGTCGCCCAATTACGAACGTCGTGATGATGGGCATGGGTGAGCCGCTTCTTAATATGAAGAACTTGATTCCTGCATTGGAGTTAATGCTGGATGACCTTGGCTTTGGTTTGTCGAAGCGTCGCGTAACCGTATCAACATCAGGTGTCGTTTCTGGTCTTGATCAGATGACGGGCAAAATCGACGTTGCGTTAGCGATCTCTCTTCATGCGCCAAACGATAAGCTGCGTAGTGAAATTATGCCAATTAACGATCGTTGGGATATTCAAGATTTCCTAGCATCCGTTCGTCGTTACATTGCTTCATCGAATGCAAACCGTGGCAAGGTAACAGTCGAGTACGTGTTGCTTGATCATGTGAACGATGACATGGACCATGCACGCGAGCTGGCTGAATTGATGAAAGACACACCATGTAAGATTAACTTGATTCCGTTTAACCCGTACCCAGGTTCACCTTACAAGAAACCAAGTAACTCACGTATTGATCGCTTCCAAAAAACATTGATGCAATACGAGCACACAGTTACGGTTCGTAAAACACGTGGTGATGACATTGATGCCGCATGTGGTCAGTTGGTCGGTGATGTAATTGACCGAACTAAACGTACGGCAATGCTGAAAGCGTCACGCGGTGCTGATACCATTGAAGTGAAAGCTGTATAAACGACCGGAATTCAAAAATAGCCAGAGCCATTCGCTCTGGCTATTTTGTTTATTGTTTAGGACATTTTCGCCAAGATTTGGGACTATCACTCTTCAACCTAAGGTTATTTGGGTATAATTTCGAATTCCTTTGTCAAAGTTTGGACAAAAGCTTGAGCTATCTGTTAGTTTGAGTGTAAAGAGTTTTTGTCTTCGTTGCGCATTCGCTTATCATGATATGTAACACTAACGATGACACCGATAATTCTCAGCACTTTCTCACATACGTTTTGCTGATTTTTGCAAAACGGGTATTCGCACTCAGATCGCTGAGAGTTTCTTAAAATTATTATTTTTGGTTAACGCGTTTTGGCTAGCTATCTTTAAAGAGGCTTAAGAACAATAACGAAAATACATGACCACGTTAGCCACTAAAACAGATTAAATACCGCCATTATGACAGAACACGAAAATACGAATGAAGTGCCACTCTCTATTGAAGCTGGCACATTACTGAAAAACAAACGTGAATCCTTGGGAATGAGCCAAAAGCAAGTTGCCGACCGCCTGAGGCTTCGCATTTCTGTGATTGAAGATATTGAAAATAACCGATTTGAATCTCAACAAGTCGCGACATTTACGCGTGGTTACTTACGCTCTTACGCTAAATTCGTAGGTCTTGATGAGAAGGTGGTTTTGACGGCGTTAGAGCAGACTGCCGATGCTCAGCCTCAAGAGCAAGAAATTGAAATGCAAAGCTTCTCTCGTAAAACAAAAGACGAGAAGCACAATAGCCGTATTATGCTCCTTACTTGGGTTATCGGGCTAGTCATTATTGGCATTTCAGCTGCATGGTGGTGGCAAAACCAACAAGAGAATAGCCTAACTAAGGAAGTAACGGATTCAAGTGTTGAAGCGCCGCAGCCCACTGCTCAAGAATTAGCTGATATCGATTTGATGACGGCTGAAGAGTTAATCGCAAGCACTCCTGAAGAAGTTGCTTCAACTAATGAAGGTGTTGCTGAATTGACTGAAGCACCCGTTGAGCAAGGGGCGGATCCTTTGCTGACTGAAACTGAAAATACAACAAGCGTAGATTCTGAAGAACCTGTTGCCGTGATTGAAGCGGCGGAAGAGGAACAGCCTGCGCCAGTAGTACCTGAAGGCATGACACTTCTTACTATGAAGTTTAAAGCGGACTGTTGGATTCAAGTAAAAGACACCAATGGTAAAACGCTGGTAAGTGGTACTCATAAGCCAGGACAAGATGTAGAACTTACCGGAAAAGCGCCATTTAAAGTGATATTAGGCGCACCGGAAGGGGTTACAATGACATTTGCAAGTGAACCTGTCGACCTTTCTGGGTATACTTCAGGCAAAGTAGCTAGATTCACTCTACCGTTATAAAAAATTATGCAACACGAATCTCCAATTATTCGTCGTAAATCGACGCGTATTTATGTGGGTGATGTGCCAATTGGTGATGGTGCGCCAATTGCAGTACAGTCAATGACTAACACTCGCACGACTGACGTAGAAGCGACAGTCGCTCAAATCCGAGCACTAGAAAAAGTCGGCGCAGATATCGTTCGAGTTTCTGTACCTACGATGGACGCAGCAGAAGCTTTCAAACTGATTAAACAGCAAGTTTCTGTACCATTAGTGGCTGATATTCATTTCGACTATCGTATCGCGCTGAAAGTGGCGGAGTACGGAGTTGACTGTTTACGTATCAACCCAGGTAACATCGGCAATGAAGAGCGCATTCGCGCTGTTGTTGATTGCGCTCGCGATAAAAATATCCCGATCCGTATTGGTGTCAATGGTGGATCTTTGGAAAAAGATCTACAGATGAAATACGGTGAGCCTACGCCAGAAGCCTTGGTTGAATCGGCGATGCGTCACGTAGATCATCTCGATCGTCTTAACTTTGACCAATTTAAAGTTAGCGTGAAAGCTTCAGACGTTTTTCTTGCGGTGGATTCATATCGTCTGCTGGCGAAGAAAATCGATCAGCCTCTTCATTTAGGTATCACAGAGGCGGGTGGTGCTCGAGCTGGCGCTGTTAAGTCATCTGTTGGCTTAGGTATGCTGTTATCTGAAGGGATAGGCGATACGCTGCGTATCTCTTTGGCTGCCGATCCAGTTGAAGAAATCAAAGTCGGTTTCGACATCCTTAAATCTCTGCGCATTCGCTCTCGAGGCATCAACTTTATTGCGTGCCCAAGCTGCTCACGCCAAGAATTCGATGTGATTGGTACGGTGAATGCACTGGAGCAACGTTTAGAAGACATCATCACGCCAATGGATGTGTCTATCATCGGTTGTGTGGTAAACGGCCCTGGTGAAGCAGAAGTTTCTCACTTAGGTCTAGCAGGTAGTAACAAGAAGAGCGCATTCTACGAAGATGGTAAACGCCAGAAAGAGCGCTTTGATAACGATGACCTTGTGAATAAGCTAGAAGCTAAGATCCGTGCGAAAGCAGCTATGATGAATGGCGAAAACCGCATCGAAGTTAAAGTACAAGATTAATCTCAACGAGAATTACGGTAAGTATTGTGGCAAAAACAATTCAAGCAATTCGAGGCATGAACGATTGCCTCCCAACTCAGTCGCCACTGTGGCAAAAACTAGAAAACACAGTGAAAAATGTAATTAGCGCATACGGTTATAACGAAGTGCGCATGCCAATCGTTGAAGAAACAAACCTATTCAGCCGCGCTGTTGGTGAAGAAACAGACGTCGTTTCAAAAGAAATGTACACCTTTGATGACCGTAACGGCGACAGCCTAACACTTCGCCCTGAAGGTACGGCGGGTTGTGTACGTTCATGTATTCAAAACAGCCTTATCAACCGTGATGAACAGCGTCTGTGGTACATGGGGCCTATGTTCCGCCATGAACGTCCGCAGAAAGGTCGTTACCGTCAATTCCACCAGTGTGGTGTTGAGGTGTTTGGTCTAAATGGTCCAGATGTTGATGCAGAGCTTATCATGATGACGGCGCGTCTATGGCGTGAGCTAGGTATCAATGAGCATGTCCGTCTTGAGCTGAACTCTATCGGTTCTCAAGAAGACCGCGCAGACTACCGTACTGCACTGGTTGCATTCCTTGAGCAACATATTGATGTGCTAGACGAAGATTGTAAGCGTCGCATGCACACGAATCCACTGCGTGTTCTGGATACGAAGAACCCAGACGTTCAAGCTATTTTAGGTGATGCACCTCGCCTTTCAGATTACTTGGGTGAAGAGTCTAAAGCACACTTCGCAGGTCTATGTGAACTTTTAGACGCCGCAGGTATCAAATACACAGTTAACGAACGTCTAGTTCGTGGTCTGGATTACTACAATCGCACGGTATTTGAGTGGATCACTGAGAGCCTAGGTGCTCAAGGCACTGTATGTGGCGGTGGTCGTTACGATGGCCTTGTAGAGCAATTAGGTGGTAAACCAACACCAGCGGTTGGCTTTGCAATGGGCCTAGAGCGTCTAGTACTGATGCTAGAAACGTTGGAACTGACAGACGTTCGTCGCAGTGTTGACGTGTACGTAGTCACAGCGGGTGAAGGCACCATGATGGCAGGAATGAAGCTAGCAGAACAGCTTCGCGAGTCTGTTCCAGGCGTTCGTGTGATGAATCACTTCGGTGGCGGTAACTTCAAGAAACAGTTTAAACGCGCAGACAAAGTTGGTGCTGTTGTAGCATTGGTTCTGGGCGAAAACGAAGTTGCGGATAATACCGTAGTACTGAAAGACTTAGCTGGTGGTGAGCAAGAGACTTACAACCAAGCAGAAGTTGCAGAAAAGATCGCAGCACTGATTTAAGTCTTTTAGTAATCTAACAAAATTACATCCTAGTTCGTAAGCTAAGGCTCCCAAATGTGGAGCCTTTAAACGAAATAGGAACAATGGCAGCTAAGCTGCCATTTACATGTTTTAAGAGGACAGGAAGTGGAACTTTACGATACTGAAGAACAACAAGTTGAAGCCATTAAAGACTGGTGGAAGGAAAACGGCAAAGCCGTCATCATCGGTGCGGTTGTTGGTTTAGGTGGTCTATTCGGCTGGCGTTACTACCAGGATTCTGTGATTCAGGCGAGTGAAGCAGCTTCTCAAAGCTACACGACAGCAATGAATGCTTTGCAAGACAAAGGCACTGATGCTCAAGCTGACGTGAAAGCTTTCATTGAGTCAAATGAAGTAAAAGAATATTCAGTATTGGCTGCGCTACAACTTGCTAAAGCACAAGTTGAAGCTCAAGACCTTTCTGCTGCATTGGAGCAACTGAAGTGGGCGCAAAGCAACACTCAAGATGCTGCGTTGTTACCATTGATTAGTTACCGCATTGCGCGTATTGAGACGGAAATGGGTAACTTCGACGCTGCAACGGCAGAGCTAAGTAACGTCACTGATACAGCATGGACAGGTCGTATTGCTGAACTTCGTGGCGATATTGCGATTCGCCAAGGTGACAAAGATGCTGCGTACGCTGCGTATACTGAAGCTCAGCAAGCGGCAGATGCAAGCCCGACACTACAAATGAAATTGGACGATCTGGCGAAATAAGGACCGCATTGGATGAAAAGAGTCTTTAAGAAAGCCTTGCTAGGGGCGTTAACAATGGGAGTACTTGTCGGTTGTGCAGGTGAGAAAGACACCATTGTAATGGCGCCACTACCTCAGGTAGACAGTCAGTTTACAACCAGTAGTGAGTGGAGCACATCGGTTGGCGATGGTGTTGGTCATTACTTTTCAAAACTATCCCCTGTATTTGCGAATGATACATTGTTCGTGGCAAGTCGTGATGGCTTAGTAAAAGCGCTGGATCCTGAAAACGGTAAACAACGTTGGCAAACGGACCTAGAAGAAGATGTCATTGCTCGTCTCTCTGGTGGTATCACAGCGGCATACGGAAACCTTTACATTGGCTCTGAGAATGGTGAAGTCATCTCTCTTGACCAAGAAACAGGTGAAATTGTTTGGCGTGTCAAAGTTGGTGGTGAGGTACTGGCGAAGCCAGTTGCAGATTCAGGCCTTATTATCATCAATACTAGCCGAGGCATGTTGATTGCCCTTAATGAGAGTACAGGTGAGCAACGCTGGGCATTGAGTACAGAAGTGCCGAACTTAACTTTACGTGGCGACAGTACTCCGACTGCAATTGGTGGCGGTGTATTTTGGGGAACGGCAAATGGCCGACTCGCAGCTGCTATCGTTGAGCGTGGTCAGTTGATTTGGCAACAGCCTGTTGGTACGCCAAAAGGCGCGACAGAAATTGATCGTTTGGTTGACGTTGATTCATCGCCAATTGTGCTAGGCGGTACTCTTTTCACCATTGGATACAATGGCCAACTTATCGCTATTGACTTGCGTTCAGCGAACCCGATTTGGAAGCGTAATTACTCATCTGCGACAGACATTTCTACAGATGGTAGTCGCATCTTTGTGATAACGGAAAAAGATCATGTTGTTGCCGTTGATTCACGAAGCGGAACTGAGTTGTGGGAAAACAGCTTGCTTGAGCACCGACAACTTACAGCGCCAGTTATTGTTGGCAATTATCTCGTTGTCGGTGACACGCTTGGTTACCTTCACTGGATGGATCGTTCAACGGGCGAATTTGTTGCGCAGCAGTTTGTCGATGATAGCGGCTTGGCTGTTGGCCCGACGTTATTGTCGGATGGTTATGTGATTACAACTCGCAACGGCGATGTAAAGAAACTAACCATTAACGAATAATATCGTGATATAATTCACATTCGGCTCCTGGCTGGTGACAGCTAGGAGCCGTTTTGTTGTTTGAATTTATTAACCCTGACGTGGTTATAGGTAAAAAGCTGGTTTGATTTGGCATCGAGCAAGTCGTTACCTATAACTACAGAAGAAAGATTATTGTAGAGGTTGTTATGGTACCTGTTGTAGCTCTAGTAGGGCGTCCGAACGTAGGTAAATCTACACTATTTAACCGATTGACTCGCACTCGTGACGCGTTGGTTGCGGACTTTCCAGGCCTAACGCGAGACCGTAAATATGGCCAGGCGAGACTTGGTGAAGAGCACGAATTCATTGTGATTGATACTGGTGGTATCGATGGCACAGAAGAAGGCGTGGAAACAAAGATGGCAGAACAGTCATTAGCCGCGATTGATGAGGCTGATGTTGTATTGTTCCTTGTTGACGGTCGTGCTGGTCTGACACCTTCAGATGAAGCAATTGCTGCGCATCTGCGTAAAATTGAAAAGCCAGCGATGCTGGTAGTAAACAAAATCGATGGTATTGATGCCGATGCGGCGTGTGCTGATTTTTGGCAGCTCGGCGTGGATGATATGTACCAGATTGCGGCTGCTCATGGCCGTGGTGTGACCGCTTTGCTTGAGCGTGCTTTATCTCCATTCTTTGATGATCTACTAACAAGTGAATCTGAAGAAGGTGAGATTGAAGACCTGACTGGATTCGAAGACGAAGAGCCTCTTGTTGAAGATTACACTGAAGAAGACGCAGAAGCTGAATTCAAACGCCTTCAAGAGCAGCCGATTAAGTTGGCGATCATCGGTCGTCCTAACGTAGGCAAATCGACACTGACTAACCGTATTCTGGGTGAAGAACGTGTGGTTGTATACGATATGCCTGGTACAACGCGCGATTCTATCTACATCCCGATGGAGCGTGATGGACGCGAATACGTACTAATTGACACCGCAGGTGTTCGTCGTCGTGGTCGTATCAATGAAACGGTTGAAAAGTTCTCTGTTGTTAAGACGCTGAAAGCGGTAGAAGATGCAAACGTCGTTCTACTGGTGATTGATGCTCGTGAAAATATTTCAGACCAAGACCTAAGCTTGCTTGGTTTTGCACTGAATGCTGGCCGCTCAATTGTCATCGCCGTTAACAAGTGGGATGGTCTAGACAGTGACGTGAAAGAAAGCGTGAAGAAAGAACTGGACCGCCGTCTAGGATTCGTCGACTTCGCGCGTATCCACTTTATCTCTGCGCTGCACGGTACTGGCGTTGGTCACTTGTTTGAATCTATCCAAGAAGCATATAACTCGGCGACAACGCGTGTGGGTACGTCAGTACTGACGCGTATCATGAAGATGGCTGTGGATGATCACCAACCGCCAATGGTTCGTGGTCGTCGTATCAAACTCAAATACGCACACGCAGGTGGTTACAACCCACCGATCGTTGTTATCCACGGTAACATGGTTCGTGAATTGCCAGATTCGTATAAACGTTATCTGATGAACTACTTCCGTAAGTCTCTGGAAATTATGGGAACACCGATTCGCATTAACTTCCACAACAGTGATAACCCATACGAGAACCGTACGAATAAGCTTACGCTATCACAAGAGCGTAAACGTAAGCGTATGATGTCGATGGTGAAAAACCGCAATAAATAATGAAATTCGAATACCCAAGTTTCTACTTGGGTATTTTTTTATCAAAAGTAATCGTAAAAATGACTATCACAGCAACAAAGACTCGTTTTTGTCATCAAACATGGCAATTAGAAGCACAAATACAGCTCGTTCAATATACGGAAGAAGTGACTTACGTTATTACAGATGTCACGCCGTTCCATCCCGTTAGTCACATATGGCCGGATCACCCTGCAGACAAAGGAACGTTGAAGGTGAATGGGGCTGAGCATGACGTAGTAGATTGCCAAGTTGGGGCAGTGGAGCAGGAAAGTGGTGCTCTGTATGTGGGTAGTGACATCCCTGTAAAGCGTGATGCTGAAGGTTGGGTGTTTGTCGTCGTGCATGTTTTATCACGTACGGAATCACTTGTTACTGATGATTTGGTGACATTGGCGGTAGATAAGGATTACCAACGCGCTTTGAGTCGAGGCCACACTGCAGGACACTTAGCGTATTTGGCGTTGAATAAAGTACTAGCGGAAGACTATTGGCGAAAAGACGCAGACCGCAAAGACCCACATGGTTATTATGACTTTAATAGCTATGCACAAGTTACGAGTTATGTTACTCCAGACAAGTGCCTCGATACGTACCGTTTAGGCAAAACACTCCGTAAAAGAGGATTAAACAGTGCAGATATGCTGAATGACCTCCAGGCGATTGCAGAAAAAGTGAATGGCCAACTGGTTGAATGGCTTCAAAGAGATGCGATGATCACCATGGAATGCCACGGCGATAGATTAACGGATTCTCGCTATTGGAAGTGCGATTTAGGGGAAGGTCAATTAGCGGTAATCCCTTGTGGTGGAATGCATGCGAGCCATTTAAATGAGTTTGCTTTTATCCAAGTTAAACTCGTTAAGCTCGACGCTCAAACTATCGAAATGCACACCAATGTAAACACTGCTTTTTGAATAAGATCTTTTTATTAAATTCTGATTTTTCGTTTAATTAAATCTCTTTAAGGTTTTTTATTCTGTCTTAAATTGGAATGCAGAATATGTAACTTATGCTTTCGGTGTGTGGTTATATAAATATTCTTTTAAGGGGTGATCGCTGATCAAGGAGTAAATATCAGACGATCAGTATAAGATCCTACGTATCAAGTATGGTTAACGCCTCGTGAAACTTGTTGGGGCGGTGATGAAGAGCAACATACTTGTTCGTTATTTTGAGTAGCATGCGTTACTCGAAATTGCTTAGTTTAGAGAGAGGAACGGGATATGCAGCAGAACATTTGCCCGACTTGCAATGTCGAACTGGAATGGACAGGACAATACCATTGTGCACAGTGTGAATCGGATTTTAAAAAAGTAGGTTTTTGCCCTGATTGTGAGGCAGAGCTGGAGAAGCTGCAAGCATGCGGTGCTGCGAGTTACTTTTGTAATGTGTGTAATGAACTCAAATCAAAATCACGTGTCCGATTTGAGTTCCAGAAAGTCAGTTAACCAGAGTTTGTATTCAGTTAACGGTAGAACGAACGTCGCCTTCGGCTAACCGGGTAATCAATACATCTCCCGACTTTACATCTGAAGATTGCGTAATTACTTTACCTTGCTCAGTTTGAGTAATTGAGTAACCTCGTTTCAATGTCGCTAGTGGGCTGACGGTGTCCAACTTTTCTGCGGCAATCGCGAGTTGATGGCGCATAGTCAGTAATTTGCGATCCATTGCATCCATGAGCTTTTGCTCAACACGTTCTAGCTTCGACTTCTGCTCGGCAAGGCGTGTTACAGGAGAATTTAATTGCAGCCGATAATGTTGACGCTCGATTCGCTGTTGACGCAAGGCAATAAAACGACTCATCGCTCGCTGTAAGCGCATGTCCAACTCATCTAACTGTTGCGTCTGACGTTGCAAGCGATAGCTTGGGTGCTGTCTCTCTAGACGGTGCACTAATTGAGCAGATTGCTGCTTTTGTTGTGCTAGGTAGTAACGCATCGCGCTCGCTAACTTATGCTGGCGGGTAACTAAAGCTTGATCTTTGTGGCTGTTATCACGGCTTACTAGCTCAGCGGCTGCTGATGGAGTAGGCGCGCGTACGTCGGCGACAAAATCAGCTATTGTCACGTCAACTTCATGTCCAACGGCGCTAATAATAGGAATTTGGCTTGCTGCAATCGTGCGAGCTAATATCTCGTTGTTAAAGCACCATAAGTCTTCTAATGAACCACCACCTCGGCCCACAATTAGCACATCACATTCATCACGGCTGTTAGCGCGACCAATGGCTTGTGCAATTTGAATGGCTGCGTCCTCACCTTGTACCACTGTAGGATAAATCACAACAGGTAGGGAAGGATCACGACGTTTCAATACGTCTAAGATGTCGTAAAGCGCGGCACCAGTTTTCGATGTGATGACGCCAACACGTTTAGGGTGCTCAGGCAAAGATTGCTTATTGATTTGAGCGAACAACCCTTCTGCTGCAAGCTTCATTTTCAGCTCTTCAAACTCTTGCTGAAGTCGGCCGTCACCTTCCGGTTGCATGCTTTCGATGATCAATTGGTAGTCACCGCGAGGCTCATAAAGAGAAAGACGAGCTTTTACTAGGACTTGATTACCGTTAGCGGGCTTGAAAGTAACGCGGCGATTGTTACCACGAAACATGGCACATTTAACTTGAGCGCGAGAGTCTTTAAGAGTGAGGTACCAGTGACCAGAGACAGGAGCTGAAAAGTTGGATATCTCTCCGACGAGCCAAACGATCCCCATTTCGTTTTCAAGGAGTAAACGAACTTCTGCGTTGAGACGAGAAACAGTAAAGATGTTTTGATTGGTCTTGGAGAGCACAGCTAATCTCTTAGACGTGAGTATGGAAATTAGCGGCAATATAATACATAGCAAGGGGGTAATTGCAAGAAAAAAATTAAAAAATTTGTGGTCAAGCGATTGCGTTAACCGTATAATCCCTCCGCAATATCTAATCCAAATGTAGCTTGTTGCTAACACAGGTTACCCTCATTATGCGAAACGATGAGATTGGATTGTTCTTTTTACTCCTCTAATTGTGAGATATTGCAAATGCTAAGAATTGCCAAAGAAGCGCTGACATTCGATGACGTACTACTTGTGCCAGCACACTCCACCGTTCTCCCAAACACAGCTGATCTTCGCACTCAGCTAACTAAGAACATCACCCTAAACATCCCAATGATTTCAGCGTCTATGGACACTGTTACTGAAGCTCGTCTAGCGATTGCGCTAGCGCAAGAGGGTGGCATTGGCTTTATCCACAAGAACATGTCTATTGAGCAGCAGGCAGCCGAAGTTCGTAAAGTTAAGAAGTTCGAAGCTGGTATGGTGACTGACGCGGTTACTGTAAACCCTGACGCGACCATCGCTGATGTTGTTGCACTCACTGAAAAACATGGTTTTGCAGGTTTCCCTGTTGTCACTGAGAGCAATGAGCTTGTTGGTATTATCACTGGTCGTGACGTTCGTTTTGTGACGGACCTTTCTAAGAAAGTATCTTCAGTAATGACGCCAAAAGAGAAGTTGGCAGCAGTTAAAGAAGGTGCAACACGAGAAGAAGTGCAAGAGAAAATGCACGAAGCTCGTGTAGAGAAAGTATTGGTTGTGAATGATGAGTTCCAACTAACCGGTATGATTACTGCGAAAGACTTCCACAAAGCAGAACGTAAACCAAACGCATGTAAAGATGAGCGTGGTCGCCTACGTGTTGGCGCAGCCGTTGGTGCTGGCGCTGGTAACGAAGAGCGTGTTGCTGCTCTAGTTGAAGCAGGCGTTGACGTTCTACTTATCGACTCTTCACACGGACATTCTGAAGGTGTACTAAACCGCATCCGCGAAACTCGCGCTGCTTACCCAGATCTAGACATCATCGGTGGTAACGTAGCAACAGGTGCTGGTGCTAAAGCACTAATCGAAGCTGGCGTAAGCGCAGTGAAAGTTGGTATCGGCCCTGGTTCTATCTGTACAACTCGTATTGTAACGGGTGTGGGAGTTCCACAAATCACTGCAATCGCAGATGCGGCAGAAGTGGCTAATGATTATGGTATTCCGGTTATTGCTGATGGTGGTATCCGTTTCTCAGGTGATATCTGTAAAGCAATCGTAGCTGGCGCATCATGTGTGATGGTTGGTTCTATGTTTGCTGGTACTGAAGAAGCGCCGGGTGAAGTGATTTTATACAATGGCCGTTCTTACAAGTCTTACCGCGGCATGGGTTCTCTTGGTGCTATGTCTCAAGGTTCTTCTGACCGTTACTTCCAGTCTGACAACGCAGCGGACAAGCTAGTACCAGAAGGCATTGAAGGTCGTATCGCATACAAAGGCCGTCTAAAAGAGATCGTACACCAACAAATGGGTGGTCTACGTTCAAGCATGGGTCTAACTGGTTCTGCAACTATCGAAGATATGCGTACGAAAGCTGAATTTGTACGTATCTCTGGTGCAGGTATGCAAGAGTCTCATGTACACGATGTTCAAATTACTAAGGAAGCGCCGAACTACCGTCTAGGGAACTAATTACCTAACGGAAACGTTTGCTTTTTCCTTGAAGCATTAAGAAGAGGCGAGTACACTCGCCTCGGTTTTAATCACTTAGCCTTAAAAAGACTGCTCAAAATGACTAAAAATATCCATGACCAACGTATTCTGATCTTGGACTTCGGTTCTCAGTACACTCAATTAGTAGCACGCCGCGTACGTGAAATCGGCGTTTACTGTGAACTATGGAGCTGGGATGTAGAAGAAGCGGATATTCGCGAATTCAACCCAGATGGCATTATCCTATCTGGCGGTCCAGAAAGCGTAACGGAAGAGAACTCTCCACGCGCGCCTCAATATGTGTTTGACTCTGGCGTTCCTCTACTTGGCGTATGTTACGGCATGCAAACTATGGCGGAACAGCTAGGAGGCAAAGTAGCGGGCTCTAACGAACGTGAGTTTGGCTACGCTCAGGTTAAAGTTTCTGGTGAATGTGCTCTATTTAAAGACCTTGAAGCAACTCAAGACGTTTGGATGAGCCATGGCGACAAAGTAGTAGAGATCCCAGCCGATTTCGTAAAAGTTGGTGAGACAGACACTTGTCCTTACGCTGCGATGGCGAACGAAGAGAAGAAATACTATGGTGTTCAGTTCCACCCAGAAGTGACACACACAAAAGGTGGCCTACAAATGCTTGAGAACTTTGTTCTTGGCGTATGTGGCTGTGAGCGTCTATGGACTTCGGAATCTATCATCGAAGACGCGGTTGCTCGCATTAAAGAGCAAGTGGGTGACGACGAAGTTATCCTAGGTCTATCTGGTGGTGTTGATTCATCGGTAGTTGCGATGCTGGTTCACCGCGCAATCGGCGACAAGCTAACGTGTGTATTTGTTGATAACGGTCTACTTCGTCTAAACGAAGGTCAACAAGTAATGGATATGTTCGGCGACCAATTTGGTTTGAACATCATCAAGGTTGACGCTGAAGAACGCTTCCTAAAAGCACTTGAAGGCAAGTCTGACCCAGAAGAGAAGCGTAAGACTATCGGTCACGTATTCGTAGATGTATTCGATGAAGAGTCTAAGAAGCTGAAAAACGCGAAATGGCTAGCTCAAGGTACGATTTATCCTGATGTAATCGAGTCAGCTGCATCTAAGACTGGTAAAGCGCACGTGATCAAATCGCACCACAACGTGGGCGGTCTTCCAGATGACATGGAAATGGGTCTTGTTGAGCCACTACGTGAGCTGTTCAAAGATGAAGTACGTAAGATTGGTCTAGAGCTAGGCCTGCCTTATAACATGCTTTACCGCCACCCATTCCCAGGTCCAGGTCTAGGTGTTCGTGTTCTTGGTGAAATCAAGAAAGAATACTGTGACTTGCTACGTCGTGCTGATGCTATCTTTATTGAAGAGCTTCACGCTGCAGACCTATATGACAAAGTATCTCAAGCGTTCACGGTATTCCTACCAGTTCGCTCTGTAGGTGTAATGGGCGATGGCCGTAAATACGACTGGGTTGTATCACTGCGTGCAGTAGAAACCATCGACTTTATGACGGCACACTGGGCGCACCTACCATACGACTTCCTTGGTAAGGTATCTAACCGTATTATCAACGAAGTTGATGGCATTTCTCGTGTTGTTTACGACATTTCAGGTAAGCCACCAGCGACTATCGAGTGGGAATAATTTTCCTCTAGACAGTTGAGTTTATAAGAACCAGCCTTCGGGCTGGTTTTTTTGTACTTCAAGTTTGTGAAGAGGTGGTTCAACTTTTTTGTGAGAGATATATACATGCGGTTAAATTAAATATATATTCACTTTAGTTGTTTAATTATCATAAATGGTATTGCTATGGAACAGGCTGACGTTACCTCTCTCATTCCCATCCTTATTACTCTTTTCCTCGCGCTGACCACAAGAAATGTCGTTGTTGGTTTATTCGCGGGTGTGGTGAGTGGTGTCGCTATGCTTGAAGGGACATTTGTCGAAAAAGGGCCACTAGACTCGTTTAGTGCATTGATGAAAAGCTATCTACTGCCGCAATTAACTGACAGCTACAATGCGGGCGTCATTTTGCTCTTGGTCTTTATTGGTGGCTTTGTTGCCTTGATGGAGAAATCTGGCGGTGGTGTGGCGTTTGCTAAAAAGGTTACTCAATGGGTTGCGAGTAAATGCCAAGCTCAACTGTCCGCATGGTTCGGTGGTGTGGTTATTTTCTTCTCAGACCTTGGTACACCACTGATTGTTGGCCCTGTTTTTCGCCCTTTATTTGATAAGTTAAAAGTATCACGCCAAAAATTAGCTTTTATTATCGACTCTACTTCCTCTCCCGTCGCAATCTTGATCCCTTTTATCGGATGGGGCGTTTACATCATGGGATTGATTCAAAAAGAGTTTACTGCCCTGAATGTCAGTATGAGTGATTGGGATGCTTTCATTGGTGCGATCCCGTATCAGTTTTACGCCTTTCTTGCGATCGCGATTGTGCCGATTGTCTCTTTCTTCAAATTAGATTTCGGACCGATGGCGAAGGCTGAACAACTAGCAGAGCAGGGCTCCGACTTTGGGAAAGTGCAGGAGTCCATGAATGTGTTTACGCATAAAAATGCAAAATCTAGTTTTGTATGGGCACCTTTGCTCGTTATGCTGGTGGTTCTATGTACCATCCTCGTGCCACACGGTTTTCCATTTCAAAAAGTGGCAGGATCAACGTTTAGGGCTGCACTTTCTTCTGCATATTTCTTCGCGGCCTTCACTTTAATTGCGCTGATGGCGTTTTATGGCGTAAGAAAGCTTTCGGATGGTATTCAGGTTTATCTGAAAGGGATGTCAAACATGATGTCAGTGGCGGTGATTCTGGTATTGGCTTGGGCGCTTAGCTCGGTTGGGAAAGAATTAGGTGCAGCTGCATACATTGCTGAACAAGCTCAAGCCGGTTTCCCTTACTGGTTATTG
Source organism: Vibrio sp. 2132-1 (assembly GCF_033344315.1). Classification (NCBI taxonomy): domain Bacteria; kingdom Pseudomonadati; phylum Pseudomonadota; class Gammaproteobacteria; order Vibrionales; family Vibrionaceae; genus Vibrio; species Vibrio sp. 2132-1. The sequence goes on along the minus strand of NZ_JAWPON010000012.1, from coordinate 124,493 downwards.
CCAGCGGTTGCGTTTTTACTGGCCGGTATTATCTCGTTCGCTACGGGATCATCTTGGGGGACGTTTGCCATCATGATGCCATTAGTGATCCCAACTGCCGTCGCGATTGATGCACCACTGTTGGTTTGTATTGGTGCGGTATTATCTGGTGGCTTGTTTGGCGATCACTGTTCTCCCATCTCTGAAACTACGATTTTGTCGTCGACAGGAGCGGGGTGTGAACAGTATGAGCACTTCCGTACACAATTACCTTACGCATTACTCAATGGAATGATCGCATTGGGGTGTTTTCTTTTAGCTGGAATCAACGCCTCACCAGTGATTGTGCTTGCCGCAATTATTTCTCAGTGTGTGGTTTATTTTGTGCTGTCTAAACAAAAGTCAACCGCGAAGCTAGAGGTGGTTTCGGCAGATCAATAAAGAGAGAAACATCACAAAGCGGAGGCTCACAGGGTCTCCGCTGTTCTTTTGAGTCAAGGTAACATTTTTCTTGTGACAAAATGTGTGTGAGGACCTATTTATTCATTTTGTCTCGCAGAATCAACGTACTTGGCTCGGTGTTTCGTATATATGATCCACTATATGTCTAGTTATTCCTCGTATATTGTATTGTTGAAATCCGGAGACTAGACATGTTTGCACTCAAACATCTTCCTCTTGCATTGAGTTGTGTCTTAGCAGCACAAGTGAATGCGAGTATGAATATTCAGCCCGATCCGCAAAATCCGAATGGTTATGTTATTGCTCGTGGTGACGTTCAAGCCGTAGAGCAAAGCAAAACTTCTGATCCTATGTATGCCATTTGGTCACAAGCATTAGAGACACGCCCGAACTCAGTAGTTGAAGCGATTGTTCCAGGGGCGACAACCAACCCAGAAAACGTGAAGCGTGTAGAGCGTGTATTCCCCGAAAGTGAGTGGGACTTCCTGACTCAAATGGCGGCACCTGAATACACTTACACGCGTTTCCTACGTGCAATTGGTAAGTTCCCTGCATTCTGTGGTGAGTACACAGACGGTCGTGATTCGGATGCAATTTGTAAAAAATCGATCATGACAGCGTTTGCTCACTTTGCACAAGAAACCGGTGGCCATATTTCGATCGATAACGTATCGGATAATCCGCTAGGGTTGGAAGAGTGGCAGCAAGCTTTGGTTCATGTGCGAGAAATGGGATGGTCTGAAGGGCAAGAAGGTTACACAACAGGTTGTGGTCAAAATGACTGGCAAAACAAACGCTGGCCATGTGAACCTGGACAAGGTTACTTTGGACGTGGTGCAAAACAGCTTTCTTACCATTTTAACTATGGCGCGTTCTCTGAAGTGATGTTTGATGGTGATGCATCTGTATTGCTAAAAAATCCAGGCTTGGTTGCGGATTCGTGGCTGAACTTAGCATCGGCTATCTGGTTCTTCCTAACCCCACAAGCACCGAAACCTGCAATGCTACATGTGATTGACCGTACTTGGGTGCCTTCACAGCGTGAGCTTGATGCTGGCATTGGTTACGGCTTTGGTACCACCATCAACGTGATCAATGGTGGTATTGAGTGTGGTGAGCAAAACAAGGATAAAGGTCAACCTGTTAACCGTATTCGTTATTGGGAAGGTCTTGCCGCCCATTATCAAATTCCAATTGAAGCCGATGAGACCAATACCTGTTGGCAGCAGACGCCTTACGGTAGCTTAAATCTGAATGGTGCGACAGACGTGTTGTACACCAACTGGGATGGAAACTGGAAATACTACTCAGATCGTCCGGGAGGCCACTCTTTTGAATGTGAACTTGTTGGTTTCCAAACGGCTTACTCTGCGCTAGTTGCGGGTGATTATGAGAAATGTGTAACTAACTTCTACCAATCTCATGCGGGTTGGCCAGAAGTTCGTGTAGTTGACAAGTTAGATCCAGTGGATCCGGTCGATCCGCCTGTAGGTGGTGTGGCAGCTTGGGATTCTGGCAAAGTATATAACACGGGGGAACAAGTCTCTTACCAAGGTGCTGTTTACGAAGCGAAATGGTGGTCACAAGGTAATGAGCCAACGAAAGGAGACCCGTGGAAGCTGGTTTCAGGCACTCCTACGGAGCCGCCTACAACGGAACCTGAACCACCGGTGACTGAGCCAGAGCCGCCCGTCACAGAACCTGAGCCGCCAGTAACCGAGCCAGAACCACCAGTGACAGGCAATTTTATTCAGTGGGAGCCGGGTGTAACGCAAGTCGCTAACGGCGATAAAGTGACGTACCAAAACAAATGTTTTGTTGCGAAAAATGGCCCAGGAGTGTGGGAAAGCCCAACGCAAAGCAACTGGTTCTGGGACGAGATTTCTTGTCAGTGATCGAGTAAAAAACAACCTAACCATCTATAAAGACTCTGCTTTTTTGCAGGGTCTTTTTTTATATATGTAGTGGTTTATTTATGGAATCTAAGTTTTCAATAACAGCTTTTCTCTTTTGTTCTGGAGCCCATTAAAATTCGCGCGCATTTTTTATCAACATTTTTGAAAAAAGGTATTTGTACATGTCGACAAAACTGGCTAACCCAGCACCGCTAGGTCTAATGGGTTTCGGTATGACCACTATTCTGCTCAATATTCATAATGCAGGATTTTTCCCAATTGACTCTATGATTCTAGCGATGGGCATCTTTTACGGTGGCCTTAGCCAAGTAATCGTTGGCATCATGTGTTTTAAACGCAGTGATACGTTCGGCACAACTGCGTTTACTTCTTACGGTCTATTTTGGCTAACATTGGTTGGTCTAATCGTAATGCCTCACATGGGTCTTCCTGCAAGCCCTGCAAGCTTTATGGGTTGGTACCTAGCGCTTTGGGGCATCTTCACTGGTTTCATGTTCATTGGTTCTCTATGTTACCCAACAGCGAAGCAAGTGGTATTTGGTTCTCTAACTATCCTGTTCTTCTTGCTTGCTGCTCGTGATTTCACTGGTAGCGAAGTGATCGGTGCTATCGCTGGCTTCGAGGGTATCTTCTGTGGCGCAAGTGCAATTTACTTTGCAATGGCGCAAGTACTGAACAACGAATTTGGTCGTGAAGTATTACCTGTCGGTAAAGCAAAAATCGCTCGTAAAGTTGAAGCGGTTATCGCCTAAGCTGTTACTCATAATGAAGAAAGGGGGATTAACCATTGGTTAATCCCCCTTTTTTATGTCCTCAATCGGACCACTGCTTTTTCTTATTTATGTGATAACGCTATGTTGATGGTTGCTCAACAGTTTCTGCGCTATTGCTGTCTGCCGTTGGTGCTTTACCCGTTTTACGTCGGTACTTATCTTCCCAGTAATCTGCGCCTTTAATGCCCAGTGCAACAGGGTTAAATGTAAAATCGGTCACACCACGTTTTTGTTGCTCTTCGTAGTCGTTCAATGCTTTGAGTGCAGGCTTCGACATAAAGAAGATGATCAAAATACCGATGATGTTTAGCCACGCCATCAGTCCTACGCCTACATCACCCATCGCCCATGCTAAGTTGGCGGTTTTCACGGTTCCGTAGAACACGGATGAAATAATGATGACTTTCAGAATAAACATCAGTCCATTTACTTTGAACGTACGACGAATGTAAGCAATGTTCGTTTCTGCAATGTAGTAGTAAGCCAGAATGGTCGTAAACGCGAAGAAGAATAGAGCGATTGCGATGAATGGCTTACCCACGCCAGGTAGTGCGCTTTCGATCGCCATCTGTGTAAACACAGGGCCATTTGCACCAATATCCGCTGGTAGGTTTTGAACCAGGAATGTACCTTCAATCGCACCATTTACGTTGTACGCGCCAGTGATAAGAATCATGAACGCGGTTGCTGAACACACAAGTAATGTATCGATGTAAATAGAGAAAGATTGAACAAGACCTTGCTGAGCTGGGTGATCAACACTCGCTGCTGCTGCTGCGTGAGGACCAGTACCTTGACCTGCTTCGTTGGAGTAGACACCACGTTTTACACCCCAGCCGATTGCTGCACCAACGCCTGCCATTGGTGTGAACGCGTCACCAATGATCATGCCGAAAATGCGTGGAACCTCACCAATGTTTAGAAGGATGATGACAAACGCAGTAATGATGTAAGCTAACGCCATAAATGGCACAACGACTTGGGTAAAGTTCGCGATACGCTTTACGCCACCAAAAATGATGAAAGCCAAAATGACACAAACAACCGTACCAGTGAAAATTTTAGCAAAACTGAAGGTACCAATAGCGGTTTCAATCATGTCACCTGAGCCAAATGCGGCTTCTACTGCGTTACCGATACTGTTCGATTGAACGCCAGGAAGTAGAACACCACAAGCAAAGATGGTCGCGATAGCAAAGATCCAAGCGTACCATTTTTGTCCCATTGCTTTCTCAATATAGTAAGCAGGGCCACCACGGAACTCGCCTTCGTCTTCTTCTTTATAAATTTGTGCAAGTGTTGATTCTGCGTATGCGGTTGCAGCGCCAAAGAAGGCTACGACCCACATCCAGAATACGGCGCCTGGGCCACCGAAACCGATAGCAGCAGCAACACCAGCAATGTTACCTGTACCTACACGGCCAGACAGTGAAACGGCAAGTGCCTGAAATGATGATATCCCTTTTGTTGAACTCTTCCCTGAAAGTAATAAGCGCCACATCTCAAAGAAGTGACGAATTTGTACAAAACGCGTCATGATTGAATAGAACAAACCTGCGCCAAGGCACAAATAGATCAGTACCGGGCTCCAAATAATTCCATTCAGAAAATCAACTAATGACTGCATGAGTATTTTCCCTGTTAGTTGTGTTTGTGGTTGTTTTTCACACAATACATTACCCTTTATGTAATGCAATTGTTAACTTTTTTAGCTACAAATCCTTTGTAGCGTGATGATGAACACAGAATGGAGAGTAGTTGTTAAAATTTGGTTCTTGTTGCTTATTTGCTCCTTTTAGGTAGAAGATTTGCCTGATGATTAATTATGCAGCACATTGTCATTTAAATGTGCTGCGATTTTGATGAGTTAAAAATGCCAGTGGTTATGCATTTTGTGGAGTAAGTGTCTGCCTGTTTTTTGTTCAGTCATGTCCTCAGGCGTAACGACAAAGGTTAAGCTCCGCATTATCCATCACTTTTGTTTTTTCACCTTTCATTACGCTTGCTAGCAATTGACCTGAACCACAAGCCATCGTCCAACCCAGAGTTCCGTGTCCGGTGTTAGTAAAAAGGTTATCGTATTTAGTCGCGCCGATAATTGGTGTGCCATCAGGCGTCATTGGCCTAAAGCCGCTCCAAAACTCAGCTTGGCTGAAGTCACCACAACGAGGAAAAAGATCACGGATGACCATTTCGATAGTGTTTTTGCGCTTTTGTGGAAGGGAAGTATCAAACCCTGCTAATTCTGCGGTGCCAGCTACGCGAATTCTGTCATCAAATCGAGTCATAGCGACTTTATAGGTTTCATCCATCACAGTAGATCGAGGAGAGAAGTGTTCATCTTCCATCGGGATGGTGAGTGAATAGCCTTTGACAGGGTAGACCGGAATATCAATATCGAGTTGCTTGAGTAGCGCTGTAGAGTAGCTGCCAGAGGCCACTACATATTGGTCTGCTTTAAATTGTCCTCGGTTCGTTTGGACACCTATGATCTTTTTGCCTACTGTAACCCAATTGCTTACTTCAGTATCGAACTCAAATCGGACACCGTGTGCCTTAGCAAGCTCCGTTAGTTGTTGGCAAAATTGATGGCAATCGCCCGTTTCGTCATCAGGTAGATGCAAGCCACCAACCAGTTTGTCTTTCACAAGTGCAAGCCCTGGCTCTTGTTCAATACATTGTTCGACGTCCATTAGCTTAAATCGGGTTCCGCTTTGTTCAAGGAGCTGCATGTCCTTTTCAATAGCTTGCAGCTGTTGATGTGTTCGGAATACTTGCAAGGTCCCAAACTGACGTCCTTGATACTCAATGGCGTGTTCTTGGCGTAACTGTTCTAAGCAAATACGGCTGTGGTTAGCGATCGAAAGCATGCGAGCCTTGTTAACTTGATAGCGAGGTAGGGTGCAGTTCGCGACCATTTTACTCGCCCAGCGGATCATGTCGGCATTCAGAGTGGGTTTGATTTTAAGTGGAGCATGCTCTTCCACTAACCACTTAATGGCTTTAACAGGAACACCAGGCGCAGCCCAAGGCGAAGAATAGCCATACGAGATCTGCCCGGCATTGGCGAAGCTCGTTTCCATGGCACTGCTTGGTTGGCGGTCAATGACGGTAACTTGATAGCCTGCTTGAGATAAATACCAAGCAGAGGTTAAGCCGATAACGCCGCTGCCTAATACGATGACTTCCATTGATGCACTCCACACATTTATCAGAGTGCTCAGTTTCTTTTCTTTACCTTTTATTAACAATCGATATAAATTACACACAGTGTTTAGAAAAACTATAGGCTCAAGGATGAAAAGTAATCTGATAAGTGGTTTGTGCCTATTTAGCCAAGTCGCGGAGTACAGTAGCTTTACTGGTGCCGCAAGACATTTACACCTCACCACTGGTGCCATAAGCCAACAAATTATTCATTTGGAAGCGTTATTAGGTTTTACTTTATTTGAACGCCACTCTCGCGGTATTCGTTTAACCGTAAAAGGCACTCAGTTACACCAAGCGACGCAGTTTCACTTTTCGGAACTGAGCAAATTGCTTGATGAGCTCAAAGTAGAAAAGCAAACCAATGAAATTCGTTTGAAGTTGACGCCTTCTTTTGCTTTCAAATGGTTAGTCCCAAAGCTCGAAAGCTTCCATCATGATAATCCGGATATCCAAGTACAAATCTTTGCGGAAGGTGCGCTGGTAAATAGTGAGATAAAAGACTATGACGTCGCAATTGACTATGGTCTTCATCCTTATAGAAATGCTAACGCGGAGCTGATTTTGGATGAGCATCTGCTACCGGTGATGAGTCCAAAATACCTTGAGGATCATGGCTGGCTAAAAACGTTGTTTGGTGAGCAAAAAAACTCAATGCCAGTGAAGCAATGGCAAGAGGCGACGCTACTACACGATGCGATGCCATGGGAAAAAGCGACGCGTGACTATGAGTGGCTATATTGGGCGTCAGCGATGGGGTTGGATTTTAAAACCGATGTCGGACACTTTTTTAATCGAACGGATATGGCGATGTCTGCAGCCGAAGCTGGCGTTGGGATTGCGATGGCTCGAATGGCATTGATTGAGGATGAATTGACGACAGAGCGTTTGGTTTCTCCATTCAAACCGATTCCTGCCAATGCAGGGTATTACTTGATCATGAACACACGTACGAATGCGACAGAAACGTTTCGTCACTGGTTACTTGGACAGTTGAATTAGCGTTTTATCTCTGTGATTTATCCCTACGTTATTTGTTGAAAAATTGGGCAATATAAGTTTTATAAGCAAGGTAAGTGCTTTGCTTGCCGCTATTTGAGTGATGAAAGACAGGGAAGAACATGAAAGACGAAACGCTATCCATCCATTTTGGTTACGAAACTGACCCGACCACCAAATCTGTCGCGACACCGATTTATCAAACAGTCGCGTACGAGTTTGACAACGCGCAGCACGGCGCTGATCTGTTTAACTTGGAAGTGCCGGGGAATATCTACACTCGCATCATGAATCCGACTAACGATGTTCTGGAAAAACGCATGGCGGCGTTAGAAGGCGGCATTGCTGGATTGGTCGTGAGTGCGGGGAGTGCAGCGATTAACTATGCGATTCTGACCTTAGCGCAAGCGGGCGATAACATCGTTTCTACGCCGCAACTTTATGGCGGTACTTATACCTTGTTTGCGCACATGCTGCCAAATCAGGGTATTCAGGTGAAGTTTGCTAAAGATGACAAGCCAGAAAGTTTGGCCGAGTTAATTGATGAAAATACCAAAGCGGTGTACTGCGAGAGCATTGGTAACCCTGCAGGTAATATCATCGATTTAGAACGTGTGGCGGAGCTTGCTCACGCACAAGGCGTGCCTGTGATTGTGGATAACACCGTCGCGACGCCAGTGCTGTGCAAACCCATCGAGTTCGGTGCGGATATAGTAGTTCACTCTCTCACTAAATACGTTGGTGGGCATGGCACCACATTGGGTGGCGTGATTGTGGATTCAGGTAAATTCCCTTGGGCGCAGCACAAAGACCGCTTTCCTGTTTTCAACCAACCAGAACCTTCTTACCACGGCGTGGTGTATACCGAAGCGTTTGGTGAGGCGGCATTTATCGGGCGTGCGCGTACCGTACCACTGCGTAATACCGGAGCCGCATTATCACCGATGAATGCATTTATGCTTATGCAAGGGCTAGAAACGTTACCGCTGCGTATGGAGCGCCATACCGAGAACACACTCAAAGTGGCTGAATTCTTGGAACAGAATGACAAAGTCAGTTGGGTAAGTTATGCCGGATTGCCAAGTTCTGAACACTTCCATCTCGCCGAAAAATACATGAAAGGTAAGCCTTCTGCGATTTTGTCGTTTGGTTTAAAAGATGGTTATGACGCTGGTGTGCGTTTTTATGATGCTTTGAAAATCTTTAAGCGTTTGGTGAACATTGGCGATGCAAAATCATTGGCTTGTCATCCTGCATCGACGACTCATCGTCAATTGAGCGAAGCAGAACAAAAACAAGCTGGTGTGTCTCCAGAGATGATTCGTTTATCGGTGGGTATTGAACATATTGACGATATTCTAGCCGATTTAGAACAGGCACTAAACGCGTAAACGATTCTGTTTTTAGCTTTGGGTTACCCATAGGCCAGCCTTTAAAAAAGCTGGCCTATTTTTATTTTATTGTTTAAATATCAAGGGTTTTGGTGTTTTTGGTTTGTGGCATTCCAAAAGCTCATAGAGGGTGAGATTTATTCTCTTGTCACGTTTGGGTTTGTTCCTGATGATGTGTGCAAGTATTACACATTGGAAGGGACTCAAATGTCTTACGTATTTCACCGTCATTGCCATGCCACGCTACCAATCATCGATAGAGGTGAAGGTGTTTATCTATTCGATAAGCATGGAAAGCAGTATCTCGATGCTTGTGGTGGTGCTGCGGTATCAAACCTTGGCCACAGTCATCACGCCGTTAAAAAAGCCATGTTGGAACAGATCGAGCGAGTGCCATTTGCTCATACTGGATTTTTTACTAGTGACAACAGTGAGCGCCTAGCAGAATTGATTTGTCAGCATATGCCTGAACAGTTCAACCATGTGTATTTAGTCAGTGGAGGATCAGAAGCGGTGGAGTCGGCACTAAAAATGGCGCGGCAGTATTTCGTGGAATCAGGTAAGCCAGAGAAAAAGCAATTCATCGCGCGTCAGCAAAGTTATCACGGTAATACCTTGGGGGCTCTGGCTGTCGGAGGTAATGAATGGCGACGTGAACCGTTCAAACCCATCTTACACCCGAGCCATCATATCGCCCCGTGCTATGCTTATCGTTATCAGCAGAGTCATGAGTCGGAATTGGATTACTCATTGCGAGCGGCGAATGAGCTAGAGGCAAAAATTCTTGAGTTGGGGGCTGATAATGTCATGGCTTTTGTCGCCGAGCCCATTGTGGGTGCCACCGCTGGAGCTGTGCCTGCAACGCAAGGCTATTTCAAGCGTATTCGCGAAATATGCGACCAATACGATGTGTTATTGATCTTGGATGAAGTCATGTGTGGCGTTGGACGCAGTGGCAGTTTTTTTGCGTTTGAGCAAGAAGAGGCAGAGCCCGATCTGGTTTGTATGGCTAAAGGGCTTGGTGCGGGTTATCAACCTATTGGCGCGGTGGTTGCGAATGATCGAGTCTACCAAGCTATTGCCGGTGGAAGCGGTTTTTTCCAACATGGTCATACTTTTATGGCGCACCCTGTGGCGTGCGCTGCTGCCGTGGCGACCATTCAAACCATCTTCCAAGATGATTTGTTAACGGCGGTGAATCGGCAAAGTGCTTTGGTGCGTAATGAGCTTACTTCTGCATTGGCCCATTTACCGTACATTGGCGACATTCGTGGTAAAGGTTTGTTTTTTGGCATTGAGCTGGTGGCCGATCAAGAAAGCAAGGCGCCTCTGAGTAAAGCCACATTGGCAGACAAACGCATCAAACAGCGAGCAATGGAAAATGGCTTAATGTGCTATCCAATGGGCGGAACGATTGATGGCGTTAATGGGCACCATATCTTGCTTGCGCCGCCATTCATTATTCAGCCTCACCATATTGATGAGCTAGTTGGCAAACTCTCATTAACGCTAAAAGAGGTAGCGAAGGAATGGAATTAGAAAATCGATGTATACGAGAGCCTATCGCTATTATCGTGGCCCCAAACGGTGCAAGAAAAACTAAGCACGATCACGCCAGCTTACCCATGACAACAGACGAACTGGTTGCAGAGGCTATCGCTTGTCAAACGGTAGGGGCTGCCATGATCCATTTGCATGCTAGAGACGCCAACGGACGTCATTCATTAGACATCGACGACAACATGGCAATTTACCATGCCGTGAAAGAAGCGGTGGGACAAAACATGATGGTACAGCTCACCACAGAGGCGGTGGGCTTGTATTCTCCGCCACAACAGATGGCGTTAGTTAAAGCTGTGAAACCAGAAGCGGCTTCTTTTGCATTGAGGGAGTTAATCCCTGATCGCGCAAGTGAGAAAGAAGGGCATGCCTTTTTCCATTGGGTGGCAGAACACAACATCGTGAGCCAAATTATTCTCTACGATGCAACCGACATTGAACGTTATTTCCAACTGCGTGATGCGGGCGTGTTACCTAAAACGCATCAGCATGCATTAGTGGTGTTAGGGCGTTATCACCAAGCTCAACAGTCTTCGCCATGGGATTTACGAGGTTTGAATTTGGCGCGTTTTGTCGAGGAAGAAATTCGATGTGCCATTTGTGCTTTTGGCGCGCGAGAGCAAGACTGTTTAGCGAGTGCGATGTTACTTGGATTCGATGTGAGAGTGGGGTTTGAGAATAACCACGTCGATGTGGCAGGCGAATTAGCAATCAGTAACGCGGCTCAGGTGGAAGCTCTACGCGATGTGGCGCATCGCTTTGCGATTCCTTTACGCAGTGCGCAAAGTTTGCGTTCAGCTTTGAAGTAAATCTGCTCGCGGAAAAGAAAAAAAGAAGAAAGGAAAGTAAAAAGGCTCCATCGGAGCCTTTTCGGTATTTGTCGTTAGTTCTCAGTTTGCGCTACAGGTTGACGAGCGGGATGTTTGATAAACACCGCGACAACAGCCGCTATCGCTAATGCAAAACAGTAGTAAGAATTGGCAACTACTTCAAGTGGCGAGAGGTTGAACACGGAACCTAGCAGTAGTACTTGAGCACCGTAAGGCAACACGCCTTGCACCACGCATGAGAAAATGTCTAACAAGCTTGCTGAGCGGCGAGGAGAGACATTATTCTCTTCCGCCAGTTGGCGAGCAACGCTGCCCGATACAATGATGGCTACGGTGTTGTTTGCCGTACAGCCATTGACCATTGATACCAAACCTGCAATACCTAGCTCGCTTGCACGACTGTTCGCATGCTTAGAGTGACTAGAGCCAAACGCGTGGATAAGGCTACTAACGAAATTTGTTAGAAAAGCAAGACCACCTTGGCGACGCATCAGTTCACTCAAGCCACCAATCAGCATGGATAACAAGAAGATCTCTTGCATGTTACCAAAGCCTTTGTATACGTCTTGGGCTAGATTAGTTAGTCCGTAATTGTCAATCGATGCCAAGCTCACGCCGCCAGCCAAAAGAATGCCAATCGACAGAACCACAAACACATTCACACCAGATACCGCTAGGATCAAAATAGTGATGTACGGCAAGACTTTTAGCCACTCAATATCGCCAGTTGCAGGCACTTGAGTCGCGGTGCTGTTGAAAGCGAACACTGCAATCGCGATCAACGCCGCAGGCAAAGCAATACGAATGTTCTCTTTAAACTTGTCTTTCATCTCACAACCTTGAGAGCGTGTCGCCGCGATCGTGGTGTCAGAGATGATAGAAAGGTTATCACCAAACATAGCGCCGCTCAGCACAACGCCTGCGGTTAACGGTAAGCTCATTCCTGCTGATTCAGCAATACCCAACGCTACGGGGGCAACGGCTGCGATGGTACCCATCGAAGTGCCCATTGCTGTTGCGATAAAAGCAGAAATCAGAAAAATGCCCGGTAAAATCATGCTGGTTGGAATAGCGGATAAACCAAGGTTCACTGTTGCATCAACACCACCAGAGGCTTTTGCTACCGCAGCAAAGGCACCTGCAAGCAGATAGATCATACACATTGCGATGATGTCTGGGTGGCCAACACCACGCATGAAGTGTTCGATTGAGCGGTTAAGTTTCTCTTTACTTAAAAGAAACGCAATGATGATGGCTGGTAATACCGCGATGGGTGCAGGCAACTGGTAGAAGGCAAATTCCACGCCTTGCAAAGATAAGTAAGTGCCTACGCCAATAAATAGCGCAAGGAATACAATTAATGGGATCAGTGCGACCGCAGACGGTGCAACTGTTTTAGTAGTTTGTTGGGAACCGGACATGTAAACGACAATGTTAATGATAAGAGAGAAGAGCAGACTAATATCACATTTCTACATTGTCAACGTCTAGACGTCTAAATGGCCGTTTAAATTTTACACGTAAAGAAAAAGAGAAAAGCTCGTGTTGCGTATCTCACTGATACCACGAGCTTTAGTTATGCGCTAATGAAGAGACTGTCGTTATTGCATTGATTTGGCTTTTTTGCGTTTAACAATACCTAAAACCATCCACGTAAATAAGACAGCAGCAAATGCCCATACCAGATATTTGTATTCGGTGTACAGGTTGCTCAACACGCTTAAATGCTCAAATGCAAAGTGAGTTAACAAGCTGAATACCAATACCCAAACCGTCGCCGCGAGAGCGTTACCGAGCAAAAACTCTCTACGTGGCATTTTCGCGATACCGCATGCAAGAGGCATAAATTGCTTCATTCCTTCAATAAAGCGGCTGACGACCAAGCACGTAGGGCCGTATTTCTGGATAGTCAATTGAAGCGTTTGCATCTTCGGGCCGGAAATGTAGCCTTTTTTATCCAACCAGCCTTCAAAGTAATAGCCGATTAGGTAACCACAGGTATTACCCAAAAAGCAGCTCAGCCACGATACCATCATTACCATACTTAGGTTCATGACTTGTTCTGACGAGAGCAAAGATGCCGCGATCATCAGTGATTGACCAGGCATCGGGATACCTATCCCTTCTAGAAATATACTGACAATCAGCGCAACGTAGCCGTATTGCTCAAGCAAAGGCTTCATTGACACGAGAAGTTCGTTAATCTGTTCCAAAAGCTTTCCCCCAATAAAAGCGGAACGAAGTTGGAGTGATACTCCGAATGTCCTATTGGGTCAATTCTTGTTTCTCACCATTGAGAAAAACTGACATGCCTCTGATAATTGCGCAGAATCAACCTGCAGCAGGCTTTATTCGCCGCCACGCTCTTTGGTAGCGGCGAATTAGGGAGATCCTTATGACTCTTTGGCTTTGGTGAATGCACCATACAAATCAAGGCGGCGATGACGTAAGTTGGTGACAGAGCCTTCGGTATTAAGCTGTTTCAACTTAGTCAAATCAACATCAGCGAAGATTATCATTTCGGTGTTGGCGCTTGCTTCTGTCAAGGTCGCATCGTGTGGAAAATAGATATCCGACGGTGAAAATACGGCAGATTGTGCGTACTGGATATCGACATTATCAACACGAGGTAAGTTGCCAACACTGCCACCAATTGCAACATAGCATTCGTTTTCAATAGCACGCGATTGGGAACAAATTCGTACTCGTTGATAGCCATTTTTTGTGTCCGTCCAGAAAGGAACGAATACAATTTGTGCGCCTTGTTCTGCTAACATTCTTCCCAATTCAGGGAATTCGCTGTCATAACAAATCAGTATGCCGACTTTGCCCGCATCGGTTTCGAACACTTGAACATTGTCACCACCGTCGATCACCCAGTCTCTTTGTTCATGAGGCGTGATGTGGATTTTATATTGAGCGTTAATTTCACCATCTCGTTGCAGCAAGTAGGCCACATTATACAGTTTGCCATCTTCGATAACGGGCATACTGCCTGCAATAATGTTGATGTTGTAGGTGACTGCCATCTGCGAGAAACGGTTTTTGATCTCTTCCGTAAAGCTAGCCAAAAAGCGGATTGCTTCAACGGAATTTTTGTCGTTTTGCAAGCCCATCAGCGGTGCGTTAAAGAACTCAGGGAATAGGGCGAAATCGGCCTTGTAATTCGCAAGAGAAGAAATGAAGAACTCAGCTTGATCGAGCAAATCCTCCAGGTCATTCATCGCGCGCATTTGCCACTGTACAACACCAATTCGAATCAGAGTCTTTTCTACATCGTGTACGGATTGAATATCCTCTTCGTAGAAAAAGTTATCCCACTCCAGCAGTGTCGCGTAACCTTTAGAAGCGCTATCCTCTGGTAAGTAGCCGCGCATGATTCGTTTTACATCGAAGTCGTTAGCAAGCTGAAAAGACAAAATAGGGTCATGAAGCTCACGGCGTTTTACTTTGTCGATGTATTCAGCCACGCTCAGTTCGTCAGCATATTTGTGGTAATTCGGGATGCGACCACCGGCTAAAATTGCTTTGAAATTCTTACTCCGGCAAAGTTCTTTACGCGCATCATACAGACGGCGACCTAAACGTAGCCCTCGATAGTCCGGGTGGACAAATACATCGAGACCATACATTGCATCACCGGTTACTTGATTCTGTATGACGTTGTTTTCGGTAATGATGTCGGTATATAGATGAGGAAGAGAAAAGCGGTTGTAGTCCACTTTAATGGTTAATGCTGCACCGACTATTTTGCCGTTATCTTCAATACAGATTTGGCCATCAGGAAACTGATGAATGAGATCCATAATAGTCAGCCGTGGCCATGAGCCGCCAACATCAGGAAACACTAAGTCCATTAGTTCTGCAAGCTCAGGGTAATCCGTTGGCTCAATGGTACGTAATGAGAGTTTGGGCGAATTGCTGTCCATATCTTTCAATCCATTTATCCTTTTGAAACAGTGTTAATGAGAATGCCACAATTTGGAGCAGACAGATACTGAAGTCTTTGAGTTGTTTTGGTTTACCAAAAGCATTTCAAGAAAACAATATTAGCTTAGTTTGCTCTTCAACCATTCGTAAAACGCCGCCACTTTCTTAGCCGATAGGCGATAATTCGGGATCATCACGTAATAACCATAACCACTCTGTAAAGTTAGGTTGAGAATATGTTGGATATCCCCTCTTAAAATAGAATTCTGCGCCATAAAATCAGGAAGTAAGGCGAGTCCTTTTCCCATTTTGACGGCTTCGTAAGCTAGGTAAAAATGTTCAAAGCCTACAGGTTGATAGGTAACGGGAGATTCTACAGTGTAGACAGCTTTAAATTGCTCCCATAGCTGAGGGCGAGTGATTTGAGGTATAAAAGGATAATTGCTAACAGCGTGCACACTCTCAATTGCAGGAGCATTTGTACAACCGACTAATAACAATGTTTCTTCGCACAGTAAGTGGCTGTATTCATAATGTGTGGATAATGGAAGGCAGCGAATATGTAAGTCACTTTCGTTGCTCGAATCTTTGACGTTCCCATCCCCAGTACAGACTATTACTCGGATGTTAGGATGTTGCTGGTGGAAGTCATCAATATTAGGTATCAACCAAAGACTGGCAAAAGAAGGGGTTACGTCCACGGTGAGTAATTCTTGCTTTGAATCTGACTGGATTAAGTTGGCAGTTGCATGCTGAATAAGCTCCAAAGCTTCTGTGACTTGCGGCAGATAACGCTTGCCTTCTTCGGTTAACTCAATACCACTCGTCCCTCTTTGTATTAAAGGTAAGCCCACCAATTGCTCCAGCGATGCGATTTGTTTGCTTACTGCGCTTTGCGTAATACATAGGGCATCCGCTGCTTTAGAGAAACTGAGGTAATTAGAGACCGCGACAAACGTCCTTAATGCTCGAATAGAAGGGTATTCACTGCCTTTTAACATACTTCAGTTCCATTAAACTCTGCTTAGGCAAAGAGTAGAGTATTCACGGCTTGAAGCAAAGTAAGATGCAACGTATGTGTGATTAGCTTCCTTTCTTATAAAAACTAGCTAAGCGTTTTTTGACTGATTAATCTACAAGAGTATTTTAGATGTTTATTTAATTTCTTTGAAAAATCTACAAATTAACAAGAATCTTTTTCACATCAGCGATTAACCTCAATTTAGTATTGTTTATATAAAGTAAACAGACAGCTCTTTTTTTCTGTTTTTGTTCGGCGTTCTTTAGAGGATTGTCAGTGTTCTATAAAATTAAATATATTTTTCATTAATTTAAAGTTGGCATTGCATTTGCTCTT
This sequence comes from Vibrio sp. 2132-1, assembly GCF_033344315.1. Classification (NCBI taxonomy): domain Bacteria; kingdom Pseudomonadati; phylum Pseudomonadota; class Gammaproteobacteria; order Vibrionales; family Vibrionaceae; genus Vibrio; species Vibrio sp. 2132-1. Next base: position 108,089 of record NZ_JAWPON010000012.1, on the reverse strand, counting down.
TACTATTCGAACCTTCAATGGAACTTATATTAGGAGAACGAAATGAAAAGCAATGTTGTTACTTTGATTAGCCTTTTTTCTTTAGCAACGTTTAGTACTTTATCACATGCTGCGGACTCCAACGATCATGGTGTATATGTTGGCACCAACTACGGTTACTTAAAAGTTGATGGACAAGATGACTTTGATGATGACAGCGATGTTATTCAAGGTTTAGTTGGTTACCGTTTTAATCCTTACTTAGCGTTGGAAGGTGGTTACATTGATTTCGGTAGCTATGGTAATAACCTAGCAAATGCCGAAACGGACGGCTATACAGCGGCTCTAAAAGTTACCGCTCCCATTGCTGATCGTGTCGACCTTTACGCAAAAGGCGGTCAAATGTGGTACTCGACGGATTACAACGTTGCGGGCTTCCAAGGCAACAAAGATGATGAAGGTGTATTCGCTGGTGCCGGTGTCGGTTTTAAAGTTACTGATAACTTCTTAGTTAACGCAGAATATATGTGGTACGACGTAGAACTCAATGCGGAGAATGTCGCGAACGGTGCAAACACGGAAACAGACTTTAACCAAGCATCACTAGGTGTAGAGTATCGCTTCTAATATAGTTAGCCGTGCTGGACTCAATAAAAGTGCGAAGCAAAATAGCTTCGCACTTTTATTATTTATCATTCAAATAATTTAAGACCGATGAAGCGTATATATAAAACGATGGCTAATTTATTTTATTGTTACTCCAGGGTATTTAATACGTTACTAGCATGACTGTCTAGCCTTTTTACTAACCTTGAAAAACAAAGCTTTATTGCTCTACAAGTAATATTAGATAGGTTAATTTCCGCATTGCCTGACATTACATTTATGTGGCCTATAATACCGCGCACGTGTTCGTTACATTCATCTTTTAGCTCTGAAATTAGCTAATTGAACCCAAGTAGCAAGGCCTACGGTCGCATCTGTTGTATTATATGACCCAGACCTGAAATTCTTAGTAAAGTCAAAGTTGAAGAGACTATTTTACTTACCCAACCATCAGTCATCCGAGCATTATATCTATTGTTGAAGTCAAGAAATACGTTGCGTTCTAGGTAAGCTTGAGATTTGGGTTGTAGTGCCGACCACTCATTACTTGTAGCGGTATTGACATAACCCGGAACAGATTTTTTTCCTAGTCCATGAGCGCAGAAGTCGATACCAGAACCTCCTTCTAATCGATACTCAATGCCCCCGTGAATGAATGGCCAAAGAGGAGACATAGGAACTGGAGTTGCATCATGAGTGCATTATTTAATTTCCATACAAGTCAGAGTCTATATAACCAAATAAGTTACATTGGCTGTTCACGTAGTAGTCATCGTTTTCTTCATCATCAATTGAAAAAGCAAAGTACTTAAGAGGGTTCTCAGTGTCACAAGCAAGGTTAGCCATGTTATTTTTTACGTAATCCTCTATTTTATAACCATCAAAGCTTCCTTCCCAAATAATAGTACTTTCATCATTGCTGAGTTCTGCGACTAAAACAATAGTTACATAGCGATCAATGAGAGGAGTGCTTATGACGTCTTTATTTTCATAGACTGGAGAAAACTCAAAGCGACCAGTACTGTCTGTGAATGTTGATAAGTCTATTGATTTCCCTGACATGCTTAAACCAATACTAAGGCTAACCTTTAGGCTACTAAGTGGTTTTCCTTTCTTTGTTAACACACCATTGATTTGCGGTGTGTATTGATTAACGTGTTCGTCATTCAATTTACTTTCTTCAAAATTCATTACAATGCTCACTAATATGACTGTAATAATTCCAGCAACTTAATTTTTCACAACAATATTTTCATTTTGAAATTTAAAAATCTATATATGTTGTGTTTCTGTTCAATATCTAAGGTTACTTTGTGATTAGAGTTACATTATTTTTTGTAACTACTGTTTGTAGTCATTACATCTATAGAGTTGTAATGAAACAAGCGAGTAGGGACTAACAATGAATACATCAATCAATTCATCGAGGGAGATGAGTATAGACTTTAGACTTAGATCTAGTTATCTCTTAGAAAGGATAGGTAAGCAGAAGACTTTTAAGTTACAGGGCTTTTAGTACCATGCTCTCTGCCTTTTTGATTAGTACTTATGAACTTCTTGTTTACTGATTAATACTCAACGAGTTTGTAAACCTACATGGGCCAAAGGTATGCGGTAATCTATGTAGTAAGATTTCAGAAAGCATGAATGTTTGAAAAAAGAGACTATTTTAGTTGATACAAAAAAGGCCACCCGAAGGTGGCCTTTTCCAAACGTTTGGTGGAGCTGGCGGGATTCGAGAGTTCGTCGCCTTTTCCTCTGTAAGTCTCTGATATACAAGGAAGGTACACCAGTGGTTTACTCGAAATGTAGCACACCTTGTAGAACACTGCTAGTTCGGTTCAGTTCCCTGTTGGGGAGTTGAATTGGAGGCGTTGTTGTTTTGGGTGGGTATTGCAGCTTGAGAGTCTCGCATTTTTCTAAATTTACGTGTGGGTATGAAGTTCATAAGGAATCGCTTCCAAGCCCCTATACTTAGGTAGTCTTGTAAGGCTTGCGTAAATTCGATTATCTCCAAGTACTTCGTTTTGAGGTGCCTATTGTATTCTTGTCTAAGACCCACAATTTCCCATTCTTGCTGACCTACAGGTGCTTTTCGGATTTCAATGCTAAGGCTTTCTCGCAAATGTACAACGTTGATGAGTTGGGCATGATGGGCGTTTAAGGCTGAGATTTGCATCCGTAGTAGGAATAACTCAGAGCTTCGAAAGCTCGCAGGCAAGTGCAGAAGTTGAGTGGGGTAGTCAATAAGTGCAGCAATACCACTCAAAGTCATTTTTCCGTCTATGCCTCTTAACCTCAATAACTCGTTGTTGAGTACCCCTATATTAGCCCGACACCGCATGAGGTTGTCTTCAGTGAGACCTATTAATTGCTGACGCACAATACGGTTGTAGGATAGAGTTTTAAGCTTACCTCCAAACCAGCCAACAAGTAAGGAAAGCACAATACCTAGAACAGCACCAAGGACTGCTGCAAAAATTGTTAGATAGGTGTTTGATGCATCGAGCTGACTGGATAGGTTGGTGAGGTAATTGCTCACGAATTCATCAAGGTTCATATATGCTCTCACGAGTGATTCATAATGTTTACTATATGCATCTTGGCGCTTTAATCAAAATGTGACGGAGTGATGTGTGATGGTCGAATAATTTTTGCAAAAAAAATTTCTGGAGCCATTGTTTATATGTCTTGTCCTCAAATCCCCCCCTAACCCCTTTAGCGAAAGTAGTCATTCTTGCTAGTTAGACTCAGTGCCACGTTTTATTTTTCGATGTATGTCTTAGGTTATGCCCAAAAGCATACACTCTAAGGTTGTTATTTTTGTGTGCTTTAGGTGTTGACTTGTCGATATACATACAATAAGTTAAGCATATAGTAACCTAAAGCACTCGTTCGAGGTATGACAATGACAACTCAATCCAATGACAGTAACTCAATGGTCTTTGCTTATGTCCGTGTGTCGACTAAGGAGCAGAACGTGGACAGCCAATTGAGTGACATCTCAAAGCTTTACCCTGATGCGGAGATTACGACAGAGAAAGTGTCGGGTACTGTGCCAGCTAAAGAGAGGGCAGGGCTATCGGTTCTTCTTGGTAAGCTACGTAAAGGAGATACTCTAGTCGTATGGTGGGTTGACCGTTTAGGGCGTGACTATCGAGACGCTGAATCGACTATACGTGAGCTTCTCGACAGGGGTGTGTGCATTAAGACTATCAACCAAGGTCTGACGTTCTCATACTCAAGCAAAGATGATGACATGCAGAACATGGTCACTGACATCCAGATTACCATGCTCACGGCTATGGCTGCGGCAGAGCGTAAGAATCGCTTAGCGTCGGCTGAGGCTGGAAGACAAGCGCTTAAAGCTAACCCTACGAAGTGGGCTGAGAAGTTCCAAGGACGCAAACCTAATACCAAGCAGCATCAGCGTATCATTGAGTTGTTACTTGAGGGCAAGTCTATCCGTGGTGTCGCTCAGGAGCTTGGCTGTAATGCAAGTACCGTACAGAGAGTGAAGAAGAAGGCGGTTGAAGCTGGCACCGTGTTCTAAGTGTCGGCTGATTGAACAATAAGTGCTCACTTAGCAAGCTCTTGCGTGACCATATTCAAGTTATTGCACTCACTAGTGACTACACATAACACAACCAAGTTGAGTTTCGGTATCTTTAGCTCACCTTAAGCACAAAGGAGCATTGATATGAACGACGTCTTAACTATTAAAGCCTCTAATCATCTTGATACTCAAACGCTGCTTACAACGCAAGACTCGCAGTTGCACCAAGAGGTGTGGGGGCATGTTAAAGCGTTAGTAGAGCTTGGTGTCTTTGAGGACGCTACAAATGGCATTGAGAATGTCTTAGCGCCTTACATGGCAGAGGTTAACGCCGAGCTTATCTAAGTCACTTGGGCGGGTGCAACGCCTGCCCTTGTCTGTTTTAGTTAGGTCAAACCATCGAGATATCAACGCTCTCATCCCCTGCCTTTACGCTCTCTTTGAGTCTCAACGCAATGCCAATCGAATTACGACTGCCTATAGGGCGCAGCCCGATACGGTGAGTCTGACAGGATGTTAATAACCTGTAATTACGACTGCCTATAAGAACAAACCCAATGCGGACTGTAGCCGCCAAACCACAGCAAGAAGTCACACATCAGAGTCACGCACTGAGTGGGCTTCAAGGCCATCACCTCGTAACCTCTCGGCTTCATAGAGAGTGAGTCTTAATGCCTTGGGCAAGCAGAGAGACAAAGAGCAACACATGCACCAGACGCAAAGCTTAAGAGTTCTCTTTAAGGGAAGCTTTAAGCTTGTAAGACGTGCTGGTGTAGGGCGTGGATACTTAAAGTCTGTCTTTAAGATGTGATTGTAGTTATTAACAATAACAATCACTTACTTAGAGCTTAACTTAAAGTAGTTCTTAGAGAGACTTTAAGCTCTGCGCCTTCCTATCAATCATCGTCCTTTCTACCCAACCCTAAGTAACTACTCAATGCCTTTCTTATATATGTTGCAGTCTTGCAGGATTGTTCTGTAATTGATTGTTTTTAAAGGACTTGATATGACGTATGTAAACAACTCAAAGCTGAAAGCTAAGCTTGCTTGTGCACTTGAGTACTCAGACCTTAGTCGTCGCCAGATGGCCGTCTTTGATAACGCCTGTCGTTTGTCTGGGGTAGGTCGAGGGCTGTCTAGAAGCCGAATCTTTCGATTGCTTCAGACGCTCGATACACTTACCTATGACAGTCTTGAAAGGCGTCTTAATGTCAGTCTCAAAGCACTAAGCCGCGAGTCGTATTCAAAGCGCACCATTGCGTTGTACTTATCTGTTTGCCGTAAGGTAGCGTCTCAGTTAGCACAAATGTATGGGATACCTCGTCATGAGACAACAATCCCTGAAAGTGAGTCTCAGTACAGGCTCAGTGTTAGCGACAAGCGAGTCTTTACTGTTGCTGAACGAATGCTACCGAAAGGGGCAAAGTATCTTATCGTGTCGATGTCGACGCTTGAAGAAGCTCTAAGGCTCAAGCCTCGTACTATTCGAGAGTCGCTAAAGCGGCTTGACCACCACGGCTATATCGTGTGTTTAGGTGGTGATGAAGGTGCGAACTACAGCATTACCTTTAAACGCTCGATACATGCCACATCAGCGCTATCACTCCAAGCTGCCTGATTAACCCTCAGATCTCCACAACCCACAATAGGCCACCACAAGGTCTACTTCACTTCAAACCCAACGCTTAACCGCAAAGCCATGCTGTCAGCTAGTCACTACGAGTCTTTCGTTGGTGTAGTTGGCTATGTGGGGCTTTCGGTGTGGCTTTACGATTAAGGGCTCAATATGAATACACAACTTCAAACGACACATCTATTACACAACGCTCAGCACCCACTAAGTATCTATTGCGATGGTTCAGCACCAGACAATCAGCACGGGTGTCTTCAAGGGGGTGTTGGTATCGCGGTTTACGACGCTCTTGGTCAATGCGTCTATGAGTACTCATCCTCGGTTCGCAGGACTGGCGGTGTTACCAGCCAAAGGGCTGAGCTTCTGGCTCTCATCATTGCCTTACTTGTAGCAGGTGAGGGGGACAATGTCTTTAGTGACAGTCAGTACTGTGTGCGGGGCTTCAATGAATGGCTTGATAGCTGGAAGCGTAACGCTTGGCGCAACTCAAGCAAGAAGCCTGTCGCTAATCAGGACTTATGGATGCTGATAGATGAGCTTAAAGCTATTCGTCCACGTGTTAGCGTTGAGCACGTAGCTGGTCACTCTGGCGTCAAAGGTAATGAGCATTCAGACTGCTTAGCGAGACAAGCAGCCGAAGGTAAAATGTAAAATGAAAGGTAACACTTGGGTAGACGTCAGGTGTTACCTTTTAATTTGTACTAGTTAGATAGTACATAGGGCTTTATGTCGAAGTCGAACGTAATGTTGTCCAATATAGGAGCTAATGCTGATGCGACATAAGCTTTACCATACCGTCCAAACGTTTCACTTCCGTCCTCATGACCCACATAGGCTGCTGCATGACTGCGGGATACGCCTGATTGCTTCAGGGCGTTGATGAAAGTGTGCCTGAAAGAATGGTAAGCCTTATGTTCGTTCTTGGCGTTAGGCAGCACTTTGTCGCGGAAGCGAGCAAACCATTTGGATGGTGCTTGTCCATACCCATCTCTTCCTCTCTTAAGCTCAGGAAAGACGCGCTCATGAGTGAGGTTCTGTACGTAGTCAACGAACCCTAGTTCAATTAATTTAGGGTGCAGTGGAATAGTGCGAATTGAACTCATATTCTTGGTTTTCTGGTCTTCTTGAGTATTGGTGATGGTCATAGTCCAAAGTCCGCTCTCATCATCTCTACGAACGTCACATACATGCAACTGACACAACTCGTTGAGACGAGCACCTGTATAAAGCCCTAGTACAGGTAGCCAGTAATAGTGTGGGTGTTTACTCTCACCTCCTTGGAAGTATGGATGCTGAAATAGGGTCTTTAAGTCAGACTCAGTGAACGCGCTACGCTCATCAGATGCCTTTTTCTTGGTCTTTACTTTGAGTCCTTTAAAGGCATTCTTGGACGCGTACTCATTCAACACGCACCAGTCGAAGAATGAGCTAACACCAGTCATTGTGTCATTTGCTGTGCTTACTGCCATCGGTGTCGGTTTGAGAGCAATGACATCATCAACAGGTAAGCCCTTAAAGCTCGACACTTTGTTGAGGTTCGCTGGTAACTGCAAGAGTTTATCCTTGAACATCAAAGCATCAGCACGCTTGAGAGAGTCAATAGGACGGTCGCCCAAGATGTATAGCATGAGTCGCATACGAGCCTTGTAGCTTTCAAAGGTCTTGGGTTGCATGTTGTCTTTTTCTCTATCCTTGAGGTAAAGCTCTACGCATTCAGATAACAGCAAGCTTTGATGTTCGCTCTCCGTAGGAGCTTGCGTTCCCCTTAGTTCATGAAGGTAGGTATCAGACGCATTAGGTAACTCAAGACGCTCTGCCATCACATCCGTGAGCTGAGTAGTTAATGAGGATAGTCCTTGTATCGACTTTCTACAGCTCTCGATGACAAGTTGTCTTTGAGTTTCAAATGGTTGCTCTACAAAGTACTCGTAGTGCTCTGACTCCATCGCACCCTCAATGATACGCCATGAGCGCGAAAGCTTGGCGTCATACTCACTCAATCTATTTTCGGCAAGGTCGCACATTAGTTCGCATAAATCATCTCTCATTGCCTCAATACCCGTAAAGACGCTCTCACGCTCCTTTAGTGGCGCAGTAAAGACTTGTGCGTGTAGTAAGCTCTGAGTTCCTACTAGGTTGCCAGACGTCGCTTGAGTGATTTCTTTGTGTTGAGCTTGGCTAGCTTTGACGTCAACGAGCACCTCAAGTGGGTTACTTGCGTAGCCTTTAGGTTTGCTTGTCGTTGTTGCGAGAGTCTCATGCTGCGCAAATAGGACGTCATGCTCTACAGATAGCTGACGCGCTCTAACACGAGCTTCTGCGACAGACTTGGTGCGCAGTGAGATTTTGATGGACTTTTTGTTGCCAAAGAATGGCTGAGAGTGGGTTGGGATACGGCGTTGATAGTACCAGTTACCGTTTGCCCGTTGTGTCATGTGCAAAGTGTCATCTCCGTCCATATGTAGAACAGGATGTACCTCAATTTCTCTTTTCATAGGCATATATAAAAAGAAAGCCCCTGAAAAATCAGAGGCTTACATGATGTTTGGTGGAGCTGGCGGGAGTTGAACCCGCGTCCGAAAACCGTTCATCATTGGTACTACATGCTTAGTCGATCTTTAATTTCGCCACCCACCTGCGAACCGACACGCTAATGAATGACTAGCCTGAATTAAAATTCGCCGTTCATCTCTCAGGCGGGAGAATCCGGGCTAGCGCGTTTGGGTTTGATCCCTCGTTGATCCCCGTCTTACGTGCGGAAGCTAGGGCGAGAGAGCTCTTAGCAGGTTATTAAGCTGCTAGTGCGTAGTTTTCGTCGTTTGCGACTATTTTTTTGCGGTTTGTTAACGAGGCCTACCGCACCTCGGCATGCACCTCAGACTTCTGAATTCCCGTCGAATCCTAAATCAGCCCCAGGTAATATTCGCATAGTAACAGAAAAGCATTGGCTGTCCAGTACTATGCGTTTAAGTGGTCAAGATTAACGCAGCGCGCTCTTCATTACGCGTGCTTTTTCTCTTGCCCAGTCTTTTTCTTTTAGATCCGTACGTTTATCGTGCAGCTTTTTACCTTTTGCTACGCCAATTTTTAGTTTCACCCAAGAGCGAGACCAGTACAGTGAGAGGGCCGTTAATGTCATACCTTCACGGTTTACACGTCCGAATAGATTATCCAGCTCACGACGACTCATTAGTAGTTTACGCACACGTGTAGGATTCGCCACAACGTGTGTCGATGCCTGATTTAAAGGAGTGATTGTCATGCCACTCACAAAGGCTTCACCGTCACGCATAAATACGTAACTTTCAGAAATATTGGCTTTACCTTGGCGAAGGGCTTTCACTTCCCAACCTTGGAGCTCCAAGCCAGCTTCGATTTCATCATCGATGAAATACTCGTGGCGAGCTTTTTTATTCAGCGCGATAGTATTGCTACCCGCTTTTTGTTTCGTTTTTTTCTTTGCCATAATAGCGTCATTATACGGGTTGGATATCGGATAGGAAATCCTTTTATTTGCGCAATCGTGGAATAAAAGTAAAATTGGCGAGTAGCTTTAAATCTGTACATGTATCGATAGGAGTATGTATGAAGCAAGTCAGCCGTTCTGCGCTTGTGTCTTTTAGCGCCGAACAGATGTTCAATCTGGTTAATGATGTTGCTAAATACCCTGAATTTCTGCCTGGTTGCTCGGGCTCTAGAATCATTGAGTCTTCGGGGAATGGTATGGTGGCTTCTGTCGATGTGGCGAAGGCTGGAATCAGCAAAACGTTTACGACTTCAAATGAGTTGATCCCCGGTCAGGCAATTATGATGAACTTGGTGGATGGCCCGTTTAAGACGTTGCGTGGTGGTTGGATTTTTACCGCGCTAGATGAGCAAGCTTGCAAGGTTGAACTAAAGCTTGAGTTTGAATTCTCAAGTAAAATGATTGAGATGGCCTTCGGTAAGATTTTTAACGAGCTTACTAGTAATATGGTAAATGCATTTACTAAACGCGCAAAACAGGTCTACGAGTGTTATGAGTATTGAGTCAGATATGATTCACGTTGAGGTTGTCTATGCTCTTCCTCATGAACAGCGTGTATTTAACTTAGTGGTAAATAATCACGCAACGGTAGAAGAGATCATTCGACAATCCGGTGTATTGGAGTTGTACCCTGAAATTGATTTGTCCAAGAACAAAGTGGGTGTGTTTAGTCGTAACGTGAAGTTGGATGCGACCGTTCGAGATCGAGACCGAATAGAGATTTATCGTCCGTTACTCGCCGATCCGAAAGAGATTCGCCGTAAAAGGGCGGAGCAGGCTAAAGCCGAGGGAAGTACAGACCCAGTCACCGGTGGCAAGCCTAGTTCTGTACGTAAAAATAAGCAGGATTAATATAAACCCAATAGCTCATGTGAGTTACTCAAAGTTTGACTAACGTGATTTCTATATAATAAAAAACCTCCCAAACGGGAGGTTTTTTTGCAAAAGTCAGTTTACTGAATTTGCTCGTAAAATGCGTCACTTTTTGGAAAGTCACCACTGATGTCTGCGAGTGTGCCTTGGTCATTAAAGTTTACAATCAGATCTTTCTGTACTGGTTCGCCATGGCCAGGAGTATGATGATAGATGTAATACCAAGTGTTTGGATAGCCGTTTTCAATAAGCATTGGCGACCCTAATACGAAGCGAACCTGTGCTTTAGTCATCCCAAACTTTAATTTATCAACCGCACTTTGTTCTACATAGTTGCCTTGGTTGATATCAATACGATAAACCAGTCTTTCCAATACCGAACATCCTGTCAGCAATGTCATTGCTAATGGTACGGCAACTAACCACTTCTTTAATTGCATAATAATTTCTTAGTAACCTTTAAAATACTGCGCTGATAATAAACAAGCTCGACGCAGATGTAAAAAGCTATGCGTCGTATGGTAGACAATCTGACAACGAATTTTGAGTTGAGTTGCATTTATTCACCGATATTAGGCGGTAAATGTCACCACATGACGTATTAGTTAGGTGACGAAGAGCACATTTCAATCGGAGATAGGGTGATGGACGCTTTCAGCGGTGAGCCAAGCCTAGTGACTCGTTAGTCGGTTTTGGCGAATTCGCGTAATGCATCACCTGAAAAACGATAATACTCTTTTTCATGAATTAGTGTTGCACCAATTGAGCGGTAAAACTGACCTGCGGTAGGGTTACTACTTTCAGCTGTCCAGTCCAACCTTTGGCATCCACACTTGATCGCCAAAGATGCCAGATACTTCATTAACTTGAGACCAACCCCTTTTCCTCGAACCTTCGAAGATACGAACAGATCTTTTAAGTACATCTGCCCTGAGAGTTTTGGGGCAGGGAACATGACGGTATAAGATGCAAAGCCTACGACGTCATCATTATCGTAAACCGCAATGATATTAACACCAGAATGTTCAGAGAAGACTTGGCTCTTTAGATAATGGACCAGATCGTGTTTTGATGAAGCTTTTTCTTTGAAGTAGTAATGTTCTAACTCAATAAAAATAGGGATGAGATCTAAGCAGTTGGTTTTGTGTATTGCTCTGATATCCATATCTCATCCCTTGTCGATTTATTAAGCGGCGATAAGCAGTTCTTTTGCGTTTGCCAACGTTGAGTCGGTTATTTGACTACCACCAAGTAAGCGAGCTAATTCTGCCACACGTTGTTGTTCATCTAATGCGTGCATTTGGGTTTCGGTTTGGCCTGCTTTGGTTTGCTTAGCAACAAACATTTGTTGATGGCCGCATCCGGCAACTTGAGGGAGGTGAGTGACACACAATACTTGAGTAGATTCGCCAAGCTTGCGTAGCATTTTGCCCACTACGGCAGCTGTTGGGCCACTAATACCTACGTCCACTTCATCGAAGATTAAACTTGGTGTATCTACTTTCTGAGCGGTGATCACTTGGATAGCTAGAGAGATACGTGATAGCTCACCGCCTGACGCAACTTTTGCTATAGGTTGCAATGGTTGTCCCGGGTTGGTCGATACTAAGAAGCACACGCTGTCCATGCCAAGCGGCGATGGGTGCGTGTTGTCATTGCTAACTTCGATACTGAATACTGCTTTCTCCATGCTCAATTCGTGCATGCTTTGTGTGATCAGTTTGTTCAGTTCTTTTGCGTAACGGCTGCGTGATTTGTGCAGTTTTTCTGCTTGTGTTAGAAAGCTTTGGTACTTGTGTTCTACTTCTTGAGCAAGTTCATCTAAACGTTCATCGGAGCAATCTAACGCTTCTACTTGGGCCAGAAGATCTTGATGATGCTGGTAGAGTTCTTCTGGCATTACGTGGTGTTTACGAGCTACAGACATCACTTTAGAAAAACGTTCTTCTACATAAGCCATACGAGCTGGATCAACATCGATGCCATCTAAGTAGCTGCGTAATTCATTCTTCGTTTCTTCAAGTTGAATCATCGCTTCTGACAGCATGTTAGGTAGCTCAGATAGCTTTTCATCTAATTCGGCTAATTGAATTAGGGAGTGATTGGCCGATTGCAAAATACCAAGCGCATTGACTTCTTCACCTTCGTAAATAAGTTCGATGGCTTGCTGACAGGTAGTGGCGAGTTCACCACTGTTGGATAGTCGTTTATGCTCTTGCTCGAGCTCTGCAAATTCTTCTTCACCTAGCGATAACTCATTCAGTTCTTTGATTTGGTATTCAAGCAACTGTTTTTGCGCCTGGTTTTGCTGGCTATTTTCTTTTAGCTGCTTGAGGTTATTATCCGCCTGACGCCAATGCTGGTAAGCACTTCGTGTGCTTTTTAGTAGGTTTAAATGCCCAGCATATTGGTCGAGCATGGCCATTTGGTGCTCACTTTTCATCAATTGATGATGAGCGTGCTGCCCATGGATATTGATAAGTAGCTGCCCTAGAGATTTGAGTTGTGATAGTGGAACAGGGCTGCCATTAATGAAGGCTCTTGAGCGGCCTTCTTTTGTGATAATACGACGCAAAATACACTCACTGCCATCTAGCAGATCGTTATCTTCTAACCAACGTGTTGCATGTAAGTTGTTGTCCAATAAAAAAGCGGCGCTAACTTCGGTTTTCTCTTCACCTTGTCGCACCATGCCGGCATCGGCTCGTCCGCCTAAGCAGAGCCCTAAAGCATCGATAGCAATGGATTTACCCGCGCCTGTTTCACCTGTAATGGTGGTCATGCCCTTAGAAAGCTCGAGTTGTAAAGACTTAACAATCGCAAAATTATTAACACTTAGATGAGCCAGCATTTTATTTACCTGTATAACTGAACAATACTGTATAAGAGAACAGTATATACTGTTTCTTTATACAGTAAAGTCAGGTAGGGAAAATTTTCTTTGTAGGCTGTTTTTTTGTGATGAAGTGGGAAAAATGAGCCGATGTGATTACAACGACTCATTAAAATTGAACAGGTTACGGACGAGTTGGGTTAATCGTTAGTGGTTCTAGTGTGACGACTGCATTCACACCTGCACCTGGGTGATCTACGTATGAAGTATCTTGCATTAGAGTGTAGTAAACGTCGACGAAGTCATCATCATTCGTGAGTACACCATCGGGGATAGTGTCGATGATCTTGTTCGTGATTTGCGGAATAATCGCGTAAGCCTGAACTTCTGGATCTGGAATCGCTTTCAATACTTCTTCGGCAACTTGAACAAGGAGTTTTGCCAATTGTTTATAGTCTGTGCCGTCATCTTGCTCCATGAGCACAATGTCTGCCGCACCCCAGCGGTAACGAGACCAGTGAATAATGATCTGATTTGGATAGTAATCTTGGTTATCGTAGTCTAAGTATGGAAGCTCCACCAAATCGAGAGTAGGTTCATCACGACTTGGATTGACGCCCGTTACGATAGCGTAGATTTCTGCCTTGCCAGAGATCCAAGGTTCTTTGTCATCGGCTAGACGGATCTTTTTCAACTGCGTGGTTTGAATTGGAGCCGCTTCGCCCACTGCGCTACTTGACAATAGCGGTGTATTTTGGCGTTGTTCATCAGCAATATATGGTTGAACTAAAGCTGGTTGACCGAGTTTTTTCATCTCAGCTTGCATAGCTTGCAAGCCTGCTTTTAGCTCTGCAGAGCTATTGTTATCAACGACAAGTACAGGTACCTCAGGGAGCTGGTAAACATCGAGTTGATGGATGTTGCCATAAACATCAAATGCTTCGATGTATTGCCAATTCTCATCATCACCACTTGGTTCAAATGCAAATAATGGCTCGACCTCGCCACTTTGCCATGCTGTTATCATGGCTTCATTTGCCAAGCGAACTTCTAACAACTGATCAGAGTATTCAGAAATACCTTTCCAGCTACGAATTTGAGTGTCAGCTTGTACAAGCTGGCGGCTGAACTCTGAGTTAGGGTTTTGCTTAACAAATGCTGATACAGACACGTTAGTCTGTTGCGGAGTAATATCTCTTCTCAGCATGGGTTCAATGGCAGCATAATTCTCACTCAATTGTTGAGCTAGGGCCCGTTTCGTCTTAGTGATATCTTCCGCTTTTGCATTGGACACACTGTTGACTTGCGTTTCCTCTGATTGGCAGCCAATAAGTGCTAATGTACTGAGAACAGACAGAATGATGGTTTTCTTCATAATATGTCCTTTATTGATTGTATGAAATAGAGTTAATACTCTATTCATGGTGAGAATATCACCGGACATAGATCATTGAATTTGCTTTTCTATCTTTTGTGTAAAGTTTGCCCACAGGATCAAAATTTATAAGCTTCTCTTTAATGATGACAAATATCGTGTCGCCTCACTACTTTGTGTCTATTTCTTGTCTAAGAAAGCCAAAAGCCAGTAGCAATTGAGCTGCTGGCTTTTTTATTGAAGTTATTACCCTGAGTAACAAGTGTTAGAACAATTTACTAGACCAGCCAAGCTTATTCCGTAAGACGTGATAGTAGCTGTAGTCTTTTGGATGGATGAGCTTTAGTACATTTGGACTTTGATAGATGTGAATTTCGTCGCCAGGGGTAACTGGAAGTGAGACTTGTCCATCACAGCTAACTTCTTGTGTTCCACGGTTTTCTGGTGATACCACCAATTTAATTCGACGTTTTCCATCAACCACCAAAGGTCGACTCGACAATGTATGCGGGAACATTGGCACGAGTGAAATGGCATTCAAGCTAGGAGAAAGAATTGGGCCGCCGCCAGAAAGTGAATATGCCGTCGAGCCAGTCGGAGTGGAGACAATCAAACCGTCGGCCCGTAAAGAGAAGGCGAAGCTTTCATCTATGTACACTTCAAATTCAATCATATGGGCAATTTGCCCTGGGTGAAGTACGGCTTCGTTTAGCGCAGCGTTATGACTCTTTATTTGTCCGTGGCGGTGTACTTCCGCCTCTAAAAGAAAACGCTCCTCTTCAATATACTCACCGTCGAGTACCGCTTGCAGAGACGCTTGGAAGTCGTCTGGGTTCAAGTCAGTTAAGAAGCCCAGATTTCCACGGTTCACGCCTATAACTGGTACATCAAATCGGGATAAAATTCTTGCTGCACCTAGCATGTTGCCATCGCCACCAACCACAATGGCTAGATCGGCATTTTTTCCTAGTTCAACTAAGCTAGCAAACTGACTCTGTGGGATATCATCCAGTATTGCGGCAAGGCGATCGTCAATGAATACTTTATAGCCCTCAGAGGTCAACCATTGGTACAACTCTTTATGAGTTTGAATTGCTTGTTGATCTCTTGGTTTTCCGATAATCGCGATCACGTTACATGGATTTTTCATAGCATTTCCGCATTAAAGAGGCTTGAATCAGGAATCTTCATCCCCATAATAATGGCAAGTCACCTAAATATGCGAATTTTTATGTGGTTAAAGCCCGCAAAAACGCGCATGGCTTTAAGGGCATTATGTTGAATTCTGGAGATATCATGAGCAACGAAGAAAACAAAGTTACAGAAGAAGAGCTTGATCAAATCATCGAAGAGGCTGAAAAAGTAGAAGCTGAAGCACAAGAAGTTGAAGCTGAGCTTGAAGAGCTTGGTGATGAGACAGACGCTAAGATTGCTCAACTAGAAGCGGCACTATTGTCTAGCGAGGCAAAAGTAAAAGAGCAACAAGATGCGGTGTTGCGTTCTAAAGCTGAAGTAGAAAACATGCGTCGTCGCACTGAGCAAGAGATCGATAAAGCACGTAAGTTTGCGTTGAACAAGTTTGCAGAAGAGCTGCTTCCTGTTATTGATAACCTAGAGCGTGCAATTCAAGCGGCAGATACAGAGAATGAAACTGTGAAGCCGTTCCTAGAAGGCGTTGAACTAACACATAAAACGTTTGTAGACGTTGTAGCGAAATTTGGCTTGAAAGCAATCAACCCTGAAGGTGAAGCATTCAATCCAGAGTTCCATCAAGCGATGTCGATTCAGGAGAGCCCTGATCATGAATCAAACACTGTTATGTTTGTTATGCAAAAAGGTTACGAACTAAACGGCCGTGTGATTCGTCCGGCAATGGTAATGGTTGCTAAGTAACTTTAACTGCCTGTTTTTTAAATATAAAAGCGCCCATCATTTTTGATGGGCGCTTTTTTGTTTTAAACATAAATGACTGCATCGAACTTCGTTGTATATCGATAAATGAAAATTTGATCCCCTTCATATTTTTTCCTATTGGTTAATTATTTTCCTATAGGAGATTTTCTCTCATCTCGCTGCGTGTTTATTAACGGAAAGGGCTATAAGTGATTGTAATCATTCGTTGTGTGAATATTTGTTCTGCATAGGAATGTAAATATAGTCATTTTTTCTAAAACAATGTCGTTAACAAAAATGTAAATTATCACTTTATTTTGTAACTTCGGTGTGTATGATTTGCGACTAATGCTTTAAAAGTAAGCATATATAACTACAAAAATGTAAATAGTAAACACAACATATCGGAGATTTATAATGGATAAATCGCTTTCTAGTAAGATTTTTATAGGCTTGTTTGCCGGCCTTGTGCTGGGGACAGCAATTCAGTACTTATTTAGCGGTATTGCGATTTTTGATACATACCTACTTGGAGCAGCAGAAGGTGTTGGCGGCATGTTCGTCTCACTGATCAAATTGCTTGTTGTTCCTTTAGTTTACGTTTCAATCGTATGCGGCATTGTTGACTTGAAAGACATCAGTGCATTTGGTCGTCTTGGTGGAAAAACTTTTACCCTTTACATTCTTAACACCATCATTGCGATTACGGCGGCTTTGACTGTCGGCTTGATCTTCCAGCCAGGAGCGGGCGCTAATCTAGCAGGAACGGTATCTGAGGCTGTACAGCTGACAACGACAGAGACGCCGGACATTTTCTCTTTAGTTGTTAACATTGTTCCTAGCAATCCTGTACAAGCGTTTGCTAGCGGCGACATGCTGCAAATCATCTTTATGGCAATTTTGACGGGGCTTGCAATTCAAGCTTTGGATTCTCGTGGTGGCCCAGCTATTCGCACATTCAAAATGGCAAATGAAATCATGATGAAATTGGTTGGATTAGTGATGAGTCTTGCACCATATGGTGTGTTCGCACTAATGATTCAACTAGGTGCAACGCTAAACGCCAATACATTAATGTCCGTTGCCGGTTACGTGGCTTTGGTGGTTGCGATGTTGGTGTTCTGGATCTTCTTCTTCTACCCAATGGCAGTGAGTATTGCGACAGGAACTTCTCCAAAGACTTTCCTACGTGCAACTCGTGAGCAGATTCTTTTCTCTCTATCTACCGCGAGCTCAAACGCGACTATCCCGGTAACGATGCGCACACTGACAGAAAAGCTTCAGGTCTCTAAATCGGTTGCTGGCTTCGGTGTACCACTGGGCGCAACGATGAATATGTCTGGTGTGTCTATCTATATTGCTCTAGCAACGATGTTTGTTGCGAACGCTTTTGGCCAGCCAATTAACACCGCAGACATCTTCACACTTGGCTTAACTATTCTTCTGTTATCTATTGGTGCTGGCGGCGTTCCTGGGGGCGGCGTGGTAATGGTAGGCGTTTTGCTTCACCAACTAGGTTTACCACCTGAAGGTTTAGCAATCATTGCAGCGGTCGACCGTATAAATGATATGTTCTGTACATCATCTAACGTTGTCGGCGACACGGCAGTGAACACCATTGTTGCAAAAACAGAAGGTGAGATAGGTAAAGAAGAAGGTGTTGATGCTGAGCCTGCTCAAGCGAACGCCTAATACCTTGAATAATTTATTTTAACCCTAATATTGAAGCGAGCTCTTATGAGCTCGTTTTTTATTTAGGAAGAGTCGGACATAAATAAATTTATCTGGGAAATGACGTTTTGTTGCGCTACAGCAGTGTGACGAGTTCCCAACTAATCAGAAAGAAACACATAAATTTCGAAAAAAGACGCTTTTTTTTAATTCTGCCCTTGAAAAGCATTTTGCCGCCCTTATCTATGTGGCATAGAGAAGCAAACATTGATTATTTTTGTTTGTGAGCAAGGGTTGAAACCCGATTCTCCTCCCCCCACATTGGGGTTATAACCAAACGAAAATAGAATTTATTCGGAGATAGCCAGATGGGTAAAATCATTGGTATTGACTTAGGTACTACTAACTCATGTGTTGCTGTATTAGACGGCGACAAACCACGTGTAATTGAAAACGCAGAGGGCGAACGTACTACTGCATCGGTTATTGCTTACACTGACGGTGAGACGCTAGTAGGTCAACCAGCGAAACGTCAAGCAGTAACTAACCCAGAAAACACGCTATTTGCAATTAAGCGTCTAATCGGTCGTCGTTTTGAAGACGAAGAAGTTCAGCGTGACATCGAAATCATGCCTTACAAAATCGTTAAGGCTGACAACGGTGATGCTTGGGTAGAAGCGAAAGGCCAAAAAATGGCAGCTCCTCAGGTTTCTGCTGAAGTTCTTAAGAAAATGAAGAAAACTGCTGAAGACTTCCTTGGTGAGGAAGTAACTGGCGCAGTTATCACAGTACCTGCTTACTTTAACGATGCTCAGCGTCAAGCGACAAAAGATGCTGGCCGTATCGCAGGTCTAGAAGTTAAACGTATCATCAACGAACCAACAGCAGCTGCGCTAGCTTACGGTCTTGATAAGAAAGGCGGCGATCGCACTATCGCGGTATACGACCTTGGTGGTGGTACATTCGATATTTCAATCATCGAAATCGATGAAGTTGAAGGCGAGAAAACATTCGAAGTTCTAGCAACTAACGGTGATACTCACCTAGGTGGTGAAGACTTTGATAACCGTCTAATCAACTACTTGGTTGATGAGTTCAACAAAGAGCAAGGCATCAACCTTAAAAACGACCCACTAGCAATGCAGCGTGTTAAAGAAGCAGCAGAGAAAGCGAAAATCGAGCTTTCTTCTACTTCTCAAACAGACGTAAACCTACCTTACGTTACTGCAGATGCAACTGGTCCTAAGCACATGAACATTAAAGTGACTCGTGCAAAACTAGAATCTCTAGTTGAAGACCTAGTACAACGCTCTCTTGAGCCATTAAAAGTAGCTCTAGCTGACGCTGACCTATCAGTAAACGACATCACTGACGTAATCCTAGTTGGTGGTCAGACTCGTATGCCAATGGTTCAAGCGAAAGTTGCTGAGTTCTTTGGTAAAGAAGCGCGCCGTGACGTAAACCCTGACGAAGCAGTAGCAATGGGTGCTGCAGTTCAAGGTGGTGTACTTGCTGGTGACGTTAAAGACGTACTACTACTAGACGTAACTCCACTGTCTCTAGGTATCGAGACAATGGGTGGCGTGATGACTAAGTTAGTTGAGAAGAACACAACTATCCCAACTAAAGCGAACCAAGTTTTCTCTACAGCGGAAGACAACCAGAGCGCGGTAACTATCCACGTTCTACAAGGTGAGCGTAAGCAAGCGATGTACAACAAGTCTCTAGGCCAATTTAACCTAGAAGGCATCCAGCCTGCACCACGTGGTATGCCACAAATCGAGGTTACTTTTGACCTTGATGCGGATGGTATCCTACACGTATCTGCGAAAGACAAGCAGACTGGTAAAGAGCAGAAGATCACTATCCAAGCTTCTGGCGGTCTAAGCGATGAAGACATCGAGAAAATGGTTCAAGAAGCAGAAGCTAACAAAGAAGCGGACAAGAAGTTCGAAGAGCTAGCGACTGCACGTAACCAAGCTGACCAAATGATTCACGGTACTCGTAAGCAAGTAGAAGAAGCTGGTGAAGCGCTACCTGCAGAAGAGAAAGAGAAGATTGAAGCAGCAATTTCTGAGCTAGAAACAGCACGTAAAGGCGAAGACAAAGAAGCTATCGATGCTAAAGTTCAAGCACTAATGACTGCTTCTCAAAAGCTGATGGAAATCGCTCAACAACAAGCTCAAGCGCAGCAAGCACAAGGTGCTGACGCAGGTGCACAGTCTAAAGAAGACGACGTTGTAGATGCTGAGTTCGAAGAAGTTAAAGACGACAAGAAATAATATTTCTTAACCAGATGGCTGCATAGCCATCTGGGGTCGATAAGACTTCGTGTGCGGGCGTTTGGGGCAACTCTTACGCCCGTCTGTTTGTAAACGCTGTCTTTCTAGTTAAGTATGTTGCAGACAAGTGCACTTACCTAGAACGATACAAACACCAAGCGGTGAATCGATGCCGTTTGTAGTAATTAACTGGTGACGAAGAACATGTCAAAACGTGATTTTTACGAAGTATTAGGCGTAAGCCGTGATGCCTCAGAGCGCGATATCAAAAAGGCGTATAAGCGTCTAGCGATGAAATTCCACCCAGACCGAAACCAGGGTGATGATTCTGCGGCGGACAAGTTTAAAGAAGTAAAAGAAGCGTACGAAGTTCTGACCGACCCTCAAAAGAAAGCGGCGTACGACCAATACGGTCATGCAGCTTTTGAACAAGGCGGCGGTGGTTTCGGTGGCGGCGGCTTTGGCGGCGGCGGTGCTGATTTCGGCGACATCTTTGGCGATGTATTCGGTGACATCTTTGGTGGTGGTCGTCGTGGCGGTGGTGGCCAACGTGCCCAGCGAGGTGCTGACCTACGTTACAACATGGAATTGACGCTAGAAGAAGCGGTTCGTGGTGTAACGAAAGAGATCGAAGTACCGACACTAGTACACTGTGATACCTGTGATGGTAGTGGCGCGAAGAAAGGTTCATCTGCTGAAACATGTGGTACCTGTCATGGTCATGGTCAAGTACAGATGCGCCAGGGCTTCTTCGCAGTGCAACAAACCTGTCCTACCTGTCACGGCAAAGGTAAAATCATTAAAGACCCTTGTAATGAGTGTCATGGTCAAGGTCGTAAGCAGAAAACAAAAACACTTAACGTTAAGATCCCAGCAGGTGTTGATACTGGCGACCGTATTCGTCTATCTGGCGAAGGTGAAGCGGGAGAAATGGGAGCACCAGCGGGTGACTTGTATGTACAAGTGCACGTGAAAGAGCACCATATCTTCGAGCGTGATGGCAACAACCTATACTGTGAAGTGCCAGTAAGCTTTGCGATGGCAGCTCTAGGTGGTGAAGTTGAAGTACCAACCCTAGATGGTCGCGTAAGCCTAAAAGTGCCTTCAGAAACGCAAACAGGTCGTATGTTCCGTATGCGTGGTAAAGGTGTGAAAGGCGTTCGCGGTGGCGGTGTTGGTGATCTTATTGTTAAGTTGGTTGTTGAAACACCAGTAAACCTAAGCTCACGCCAAAAAGAACTGCTCAAAGAGTTTGAAGAGTCTTGTGGTGGTGAAGCGGCGACAAAGCACAAGCCTAAATCAGAAGGCTTTTTCAACGGTGTGAAAAAGTTCTTTGATGATTTAACCAGCTAAGACGTTAGTGAAAAGCACAAATACAAAGGCCTGCTAAAATGCAGGCCTTTTTGCATCTCGGTGTTCTTCCTAATTCCAGCAATCACTTGGTTCTTCGACATTTGTTGACGTTAAAGTAATCGTTTTAGAACCAGTCAAGCACTCGTCGTCGTCTTGTCCCAGAGCCGATTTTGCTGTTGCTGTAATGGTATAGGCCGTACTTGCAGAGCTCGCAATATCGAAAGAAAATCTATTTTTGTCTGAGTCACATAGAGTGCATGTCCCTCCAGAGAGAATATGACTCCAGTCGTACCCACCATCATAAGATGTCTCTAGCTCTAGCTGAATTCGACTAAGATCGCTCAAGGCAACCGTCCTATGAGACTTGATTACATGATTAGTGTAAGAAGGGTAGGCGACCGCAGCAATGATCCCGACAATCACGACAGCTATCAGTAATTCGATCAATGTCATCCCTCTCAATCCTTTTTTGTAGCCGTTACAACGAGAAATTCGAATCATCACGAGTAGTTTCCTTTTCACTTTTCCGCCTATTTTTGGCAGGTGATAGCATCTGTGCAAGATGAATTACGGCCCTTTTGCCGTTTACATAGGAATTTGGGAAATGCCTCGCGGGTTTACGTTGTTGGAGCTTCTTATTACTGTTGCTGTACTGAGTATTATATTGGCGTTTGCAGCTCCATCTTTCCAAAATGTTTTTGAAACCAACAAAATGCAGCGCTTAGCTAATGAATTGCATGGCTTTGTTATTGAAGGCAAGTCTGAAGCAGTATTACGGCGTGAAAGACTTTGGGCACACATCATCATGTCTGGGAGTTCATCTAGTGACGGAAACTGGCGTATTGATTTGACAGATAACGGAGCTGAGGGGGCTGGGACTGTGTTGTTCTCTTTATCAGGTAAGCCGTATGACGGTATTGTCGTTACACCTAGCTACGATTCAGACCAAATCAGTTTTGACGACGTTTATGGCCGACCATCATCAGGAAGCTTGAAGTTTCATCCTGTTGGTGAATCATCAAAAGTCTTAAAACTTATTTCTCACACTTTATCTGCTCGCGTGCGAGTGTGTAGTGATAGCAACAGTACAGAATATTACGGTTATTCAACTTGCTCTTAAAAGGATGATTATGTTTAAACAAAAAGGGGCAAGCCTTGTTGAGTTTATGATCGCATCGGCACTTGGGCTTATTTCTCTTGCTACAGTGGGGTCAATCTATGTGAGTGGTCAAAGGGTGATAATGGAACGGTCGAAAGAGCTAATGTTGTTACAGAACTCTGAAAGTGTTGTGCAAATGCTCAAGAGTGACATTCAGCGTGCTGGTTTTGATGGTAACGATGGCAATTCTATAAAAATATCTGGCTCATCAAACACAATTTACACTCTCGATGATGTTGATAGAGGGGTGATTGCTTATGCTTATTACATAGGTGTTTCTGGCGCTGGCGCTAGCTCTTTTCCTTTATATAAAAACGTAGCTTATGAGCAACGAGTTAGCACGCCAGAGTCGCTATTTGTTTGTGAAAAAAAACAAACAACGATATGGGATGTTGATGACGTGATTAACCTTGCAGGCACTCGCTCATGTAAAAATCTTTTTGATAAGAAAGTTATTCACGTTAATCGTTTTGACCTTACTAGTGAACTGTTAGAAAGCACTGATGCAAAAAGTGTACTGGTGACCGTTACATTGGGAACCGAATTGAAAGATGCGACTGATATTCGCACTCAGCAGTCGTTTACTGCGATGCAAAGGAACTGGCAGTAATGAAGAAACAACAAGGTGCAGTAGCGTTACTCGTTGTCAGTGTATTACTTGTCGCAGCGTTAATGATGTCGCTTGGTAGCTACAAGTCTCTTTTTTATCAGATCAAGCGTGCCAACAATCAAATTGAAGCACGACAAGAACATTGGCTTGCAGAAGGGGGATTGGAGTGTGGCTATGCGATAAATAAAGCGGATATGTCGATCGCACCAAATATGCAAGACTACTCTAGTTGTTTACAAAGTACTGTTGTCGCAACTCAATCTTTGGTGGATCCCAAATTCTACGAGCTATCTTCAAGCGTAAATAACCGAGTTGAGACCTTCAAAAGTATTGAAGTAGTTGGTAGACCAAGCGGAGCTATACAAGCCCGCTCAGATTTGAAGTTAATGGGCTCTTATCTTTTTACACCTGAATTTGTCGAGCAGGATACTTGTGTTTCTGTTCGATTTATGAAATCAGTAGTAATGGAGGGCGCTTTTGTTACTTCACACCCTTCTGGAAAAACGTGTAGTTCATCTCATATGACTAACACTGCCCGCTTAGGGTTATGCGTTTCTGGTGACGCTAACTGCGATGATTCTGGTGGCGTAAACGACTACAAAGTGAAAGTCATTGGTAACAATCAAAATTATATTGGCGACGAAAAGATGTTTGAGCATGATTTTGTTCATGACCCAAATCTTGACCCTTTTGAAGCTTTTTTTGGTTATCCTCGCTCCCAATTAACTCAAATAAAGAATGGATTTGTGGTGATTGATGGGAGTGTGGCAAGCAGCTCGTCAACAGTTAAATCTTGTGTTGATAGAATTGTTAGTTCATTTTCTGTGAGCGACAAAGTGTGGGTGGTTGGTGATTGTGACCTAGAAACTGGTATCGGAATCAGCCTCAATTCTAGCCCTAAGCTTCTTGTTATCGAGAATGGCTTATTGTCGGTTAATGGGGTTGACTCTTTTCCCGGAACTGTTTACCAATTGTTTACTTCTACAGTTAGTGACATGTCCGCAAGATGGACATCAGATGTCTCAGTCACTCCATTTATAGGAGGACTCTCTACAGACGAAATAAAGAAGCTTACTTTTTTTTCCCGTGGCGCTTTCAAGCCTGTAGGTGGATATGTTTTCGACACCCCAGGAGGGTTAAGTGTCTTTGGTGCTGCAGTTAATTTGGAGTTTGATTCAACATCTGTACCCAATGTTCACAAGAAAGTAAAATGGAAAAAGGGCTCCTGGAATGATCTCTAAACAAAAAGGTTTTAACCTTCTTGAAGTTCTAATTTCTTTTCTACTTATCGGTGTTGGGGCTCTAGGTTTAACGAAGCTAAACGTATATCTAGAACGCGAATCCGAATATGCCATAAAAAGTATTGAAGCACTTCGTCTAGCAGAAAACCAGCTCGAATGGTTCCGGACGCGTGGTGCTTCTGCGGCGATGTCTACCATCACACCTGCAAATTTTGCTTCTATTGCAACAGGCTCTTCTGTTACTGGATCTTATGTCGTCGAGTGGGAAGTTCCAGCTGCCACGGTTTCAGGAACACTGAAAACTATCACCATTACCTCTAGCTGGAAGGATAGAATCGGCGAGACGCGATCAGTTCAGCTTAAAACGATGATCTCACAATACAGTGAATTCGAAAACTAAGTTCAATTGCATACATGGGCTGAGACAAATGCGGATGTAACTCCTGTTTGATACCGGATTTGTCACGGTTAATAAATGGTTTTTGAACTGTTAATTGAGTTGATGTTCTACTGTTTTTATTATGTTTAATTGAAGTGGTGTTTTTGCAAAAAATGTCTCCAATTATGAAAAAAAATCTAGAACCTTGTGCTTTCTCCATTAGTGTTTACTAGAATACTCGTTGGATAGTAGGTCGTTATAATTATTCAAATAGGCCTTGGCACCAACATCATTCACTATGGAGTTACCATGAGTAACCAAGCTGTAAATAAGGCACCATCATCGAAGCCGAGCGGGATGGAGCGCTTTTTAAACTTTATCGAGAGGACAGGTAACAAAATTCCTGATCCTGCGATTTTGTTCTTCTGGGCATTGATCATTACTTGGGCGGCGTCAGCACTTTTGTCGAATGTATCATTCGCTCTTCCAAACCCTCGAACGGGCGAAGCTCTTACTATCACCAACTTACTTACGGGCGAAGCGCTAGCAAGTTTCCTTGCTAACATGGTGACGACGTTTACTGGCTTTGCGCCACTGGGTATCGTACTTGTCGCAATGCTAGGTGTGGGTGTTGCAGATTCTTCGGGTTTTATTACGACGGGTCTTAAGAAGATGCTGAACTTCACGCCAGCTAAGCTTCTTACTCCAATGCTTATTTTGGTTGCCATTGTATCGCATACTGCGGCAGATGCAGGCTATGTTCTAGTTATTCCTCTTGGCGGTATTATCTTCCATGCGGCAGGTCGTCACCCTTTAGCAGGTATTGCGGCAGCATTTGCAGGTGTATCTGGTGGCTTCTCTGCAAACTTTATCCCTTCAGGTATCGATCCGCTATTGGCTGGCTTTACGCAAACTGCGGCGCAGGTTCTTGATCCTGAATATGTGGTTAACCCATTAGCGAACATCTTCTTCACTGGCCTATCCTCTATCATTATTGTGGGGATTGGTTGGTACGTGACAGAGAAAATCATCGAGCCTCGTTTATCAAAAATGCCAATTGATGATGATGCGGAAACCGCGCCAAACCTAGGTTCATTTACTGAACTGGAATCAAAAGCATTCCGTTATGCAGGTTGGGCAATGATGGCGGGTATTGCTTTACTTGTTGCAGCGTTAATTCCAGAAACATCAGCACTTCGCTCGCCTGAAGGTGAAATTACAGCCTTCTCAGCACCGATAATGAAGTCTATCGTGCCGTTGATCTTTATTCTGTTTATCATTCCTGGTTACGTTTACGGTAAAGTGTCTGGAACGTTCAAGACCAGCAACGACATTATCAAAGCGATGGCTGATACTATGTCAACCATGGGCGCATACATTGTTATGTCGTTCTTCTGTGCTCAGTTCCTATCTGCATTTGCTCAGTCAAACATCGGTACGATGCTAGCGTTGTATGGCGCAGAAGGCTTAAAAGCGATGAACCTACCAGGTGAAGTGACCATCATCGGTATGATCCTTCTAACCGCATCTGTAAACCTACTTATTGGTTCGGCATCGGCAAAATGGGCTTTAATTGGTCCAATCCTAGTGCCAATGCTAATGGCGGTTGGTATCTCGCCTGAGCTGTCTCAGGCGGCTTACCGTGTGGGTGACTCTGTATCGAACATCATTTCGCCTCTAATGGTATTTTTCCCTCTTGTTGTGGTTTACTGTCAGCGTTATGTGAAGTCGGCTGGTATCGGTACGCTTGCGTCACTAATGATGCCATTCTCGATCGCAATGCTGATCGGTTGGTCTATCTTCCTAGTTGCTTATTGGATGGTAGGTATCCCGCTAGGCATTCAAGCTCCTTACACTTACACAATGTAAAAACGTGTAGGGTGTGAAAGCCGCTAATTGGCAGCCAAAAAGCGCAGGTCTTCGATCTGCGTTTTTTTGTTCTCGTAAAACGAACATCGATAGGTCTTGTAACTAGTTTTTTGGAGTTGCAGACTTTGTCCCGTGATGTGTTGCTGTAGTGAAACCGAAGTTGGTGATAAAATTCCTGACTTCAATCGTTTTTTGTTTCTTTGGAGCCTCCTTTGTCTAACCATCCGTTTTCCCCTCAAGATGAATTGTTTATGCGCAGAGCGATGGAGCTTGCTGAGCAAGCAGAAGCTGAGGGGGAAGTACCTGTTGGCGCAGTGCTTGTCAAAGATGGTGAAATTATCGCTGAGGGGTGGAATCGCTCTATTGGTACTAATGACGCTACCGCACATGCTGAGATCCAAACGCTGCGTAAAGCAGGCCAAAAGCTAGAAAATTACCGCCTTCTGGATACGACGTTATATGTAACACTTGAGCCATGCCCAATGTGTGCCGGAGCCTTATTGCATAGCCGCGTTAAGCGGGTTGTTTTTGGAGCGCCAGATTTAAAAGCTGGAGCAGCAGGAACAGTGCTTAATTTGTTTGAAAGTCAAGCCGCTTACCATTACGCCTTAATTGAAAAGGGGCTGCTAGAAGATGAGTGCCGTACTCAGCTACAAGCGTTTTTTAAGCGCCGCCGAAAGGAAATTAAAGCGAAGAAGCAAGCACAAAAAGCATTAGAAAATGGAGAGAGCGAACAAGGTAGTAGGAGTGGTGAGGGCTAGCAAACACCTACAACGTGGTAGATGTTTGCTTGGACGCACTAGTGATTGACTAAATGTACAAAAACACGATTACGTGAACTTACTTTCTTTTTCATACATGTCAGTTTACGT
Organism: Vibrio sp. 2132-1; assembly: GCF_033344315.1. Lineage (NCBI taxonomy): Bacteria > Pseudomonadati > Pseudomonadota > Gammaproteobacteria > Vibrionales > Vibrionaceae > Vibrio > Vibrio sp. 2132-1. The sequence continues at coordinate 80,379 of NZ_JAWPON010000012.1, read as the reverse complement.
TTACGTCGGATAGCAGCTACTGTGTTATTTAAACGCTTTGACTGCACTCTACGTCTTCTCATATTCAAAACCTCCTGCAGACAAGACTTATACCAGTAAAGTGCGGCTCATCGATGCTTGGCAATAGGCTCGATAATCGCACTAAACATTGTATGGTTTAAACGTTCTTCATTTGACTTCTGCATTGCACAGAGCCAGCAAACAATTTCAATACGATGCTTAATAATAGGAGTGACGTTATTTCGGCAGAGTGTAGCCGAAGGCGCCGCTTCATCAAGTGAGCTAAACCATGTGGTTACAAAGCAATCAGTTTTACTAACGATGAAGAAAAGGCGACCAACCAAAGGAATGGTTGAGTGTGGTTGGTGTCACTCAGAATATTGGATTCTAGATAAGTTTTCGTTAGGACTCAACAAAAATGACGAGCTTCATAGGCTCGTCATTTTTTAGTTTACCGCGGGTTTATTCTTCAATGCTTTCTTGTTCGGTGTCTTCTTCAACCGTGACGTCAGAAGCGCCAGAGACTTGTTCTACGACGGTCTCTACTGCGCCCGATATCAAAATGTCGGGGTTGAGCGGCGGAATCACTTGCAAGTCATCGCTATTCTCATCAATCGCTGGCTGTTGGCTGACATGACCAATGATGGATTGGTAGTAACGTCGAATATTTTCTACGTAATTACGCGCTTCATCGCCTCTGGCGTACCCATAGCGAGTTTGGCTGTAATAGCGCTTCTGACGAAGTAAAGGCAGCCTGTCTTTTACATCGGCCCAAGCGTTCGGATCGCCACCTTGTGCTTTGGTGAGTCGTCGTGCGTCCATCATGTGGCCGTAACCAATATTGTATGAAGCTAACGCAAACCATATTTTTTCATGCTCGTTGATGCTATCAGGCACGCGACCTACAATGCGACGTAAGTACTCGACACCACCACGAACAGATTGCTCAGGGTCTAAACGGTTTGTTACCCCGACGCTTTTCGCCGTTGGCAGAGTCAGCATCATCATCCCCCTAACACCCGTTGGCGATTTTGCTGTTGGTTTCCAGTGTGACTCTTGATACGCCAATGCTGCAATTAAGCGCCAGTCGAACTCTTCGCTGTACTTTTGGAATAAAGGTGCCCACTTAGGCAATTTGTCATCCAGAGCTCGAATGAATGCGCGAGTATCAACGTAATCAAATGCCTCAATATGACCAATGTACTTTTCTTCGAGGGTGGACAGTTCTCCTGATTGTTTGATGTTACCGAAAAACTCTATCAGCATCGCATACAAACTTTCGTCTTCAGAACGTCGAGTAAACCAAGACACTGGTTGATCTTCTGTAAGTTCAAATGCGAGCGCAAGATCGGGGTAAAGGCGTTGAGCTAGGGAAAGTTCCACCGAATCAGTCACAGTAAAACGTAACTCACCCGTCGATACGTATTTGAGTAAGTCTTTCGTGTCAGCATCACCAACAATTTCAAACTGAAGTTCTGGATACTGCTTCTTTAACGCTGTTAGGGTCGGAACATATTGCGATTGTTCAACGATCTTTAATGTTTGCGCTCCTGCATTTGTATCTTCGTCGGACTCGTCGTCTTTCGAGGCTTGGTATTCAATGAGTTGTTCGATATCACGTGGTCGAAGTTGCCCTTTTTTATATACCACTTGTTGGCTTACATAATAATAGGCAGGGCCTGGTCTAAATCGTTTGACTGCTTGTGACGTTTGATTTAAACCCGTAGCGATGATATCGATATCTCCTTTCTTAAGAGCAGGAAAAAGCTCAGCCTGGCGAAAGGCTGGTTTAATCTCGAGTTTGACGCCGAGCTGCTCCGCAAACTGACGCGCCAATTCGTAATCCAACCCTGCGGGACCATCGGGTCCTATGTAGTAGGAAAGCTGATTGTTTAGCGTGCCAACACGAAGCACACCACGTTCTTGAATTTTTTCAAATTCACTTTTGGGCTCCGACTCAATCTGGCAAGCAGAGAGCAAAAGAACAGAAACTAAAATTAGAGCACTGCGCTTGAGCCGGTTGAAGTGACTTATTTGCATTAATAGGTACATCTTGGAAAATTTCTATTTGCCTTTATATCAAAGCGAGCTCATGGGGCAAAGTGAATCACACACTTATAACGTGACATTGTGTGTTTTATCGACATTTTAGTTGTAATTCAAATTTGACAAAAAAAATGACGCAAACGGTTGCTTTTGGTGTTACATCACAAAAACAATTACTATATAATGCGCTCGCAATGACGAGGTGGAATCGGCATAGGTTCGACAGGGCTTATTTTAAGTGTCTGAATTTATTCCAATATCACCTTAATCAATTGCATAAGAGACCTAAGCACATGAGAATTTTGCGTGGCTCCCCAGCTCTTTCTGAGTTTCGTGTTAATAAACTACTGGAACTTTGTCGTGAACAAGATCTGCCTGTAACTGGTATTTATGCCGAGTTTATGCACTTTGCCGATCTAAAGTCAGACCTTGATGACCAAGAGTTAGAAAAACTTGAAAAGTTACTAACTTACGGCCCAACCATCGAAGAGCATGAGCCTGAAGGTCTTCTACTTCTTGTCACGCCTCGTCCTGGCACTATCTCGCCTTGGTCTTCTAAATCTACCGATATCGCTGTTAACTGTGGTCTGGATAAAGTGAAACGTCTAGAGCGTGGTACGGCTTATTATGTCGAATCTTCAGTTGTTCTATCAGAAGCTCAAGCTGACGCTGTTAAAGCGTTAATTCACGACCGCATGATGGAAACAGTATTCACAGCATTTGAAGCCGCATCAGCATTATTTACTGTTGCAGAGCCTAAGCCTGTCGCACATGTTGATATCTTAGCTGGCGGTCGTCTTGCGCTTGAAGAGGCAAACGTTTCCCTTGGCTTGGCACTCGCAGAAGATGAAATTGATTACTTGGTAGAGAACTTTACTAAGCTTGGGCGTAACCCAAACGACATTGAATTGATGATGTTTGCTCAGGCGAACTCAGAGCATTGTCGCCACAAAATTTTTAACGCAGATTGGACTATCGACGGGGTAGATCAACCTAAGTCTTTGTTCAAAATGATCAAAAACACTTTTGAAACGACACCTGACTATGTGCTGTCTGCATACAAAGACAACGCAGCCGTTATGACAGGTTCTAAAGCGGGGCGTTTCTTCCCTGACCCTAAATCCCGTCAATACACATACCACCATGAAGATACGCACATCTTGATGAAGGTAGAAACGCACAACCACCCAACGGCAATCTCTCCGTGGCCGGGCGCATCGACTGGCTCAGGCGGTGAAATCCGTGACGAAGGCGCGACGGGTATCGGCGGTAAGCCAAAAGCGGGTCTGGTTGGTTTTACAACCTCTAACTTACGTATTCCTGGTTTTGAACAGCCATGGGAAACCGACTTCGGCAAGCCGGGTCGTATTGTAAATGCGTTAGACATCATGCTTGAAGGTCCTCTAGGAGGCGCGGCATTCAACAACGAATTTGGTCGTCCAAATCTATTGGGTTACTTCCGTACTTACGAAGAAAAAGTCACTTCTCATGCGGGTGAAGAAATTCGTGGTTACCACAAACCAATCATGATTGCTGGTGGTATGGGTAACATCCGAGATGAACACGTACAGAAGAAAGAGATTCCAGTGGGTGCGAGCCTAATCGTACTTGGTGGTCCGGCAATGAACATCGGTCTTGGTGGTGGCGCGGCGTCCTCAATGGCATCTGGTCAGTCAGCAGAAGATCTGGACTTCGCTTCAGTACAGCGTGAAAACCCAGAGATGGAACGTCGCTGTCAGGAAGTGATCGACCGTTGTTGGCAGTTAGGCGACGACAACCCAATCGCATTTATCCACGATGTGGGTGCAGGCGGTATCTCTAACGCATTGCCTGAACTTGTCGACGACGGTGAGCGTGGCGGTAAGTTCCAATTACGCGATGTACCAAACGATGAGCCGGGCATGAGCCCACTGGAAATCTGGTGTAACGAATCACAGGAACGTTACGTTCTAGCGGTAGCGCCAGAAAACATGGAAGCATTCGACGCAATCTGTAAGCGTGAACGCGCACCGTATGCAGTGGTGGGTGTAGCGACAGAAGAGCGTCATCTAACGCTAGAAGATTCTCACTTCGACAATACGCCGATCGATATGCCAATGGATATCCTGCTTGGTAAGCCACCGAAGATGCACCGCGACGCAACCACACTAAAAGTGGAAAGCCCTGCCATTGTTCGTGATGGTATTGAGCTTAATGAAGCGGTGGATCGCGTACTTCGTCTTCCTGCTGTTGCAGAAAAAACATTCCTAATTACTATCGGTGACCGAACAGTAACGGGTCTGGTTGCTCGTGATCAAATGGTTGGTCCTTGGCAGGTACCAGTAGCAAACTGCGCAGTAACAGCGGCAAGCTACGACACTTACCATGGCGAAGCAATGTCGATGGGTGAGCGCACGCCAGTGGCATTACTAGACTTTGGTGCATCGGCTCGCCTAGCAGTTGGTGAGTCACTAACGAACATTGCGGCAACAGACATCGGTGATATTAAACACATTAAACTGTCTGCGAACTGGATGTCTCCAGCGGGTCACCCAGGTGAAGATGCGGGTCTTTACGAAGCAGTGAAAGCGGTGGGTGAAGAACTGTGTCCTGCTTTAGGTTTGACTATCCCAGTTGGTAAAGACTCCATGTCGATGAAAACCAAGTGGGAAGAAAACGGCGAGAGCAAAGAAGTTACTTCTCCACTGTCGCTAGTTATCACGGCATTTGGTCGTGTGGAAGACGTACGTAAGACCGTGACTCCTCAACTACGCACTGACAAAGGAAATACTTCTCTAGTTCTTGTTGACTTGGGTAACGGCAAAAACCGCTTAGGTGCGACAGCATTGGCACAAGTATACAAACAGCTGGGTGACAAACCTGCTGACGTAGATAATGCAGAGCAGCTAAAAGGCTTCTTTGATGCAATGCAAGCGTTAGTACGTGATGACAAGCTAGTGGCTTACCACGATAAAGGCGACGGCGGTCTGTTTGTTACACTGGCTGAGATGGCATTCGCGGGTCACTGTGGCGTAAAAGCGAACATCGCAGAGCTGGGTGATGATGCGCTAGCCGTTCTATTTAACGAAGAGCTAGGTGCGGTTGTTCAAGTTAAGAATGATGATCTAGATTCAGTTCTATCTACTCTGGCGGCAAACGGCTTAGAGGCATGCTCACATGTGATTGGTTCTGTTGAAGCTTCAGACGACTTTGTTATCACTTCTGGTGATGCAGTTGTGCTTGAACGTTCACGTACCGAACTACGCGTTATCTGGGCTGAAACAACGCATAAGATGCAAGGTCTACGTGATAACCCTGCGTGTGCAGACCAAGAGCACGAAGCTAAGAAAGACAACTCTGACCCTGGTCTAAACGTTAAGCTCAGCTTCGACGTAAATGAAGACGTTGCAGCACCGTACATTGCGAAAGGTGCTAAACCTAAGATGGCAATCCTACGTGAGCAGGGCGTTAACTCCCACGTCGAAATGGCAGCAGCGTTTGACCGAGCTGGTTTTGAAGCAACCGACATCCATATGAGCGATATCCTAACGGGCCAAGCGGTACTGGATGAATACCATGGCCTAGTAGCTTGTGGTGGCTTTTCTTACGGCGACGTACTAGGTGCGGGTGAAGGTTGGGCTAAGTCTATCCTGTTTAACGCACAAGCTCGTGAACAGTTCCAAGCCTTCTTCAACCGTGAAGAGACGTTCTCTTTAGGTGTATGTAACGGTTGTCAGATGCTATCAAACCTGAAAGAGCTGATCCCAGGTGCAGACTTGTGGCCACGTTTTGTGCGCAACGAATCTGAGCGTTTTGAAGCGCGCTTTAGTCTAGTTGAAGTTCAGAAATCTGACTCTGTATTCTTCGACGGAATGGCTGGTTCGCGCATGCCAATCGCGGTTTCCCACGGTGAAGGGCGTGTAGAAGTACGTGATGCAGAGCACCTAGCAGCGATTGAGGCATCAGGTACGGTTGCGGTTCGTTACGTGGATAACCTCGGTAACCCAACACAACAATACCCGAACAACCCGAATGGTTCGCCAAACGCGATTACCGGTTTAACAACAGCAGACGGTCGCGTAACTATCATGATGCCTCACCCAGAGCGCGTATTCCGCACAGTTGCAAATTCTTGGGCTCCGGAAGGTTGGGGTGAAAATGGCGCTTGGATGCGTATGTTCCAAAATGCCCGTAAGAATATCGGTTAATTAACCAAAGGTTAATGTAGCTTAAGTAAAGCGTTGGTTGAGAGACCAGCGCTTTCTTTTTTCTTATCACTCTTTTTCTTCGTCGCTCTTTCTAGTGACTTGGCGAAACGTTGCTTTGTTCTGCCTCTTCTTTGTCATCTATTATCTAGCGTAAAAAACTTGCAGCGTTTAGATTACTTTTATGCTCTAATACCGCGCTTACCAAGGGATGGTGTTAAACAGCTCAGCTTAGATGGAGTTATCAAGTTGACCGAATCCCTGATTGATCCCTAAATCCCTTAGGAAATGAAAGAAATGTCTAAGAATCCAAAATTTGCTATCCGCGTCACTGAAAAACGTAACGGCTGGAGCGCAGAAATCACTCGCCAAGTGACATCTCGTAAGACTGTAGTATCAAAGCGTGAAACAGGCTTTGACAGCGAAGAGAAAGCACAAGCTTGGGCTGAACAAGAACTGGCTGGATTTATCCAAAACCAAGTGGTTCGTAACGAGCGTAAAGCAGCGCAACGTCAAGAGCGTGAAGCAGAACAACTAGCGGCAAAAGTTCGTAAAGAAGAAGCCCGCAAAGCACGTGAAACCGAAGTAGACACTGACGAAGAATAAGTTTAAATCGGTGAGATGGTGACGTTACCCATCAAACAAATAGTGAAAATGCCCTGAGTTTTGTCTCAGGGCATTTTTTATTTATATCGGCTAAAAACAATCCGATGATACGGACAGGCTAAACGTGCCGTCTTCAGGGGCTGCAAATTGTTTATTGCCAGGAAGAAGGTGAGGGTTATTAGCATAAGTGCGATGTGTCGATTTGACCTTTGCAGAATGTCTTTCCGGTAAATCAAAGTGTTGTAAGCCGTCAGATAGATCGTTTGCTTCACCGTAGTCGAAATGTGTTGCGACGTCTTTGGGCTGCTTGGCGTAACGACAGTGATCCGGCTTACCATCTTCGTGCCAAGTTAAAGAGTTAGTTTTTGCATCTAGATTCAGGTTATTTGCTGTTGGCTGTGCGTAAAAATCTTCTGAAACTTGGTGCTTGCTTTGTTCTTGTAAGTAGTCTGCAATGTTCTCAGAAGCTTGCGCTAGGCTACCTACAGGGAAGAAGCAAATCAGAAGAAGCCGTGTTTTTAGATTGTTCATAATGTGTATGCAAGCAAAAGGAAATGATAATACTGATAAATAAAACGGCGTGCAATTATGGCCATTGGATACGATATAACAGGGCAGTTAATGTCTGCCCTGCATCTTTTAGGTATGGTTAGTATTGATAAGTGAGGTGCAGTTTGACTTCGCGACCAGGCGAAGGCACGCCATTAGATAGGTATGCTTCGTAGTAACGATCGGTTAAGTTTTTCACAACCGCGCCAACGCTCAAGCCTTCGACTTGTTGTATTTCCCAAACCACGTAAGCGTTTTGTAGCGTGTATTGCTCACTTGGCGATTTCACTTTTAAATTATTACCGCTTGCCTTGGTTTTGGTTTGCGCATCATACCAACGGACTTCCCAGCCCGTACGTAAACCAGGAATCCATTCGTAACCTAAACCCAGATTAATGTTTAATGGCGGTACATCAGGATGATCATCATCTGAACCTGTAGAGTCAGATAGGCTACCTTTGTTTTTGCCGCGAATGTAACTTGCTGAGAAATTACTGTAGAAATCTTCAATCCGGTATTGTGAAATTAGCTCAAAGCCATAGTTTTTAAAGCCATCTAGGTTTGTATTCCAGCTTTGTAACTCAGTAGTATTTTTGTCGAGGTTATCGCCCGTTCGTATATCAACTGTGTCGCTAACATCGTTATAGAACATAGTTAACTCTGTTGCGAGGTTATCGCGAGAGTTCACCAGCCCTTCCGTTAAGTTGATAACGCTTGCTTGATAAGCATGGATACGAGACACGTCCAGATTCAAAGCAGTAGCCGTAGCGGTAGCTCGCGCATATTGCACTGAGTAGATGTTATCAACGGTTGGTGCTTTTAAAGCGTAGGCGTAGGAGGCGTTTAAACGCGTATTATTGCTCGCATCAAAGTCGATATCCAAACGTGGGCTAAAGCCTTTATGCGTCGTTTCACCGTAGTTATGTCCGGCAACTGGATCATTATAATCCGGCGCAGCGTTCCCTTTTCCTTCACTCTTGATGTATTCGTAACGCAGAGAAGGTGTGATTGTTAGGCGGTCTGTTGCTTGATAGTGATCAGCAATGTAAGCGGCATAAATTGACTGCGTGCCAGATGGTTCGTAGTAAGGGGTGTACCAACCGTAGTTTTTCGCTTCATTACTGTCGTATGATGCGTTGAATACTAACGAGTCTCTATCGGTTTTTTGATATTGAAGCCCAGTGACTAGAGTGTGGTCTCCGAATTGCGCTTGGTTAAACACATCAACGTAATCACGCTCGTAACTCAGCCATGACTCATGACCGTAACTGCCAACAGAAACGAACATTTTCTCGAATGCTACGTCAGGGCGAACCCAATGACGATCGTTTTCGGAACGTGCCATTTTGATATTGAAATCAATATACGGGTTAGTCGGCATGTAGTGGTAAGAGATGGTCGTGGTGTTGTCCGTGTATTTGTTATCGACGGTGTAAGCGTATTGGGCTTTTTCTAATGAGCCGTATTTCTTGATATTGTATTCGGTGATGTTAGGCATTTTTCCGCGGCGGTTAGCCCAAGGTTTACGACCTTCATCTTTGTAGCGAGTGTGGCTAATTTCAAACTCGTGATCGTTGTTTTCATAACCGACCTTTACGAGCATGTTTTCTTGCTCATAACCTGAGTAATCCAGCGTTTCACCACCTCCGACTTTAATGTCATCAGAATCTTTTACCGAGCCATTCGCTAGAAAATAAAAACCAGTATCGTTTTTACCATAGAGTGTTAGCGTGTAGGCGTTCTCATCGCCGTTGGTGTTGTATGCACTTGAGATGCGAGCACCAAAGTTTCTTTCGCCGTACAGGAGATCATCGACACTTTTGGTTTTAATGCGAATGGAGCCACCAAACTTCCCGTTGAGTGCTCGATAGTCGTGCGCGCCCTTGATAATTTCTGCTTCGCCAATTAAGAACGGATCAAAAAAGAAGGTACCGTAGCGGTATTGTTGAAAGCCAATTGGAGCGCCATCGACAAACACGGCGATATCGCTTGGATCATCAAAACCACGAATGTTAATACGTTCGCCACCAGAACGACCGCCACCATCTATTGATGCACCGGGAACGGCATCGATCATTGAGGCAAAATTAGAGTACTGTTGCTCTTCAATCTCTGACCAATTAATGGTGGTTTGCGCAGGCTCAGCAATGGTAATAGGTTTGGCATAACGAACGCCTATGACTTCAAGCTCTTCATTTGGCGCTGTCTCGGCATATGAATAAAGAGGGAAGAGCAAAGCCAGTGAAATGAGATTTACTTTGAGTGGATGACTTTTTAATCGTTTCATATTGATGATTTATAGTGTTTTTATGAAGCTCGGATTATAAGAACATTATTACGATTAATAAATGATAATGAGATTAATTATCAAATGTGTTTTTGCGACGGATTGTAAAGTTTTTTATCCATTCGTGGAAACTACGATAAGTATCGTTAGCGTACATAAAACAAAAAGCCCAGCATCATGGACGCTGAGCTTATTGGCTTTAAACAAGATAGTGCGAGCACTGTTGCTCCTTTTGAGCTAATCAGGCGCCTACTTGGTAGGAATTACTGAGTTTCTAACGGTATCTGTCCGGTGGTCAGCGGCTCGGCATCGAATTCAGTGAGGCCTTCAATATAGCTTTCGACTGCTTGCTCTAAAGCATTATCACCTTGGTTAAAATAGGCAAGGTGGAAAATTGCATCGCCTTCGTTCACCAATGGTAATGTTTGTTGACCGATAACCAAACCACGCTTCGGGGCTTTTAGTTCTATCTCGTCATGACCAAGAGGAGAGCTAATATAAGCGAGCGTTTCACCCTGTTCTACTTTGTCTCCCAGATTAACGACAGTACGCAAAATGCCGTTACCTGACGCGCGAACCCAGCTGGTGGACTTCGCTATGATAGGCTCAGGCAGCTTTTTCCTGCTCGCACGCAACATACCAATGGCTTGCATTACGCGCCGAACCCCGAGTACACCAGCGCTGATCGAAAGTGGATCAAAACGCAATGCTTCGCCAGCTTCGTAGGTGAGCACTGGAATATCGCATTTTTCTGCTTCACTGCGTAAAGAGCCATCACGCAATGCTGAATCAACAATCACTGGCGTTGCAAATGCTTGAGCAATACGCAGAGTTTCTGAGTTGCTTAAGTTTGCGCGGATCTGTGGCAAGTTCGTGCGATGAATGGCCCCTGTGTGTAGATCCAAAATGTAGTCACAACGCTTGGCAATGTTGTTAAAGAACCCGTGTGCCATACGAGATGCAAGTGCGCCTTTTTCACTGCCAGGAAAGCAACGGTTGAGATCTCGTCGGTCGGGCAAGTAACGAGATTTATGGATGAAACCAAAAACGTTAACGATAGGTACTGCAATGACAGTGCCTTTCAGTTTTTGTGGATCCAGTTGGTTAATGATCTGACGAACGATTTCTACGCCATTAAGCTCATCACCATGGATAGCGGCATTCACCATTAACACTGGTCCTTCTTGTTTCCCATGGATGATTTCCACAGGAATAGATAAAGGCGAATGTGTATATAGCTTCGCTGCTTCAAATTCGATCTCTAATCGTTGTCCTGGTTGTATTTGATGTCCTAAGAGCTCAAATACTTTGCTTTTTTTACTTCTGGCCATAAACCATCTCTGTCAAATGCGTCATCAGCAATGTAACAATTGCTGCAAAATCGCACTAATCATTCTCATTAAGGACACGACAAATTACTTTAATCGTCATGCGTGAAATTTTGGTATGTGTGAAGTTTTTGTTTTCAATATGATCTTTTCTATCAGTTTAATACATAACAAGCCATAGAGAAGAGAGCGCAATAATAGCCTTAAAAAATGTGACTGTATTAAAAATAATACTGTTCATGGAGGACAAAAAAACGGACTTTTAACCCTACTTTTTATCCGATAATATCCGCGCCGAATTTGAGGTTTCACACTTTCTAACTAGAGGTTTTGATGAAAAAGGCAATTGCTAAAATTGGTGCATTGACTGCGGTAGCAGTTTCACTTTCAGGTTGCGTAGGTAGTAATGCCGTGACAGGTTATGTCATGGGGTTTAACTTGAAAGCTGTTGACAACCGTTACGCTCGAGGTGGCCTAAATATGCTTTTAGCGCCTGTTTATGGTGTCGCGATCGCAGCGGATTATATCGTGTTTAACTCTCTAGAATTTTGGACGGGTAAGAACCCGTTAAATGGTAAGCCACATATCTTCGATACAAAGGTAGATACTTACATTGATGTCAATCACCAGTTAGATAAGTCGTTAACGACGGCACCAATCGCACCATTAGCGGATAACCGTGTCATTGAGCAGGGGCGAATGCAGCAAATCGATGAGAACACTGTTCAAATGGATATTACTTACAGTAACGGTGAAAAGGCGACACTCATGGGTGTACGCGATGGTGAGTTTGTTACTTACTACATTGATGGTGAAGTTGCTGCACAAACCTCAATGGATGAATTAGCCGCTTACGCGCAAAACCGTGTGTAGTTGGGTTCAACTAAACCAAAAAAAGGGTGCCGTATGGCACCCTTTGTCATTTTTCGTGATTGAATTATGCTTTCTCTGGAATCGCTTCTAAAAGCGCGACCATCTGTTCCCAGTACAACTGAACAGTATCAATCTTCACTTTCTCATCTGGAGAGTGAGGGAATTTTATTGTTGGACCGAAAGAAACCATATCCATGTGTGGGTATGGTTCTTTAAATAGGCCACACTCAAGACCAGCATGGATGACCATGATGTTCGGCTTATGACCGTAAATGCCTTCATACATATCACGGAAAATTGCCATGATCTCGGAATCTGCATCTGGCTTCCAGCCAGGGTAAGCGCCTGAGAACTGAATTTGTGCGCCTGCTAGCTCAGTAATCGAGCGCAGCATGCTTTCCACTTGGCTACGGCCAGAGTCAATGAGAGAACGAATCAAGCAAAGCACGGTGACTTTATTTTCTTCTGTGCTGATCACACCAACGTTTAGAGAAGTTTCAACAACGCCTTCCACCTCATCACTCATACGGATTACGCCGTTTGGACAAGCGTTAAGTGCCGCAATGAATCGTTGCTGATCGGCGATTGAAAATACTTGCGCGTCAGTCGTGATCACTTCATTAAAGGTTACGATACCTGTTTCGATTTTACCCAATTCAGTTTTAAGCAGCTCAGTGTAGTGGTTGAACAGCTCAGCAAGCTTGTCTTGGTTTTCGACAGGAAGCGCGACAGTAACAAACGCTTCGCGAGGGATTGCATTACGTAAGCTACCGCCACGGAATTCGACTAAACGTAAATCAAGCTCTTGAGCATGACCGGCAAGGAAACGACCAAGTAATTTGTTGGCATTACCGCGACCTGTGTGAATGTCACAACCTGAGTGACCACCTTTTAGGCCTTTCAGCGTCAGTTGGCGTGTTACAAAACCTGCAGGCGTTGATTCTCGAGAAATATCGAAAGTCATGGTGCCATCAACGCCACCTGCACAACCCATGTAGACTTCGCCTTCTTGCTCAGAGTCTGTATTTAGAAGAATCTCACCCTCTAACCAACCAGCTTCAAGGCCAAATGCGCCAGTCATGCCTGCTTCTTCATCAATCGTCAGCAGAACTTCGAGTGGACCGTGCTTAATATCTTTAGATGCCAATACAGCAAGGCAAGAAGCCATACCAATACCGTTATCTGCACCAAGCGTCGTGCCTTTCGCAGTTACCCATTCGCCATCGATGTAAGGTTGGATTGGATCTTTGGTGAAGTCGTGTTCAGTGTCTTCGTTTTTCTGCGGCACCATGTCGATGTGTGCTTGAAGTACAACAGCCTTCTTATTCTCCATTCCTGGTGTCGCGGGCTTTTTGATGAACACGTTACCGGTTGGATCACGGCGAACGTCAAAGCCTTGCTCTGTTGCCCAGTTGATAATGTACTGTGCTAATGCTTCTTCATGTTTCGATGGATGAGGGATAGAACAAATCTTATCGAAAAACTGCCAAAGTGGAGCAGGTGATAAGGTACTGATCTCAGAATGGAACTCAGACACGGAGGACTCCTTTTGATGTGCTTTGCCAAATATATACCGTAAAAATATTATCAAGGTAGCATTAAATGCTAGACGATTTGGCCTTCAAATTGCCGTTAGCATACCACCAGATAAGGAGTACGAGTAGTCGCGATCACAAGGATTTCTCTCAGAACTGTCACAGTTTGTGAATACAATAACAAGCACTATGTGTTCTCTATCATATATTCTGAAAGTGGCTTTATTTTTTAATTCATAAAGTTGTAATTTAATTACACATAAACTTTGATAAAGGTCAATTTGTGCATTTTTTGTGATTTCAATCACTAAAATGCTTGTAATTAAATTTCTTGGTGGTATATTTGTAACCAGCTTCTGAGAGAAGAATGAAATGCTCAAAGGATGAGTCCGTTTTATCGCCTCCAAGGAACCGAGAAATCAACGAATGTTTAATTGATTTAAAAGGTGATAGTTATGAAAGGTTTACCAAGTACAATGTTCTGGAATAGCAAGTCTGTTTACACCGGTAACTTTGTATACCCAACAAGCTTTGGCTACTAAGTGAAGTCAACGCATGTGACTCGAACAGTTTGTTCACCCCTATAAATTGGAATTTTTTTTCAGTGATAGTGCTGACATGATTCACCGCCACCCAAATTGGGTGGCGTTTTTTTATCTCTATTTTCTCTTCCTGACTCACTTATTGCCATCAAAGCCTTCTTCTATTCCCCATTCTTCGGTTTTATCGACTTTTCCATCAAATCTGTTAGATACCATGTTTAAAATGGGCCTTTTTCATCTGAAAGTTTAGTACATTGCTCAGTTTTTATTCTCTTTTAGAGAACTGTGTTATCTGGGTTACCTATTGTTTTATAAGAATATATTTCTTTGCTTGCTATGATAGATTAGAGAATGTGTTTCATATCCAAAGAAAAAAAACGCATTAGAGTGAAGATTCTATCTAGAATTTGCTATTTGATAACTTTATAATTCCCGCCAATCGATTACGCAACCGTTTACTTTTTACCTTTACAGGATTCGATCATGCTCGAGAGGCTTTTTAAACTCAGTGAAAATGGCACAAATGTGCGCACTGAGATCATTGCAGGTGTTACGACCTTCCTAACTATGGCTTACATTATTTTTGTAAACCCAGCGATCCTGTCGGATACCGGTATGGACCGTGGCGCCATTTTTGTCGCGACTTGTCTTGCTGCCGCAATCGGCTGTTTTATCATGGGATTTGTTGCCAATTACCCAATCGCACAGGCACCAGGAATGGGCCTGAACGCATTTTTTACTTACTCTGTTGTATTGGGAATGGGTTATACGTGGCAAGTTGCGTTGGCGGCTGTATTTGTTTCTGGCCTTCTGTTCATTCTTTTAAGCGTATTTAAGATCCGTGAGTGGATTATTAACTCGATCCCGCATTCTCTACGAACAGGTATTTCAGCTGGTATTGGTCTTTTCTTAGCGTTTATCGCATTAAAAAATGCAGGTATCGTCGTTGATAACCCAGCGACATTAGTTTCTATGGGAGAGATCACATCATTGCCATCTGTATTGGCCGCGATTGGCTTCTTTCTTACGATTGCACTGGTTCACCGTGGTGTGAAAGGTGCGGTGATGATCGCCATTCTTGGCGTTACAGCGCTTGGTCTTCTATTTGGTGATGTGCAGTGGGGCGGTATTATGTCAACGCCACCAAGCATTGCGCCAACTTTCATGCAACTGGATTTCTCTGGTTTGTTTGAAGTAGGCATGATTTCCGTCGTATTTGCTTTCCTATTTGTCGATTTATTTGACACCGCAGGTACGCTCGTTGGCGTTTCTCAAAAAGCTGGTCTAACTGACGAGAATGGCAACATCCCTCGTTTAAACAAAGCGTTACTTGCAGACTCAACAGCAACGTCAGTAGGGGCATTACTTGGTACCTCCAACACGACATCTTATATTGAAAGCGTTTCTGGTGTAGCTGCGGGTGGGCGTACTGGTCTAACAGCCGTGGTTGTTGGTGTACTCTTCCTACTTGCTCTATTGTTCTCACCACTTGCGGGTATGATCCCTGCTTATGCAACGTCAGGTGCGCTATTCTATGTGGCGATCTTGATGCTGTCTGGGCTAGTAAGCATTGATTGGCGTGACCTAACTGAAGCGTCCCCAGTTGTTGTGACTTGTTTAGTTATGCCGCTAACATTCTCGATTGCAGAAGGTATCACGTTAGGCTTTATCGCATACGCGGCGATCAAGTTATTCAGCGGTAAGGGCCGTGAAGTGTCGATGAGTGTATGGGTGATGTCAGCCATCTTCATCGTTAAATACCTCGTCGGTTAATTTCTCGAGCAAAAAGCCAGTGTGGATTTATTCACGCTGGCTTTTTCTTTTTTTACGTTGTTCACAGAAGACGGTTTTTCTGCGGAATAGGCAGAGAATTTTGATATCACCGTTGGTATTAGCGGTGTGTTTCGGTAGAATAATCGTTTGCGCAGCTTGAAATCCTCGTCTCCAAACATTTTGGAGAAGTTAGTGAGCATTCCGCTTTTGAGTGACTTCGCTAGATTTTGAGGATGCATATTTTCAAATTATTAGGTTATTACAATGAGTAAAAAATTCATTATCACTTGGGATGCAATGCAGACTTACTGCCGTGAACTGGCTGAAAAACAAATGCCAGCTGAGCAATGGAAAGGAATTTGGGCGGTAAGCCGCGGCGGTTTGGTTCCTGGCGCTATTTTGGCTCGTGAACTGGGTATTCGTTACGTTGATACAATCTGTATTTCAAGCTACGACCATGATCATCAGCGCGACATGACGGTACTAAAAGCACCTGAAGGTGATGGCGAAGGTTACCTAATCGTTGAAGACCTAGTAGACAGTGGTGATACAGCGCGCAAACTACGTGAGATGTATCCAAAAGCGAAAATGATCGCTGTGTGTGCGAAACCATCAGGCAAAGAGCTGCTGGATGATTACGTTGTAGATATTGCTCAAGACACTTGGATCGAGCAGCCTTGGGATATGTCAATCCAGTATGCTGAGCCAGTAAACCGCAAGCAAAAATAAGCGCGGTTAAAGAATATTGAGAAATGCCCCTTTATAGGGGCATTTTTTTTATTATGATATTAAATCATGCTAATAGCCTAGGGTTCTTCCTATGTCTGAAGACGTCAGTAAAAATCTTTCCGAAACTTTGTTCGTGAAACATAAGCAAGCAAAAGAAACCTCCGCGCTTACCCAGTACATGCCGACCAGTAAAAAAATACTTGATGAACGAGAAGCGCAAGGTGATCGTGCTTGGTATCGTCATTTGCGTCGCTTGCAATGGGCTTGGCAAGGATTGTCTCCGATCGAAATGGAAGGCGTACTGTCCAAAATTGCTTCATCTTCTCACTCGCGAACCAATGATGATTGGTTAGACACTGTAATGGGTTATCACAGTGGTAACTGGACATTTGAGTGGATCAAGCTTGGTATGGATCATCAGAAGCGAGCAAATGAAATGCAAGGAGAAGAGGCAGCGGATGAACTCTTCACTGCTTCTTTGTGTTTTAGTATTGCAGGCTACCCACATTTAAAAAATGACAATTTGGCATCGCAGGCTCAAGTACTGGCAAACAAAGCGTATTCTGACGGCGCAGAAAAAACTAAGTACACCATCAAGCAAATTGAAGTGCCTTACCAAAATCGCAAAATCATCGCGAACCTCCATTTACCAAGAACGGATAAACAGTTGCCTGTGGTCATGGTGAGCGCTGGTTTGGATACTCTACAAACCGACATGTGGCGTTTGTTCCGTAATCGTCTTGCACCGCGAGATATTGCGATGTTAACCGTGGACATGCCTTCGGTAGGGCATAGCTCTCATTGGCCCTTGACCGAGAATTCAAGTTGCCTACATCAAGCGGTATTGAATGAGCTTTACTCGCTACCTTGGGTTGATCATCACAAAGTGGGGTTAGTTGGGTTTCGTTTTGGTGGTAATGCCATGATCAGACTCTCTTTTGTTGAGCAAGAAAAGATCAAAGCTTGTGTCGCTCTAGGCGCACCCGTACATGATATTTTTACTTCCCCTCAGAAGTTACAAAAAATGCCGAAGATGTACCTAGATCTTTTGGCTTCCCGTTTGGGGAAAAATGCGGTTGATATTAATAGCATGGCTGGTCAGATGATGGCGTGGTCATTGAAGGTTCAGGGCTTCCTGAGCAGTCGAAAAACCAAAGTGCCTATTTTGGCTTTGAGTCTTGAGGGCGATCCAGTGTCGCCACACAGTGATAATCAACTTGTTTCTCTATTTAGCCAGTATGGTAGAGCGAAAAAAATCAGTTCCAAAACAATTACAAAAGGATATGAGCAATCCCTCGATTTAGCCATAAAGTGGCTAGAAGATGAATTATTAGGGTGACAATTCTCCTAAATTAGTTAAGAGTGATATATCTGAGCAAAAAATAAGCTCATGATAATTAAAAATAATAATCATTCTTGGGTGTTTACTTTTAACTATGAAAACGGAGATTCATATGTCAGAGACGACTCAGGGCCCGACTCACTTTCGCTTGATGTCAAAGTTGAAGGCGATAGGGCCTTACCTGCGCGAACCACAATCGCAAGAAGGGCGCTATTATTTTGATTGTTTATCTGTATGTGTAGACGACAAAAAATCGCCTGAGAAGCGTGAATTTTGGGGCTGGTGGATGGATTTGGAATCCATCGAGGGAGGCTTTACTGCTAAATATCATATTGGCAAGTACAACAAAGAAGGGCAATGGGTATCTGAAGCCCTTCCCAAAAAAGTGGTAGAGGAAGTGTATCTCACGCAGAGCACATTCCATCAAAAGCTGGTTGATACTTTAGAAGAACACTTCAAATTAGAAGTCGAATATCACACGGAGTCTTTCGATTTCGCTTAATTTGGTTGTTTTCATTTAATACCAAACAAAAAGGTGCGAAAACGCACCTTTTCTCTTGTTAATTCCCTATTTGATTGTTAAAACATCCTCTCTTTATTTGTTTTTCACTTCAGAAGACATCATGACAACGAATCAACAAAATGCAGTTGTTTCACAACCACAAACTGTCGTTGTGAAACTGGGTACAAGTGTGCTGACAGGCGGCACTCTGGCACTCGACCGTGCACACATGGTTGAGTTAGCACGCCAGTGTGCTGAGCTTAAAAAACAAGGCCATTCAATCGTAATGGTTTCGTCTGGTGCGATTGCAGCAGGCCGTGAGCATCTTGGTTACCCCGCATTGCCCAACGAGATGGCGAGTAAGCAGTTACTTGCCGCGGTGGGGCAGAGTCGCTTGATTCAAACATGGGAGTCTTTGTTTGGTATTTATGGTATCAAGATCGGCCAAATGTTACTAACCCGTGCCGATTTAGAAGATCGTGAGCGATTCCTTAACGCGCGTGACACTATTAATGCGCTCGTTGCGAACGATATTGTTCCTATCGTAAACGAAAATGATGCCGTTGCGACTAGCGAGATTAAAGTTGGCGATAACGACAACCTTTCCGCTTTGGTAGGCATTTTATGTGGTGCAGATAAGCTCTTGCTTTTAACGGACCAAAAAGGTCTGTTTACTGCTGACCCTCGTAAAGATCCGAACGCAGAGCTTATCAAGGAAGTAAAAACCATCGACGATACGCTGCGTAAAATCGCAGGTGGAAGCGGTACAACATTGGGTACTGGTGGTATGGCAACGAAGCTGCAAGCCGCAGACATCGCTCGACGCGCAGGTATCGAGGTTATTATTGCTGCTGGTAGTGCGCCGAATGTTATCTTTGACTCTCTAAGTGCTGAACCTCAGGGCACGCGCTTCCTACCTTGCGCTGAAGCCTTAGAGAACCGTAAACGCTGGATTCTAGCGGGACCTGCGGCATCGGGCGACATCGTTATTGATGATGGTGCAGTCAATGCTGTGGTCGGCAAGGGGAGTAGCCTACTTGCTAAAGGGGTCATCAAAGTTAGTGGTGACTTCGCACGAGGCGAAGTGGCGCGTGTAACAAACGCTCACGGTAAGTTGGTGGCTCGTGGCATCAGCGCCTACTCAAGTGATGACCTAACTAAAATTACGGGCAAACACAGTAAAGATATCATCTCTATTTTGGGGCATGATTATGGCTCTGAGGTGATTCACCGCGATGATCTGGTCGTCATTCAGGAATAGAATTAGAGGGAAGCAAAGTGGATTTAACGAATATGGGTAAAGCTGCTAAAGATGCAGCTTTCGAATTAGCGACAGCGTCAACTGCGCAAAAGAACCAAGCATTAGCCATCATCGCTGATGAGCTAGAAGCAAACTCCGCTGCTATTTTGGCGGCAAACGCTAAAGACATCGAACTTGGCCGTGAAGCGGGTTTAACCGATGCGCTGCTCGATCGCCTTTTGCTTAATGAAGAACGATTGACTGCAATTGCGAATGATGTTCGCAACGTCATTAGCTTGAACGATCCTGTAGGCAGTGAAATAGACAGTAAGGTACTGGAAAATGGGATGTCACTGTCTCGTCGTCGTGTGCCGCTTGGTGTCGTAGGCGTAATTTATGAAGCGCGTCCAAACGTAACCATTGATATTGCAGCGTTGTGCTTGAAAACCGGCAACGCAAGCATTTTACGTGGTGGCAAAGAGACATTTTTCTCGAATATGGAATTAGTGAAGGTTATTCAGTCTGCGCTCGCAAAGGCGAACCTTCCAGCCGCTTCTGTGCAGTACATTGAAAAACCAGATCGTGAGCTTGTTTCTCAATTGCTTAAGTTGGACGATTACGTCGACATGATCATTCCACGCGGTGGTGCTGGCCTACACAAAATGTGTAAAGAAAACAGCACGATTCCGGTGATTATTGGTGGCTTTGGTATCAGCCATATCTTTGTCGACGAATCCGCTGATCTAGAGAAATCCCTGAATGTGGTTGAGAACTCTAAAGTTCAACGTCCATCTGCGTGTAACTCATTAGATACGCTGCTCGTGCATGAAAAAATTGCAGCGCAATTCCTACCAATGATCGTAGAGCGCATGAACGATAAAGTGACCTTCGTGACAGAGCCTAAGGCAAAAGCACTGATGGCTCAAGCAACACAAATTCGCGATGCTGTTGAAGGTGACTTTGATACTGAATGGTTGAGCTACACTCTTGGTGTAAAAGTTGTGTCTGATGTGAAAGATGCCATTGTTCATATGCGTGTCCATAACGCGAGCCACTCAGATGCGATCATGACCAATAGTTTGGAAAACTCAGAACTGTTCATCAATTCTGTCGGTTCGGCGGCGGTTTATGTGAATGCTTCAACGCGCTTTACAGACGGTGCGCAATTTGGCCTTGGCGCAGAAGTCGCAGTATCTACGCAAAAGCTACATGCACGCGGTCCGATGGGCTTAGAAGAGCTAACTAGCTACAAGTGGGTTGGTAAAGCGAACTACTTAGCACGCAGTTAACACATTCGACGAGATCTTGAGTGAAAAAGGGGCCTTTGCGCCCCTTTTTGTTTTGTCTAACATACCAATTCCGCTACACTACATGAGCTTTTATTTCGGTTTGAAAGCGTTATACCCAAATAGCTTTAATAGAGTCCGTATAACCATGAACGCGTGGTTATCCGTGATTGCTCATGAGGTTATTTTGGTATAGATATGGAGGTGATATGCATTGTCCTTTTTGTTCCGAGAACGATACCAAAGTTATTGATTCCCGCTTAGTGGCTGATGGCCATCAAGTTCGACGTCGCCGTCAGTGCTTGGCGTGTAGCGAGCGTTTCACTACGTTTGAAAGCGCAGAGTTAGTGATGCCTAAAGTGATCAAATCGAATGGCAACCGTGAACCATTTGATGAAGATAAAATGGTTGGCGGTATTCAACGCGCTTTAGAGAAACGCCCAGTGAGTGCCGATTCTATAGAGTTAGCGATCAGTATGATCAAATCACAACTGCGTGCGACGGGTGAGCGAGAGGTTCCGAGTGAAATGATTGGTAATTTAGTCATGGACCAGCTCAAAGAGCTCGATAAGGTGGCTTACATTCGTTTCGCTTCCGTTTACCGCAGCTTTGAAGATATTCGCGAGTTTGGCGAAGAGATTGCCCGCCTAGAAGACTGAGTAGCTCATGACTCAACACACTCTTGAAAGAGCGTTTTCTGATTTAGATTTCGCCATGATGTCACGAGCTATTAAGTTAGCGAAACGTGGCATTTATACCACCGCCCCTAATCCAAATGTAGGGTGTGTCATCGTTCGTGATGAAGAAATTGTCGGTGAAGGCTATCACCATCGTGCTGGTGAGCCGCATGCCGAGGTGCACGCGATGCGCATGGCGGGTGAAAAAGCAGTTGGTGCAACCGCTTATGTGACGCTAGAACCTTGCTCTCATTACGGCCGTACACCGCCATGTGCCGAAGGGCTGATTAAAGCCAAAGTGGCACGTGTGGTTTGCGCCATGGTAGACCCAAACCCGAAAGTTGCAGGTCGTGGCATCCAGATGTTACGTGATGCCGGAATTGAAGTACAAATCGGCTTGTTAGAGCAAGATGCCCTTGCCCTTAACCCTGGTTTTATAAAGTACATGCGTACAGGCATGCCGTTTGTTCAATTAAAAATGGCAGCCAGTTTGGATGGGCAAAGCGCACTCAGTAATGGTCAGAGCCAATGGATCACCTCCCCAGCGGCCCGCCAAGATGTGCAGCGTTATCGAGCGATAAGTGGTGGCATTCTTTCTACTAGCAAAACGGTGATTGATGATAATGCATCACTCAATGTGCGCTGGGATGACTTACCTAATAGTGTTCAAGCGCAGTATTTACAAGAAGAGCTTCGTCAACCAGTACGTGTAATCTTAGACCGTCAGAACCATTTAACTGATGCGCTCAAGCTGTTCCATACCGATGGAGAACGAGTTATTGTTCGCTCTGATGGAGACTGTATCCCTCTATTGGACAGCGCTGACCAAATTGACTTATCAACGACATTAAAACGTATCTCGGATGAGCACCACATCAATCACTTATGGGTTGAAGCTGGAGCTACGCTAGCGAGTGCGATGATAAAGGCTAATCTTGTAGATGAGCTCATTGTTTACCTTGCGCCAAAACTCATGGGCAGCGATGGTCGGGGGCTTATCGGTGCTTTAGGGTTAAGCGCTATGGCTGACGTCATAGATTTAAACATTACAGACGTTCGTATGGTTGGGGTAGACATTCGCATCACCGCCACCATAAAACGTAATGAAATTAGATAAGAAATAGTATGTTTACAGGAATAGTAGAAGCAGTGGGCAAGTTAGCTGCGATTACGCCGAAGGGCGAAGACATCACCGTCACGGTTGAAACGGGTACGCTTGATATGTCAGACGTTAAGTTAGGCGATAGCATTGCGACCAATGGTGTTTGCTTAACGGTAGTTGACTTCGGAAGCCACTATTACAGTGCTGATCTGTCATTAGAAACCTTGAAGAAAACTGGGTTTGCTGATTACCAAGTAGGCGATAAGGTGAATCTAGAAAAAGCCATGTTGCCAACAACGCGATTGGGTGGACATATCGTTTCTGGCCATGTCGATGGGGTTGGTGAAATTGTCGAACGCAATTCAGTTGGCCGTGCGATAGAGTTTTGGGTTGCAATGCCTGCGGAAATTAGCAAGTACGTTGCAGAGAAAGGCTCGATTACTGTTGATGGTATTAGCCTAACCGTCAACGACTTACGTAAAAATGCTTTTAAGCTGACGATCGTTCCTCATACGAGTGAAGAAACTACGATTGACCAGTTTCAAGTGGGGCGCAAAGTCAACTTAGAAGTTGATGTACTTGCGCGTTATATGGAGCGTTTACTGCAAGGACAACAAGAAGATAAGGCCGAGTCTCGTATCACGATGGACTTTTTACAGCAAAACGGTTTTGCATAAGTCTTGGGAGTGGCTGCGTGAGGCATGCGATAAAGAGCAGACTCACAGAACACCGCGAGATTCATTGACTTGCTTAATGCAAAGCTCAAACTATTGACCTAACTAGCATTCACTGCAACGTAATTTTTCATTGCTGTCGCAATAACAAATTTAGAATAACGGGATAACAGACTATGCCAATCAGTACGCCACAAGAAATTATTGATGATATTCGCGCAGGCAAAATGGTCATCCTCATGGATGATGAAGACCGCGAGAATGAAGGTGACTTGATCATGGCTGCCGAGCATATTACGCCGGAAGCCATCAACTTTATGGCAACCTATGGCCGTGGCCTGATTTGTTTAACCATGACCAAAGATCGTTGCGAAAGTCTAGGTCTGCCACCAATGGTGCAAGACAATAATGCGCAATACACCACCAACTTTACTGTTTCGATTGAGGCAGCAGAAGGGGTAACGACTGGTATTTCAGCCGCAGATCGCGCACGTACCGTTCAAGCAGCAGTCGCGCCAAACGCTAAAGCTGCGGATTTGGTGCAGCCTGGTCACATCTTCCCTCTCGCAGCTCAAGACGGCGGTGTACTGACTCGCGCAGGTCACACTGAAGCAGGCTGTGATTTGGCTCGTCTTGCTGGTTTAGAGCCAGCATCGGTGATTGTTGAGATCTTAAATGACGACGGCACCATGGCTCGTCGCCCAGATCTAGAGATCTTTGCAGAGAAGCACGGTATTAAATTGGGCACTATTGCCGACCTAATTGAGTACCGCAATAACACTGAGACAACGATTGAACGTGTGGCAGAGTGCAAGCTACCGACAGAGTTTGGCGAGTTCACGTTAGTCACTTACAAAGACACCATTGATAACCAAGTGCACTACGCAATGTGCAAGGGCGATTTGAAAGAAAAAGCGCCACTGGTTCGCGTTCATCTTCAAGACGTTTTTACCGACTTACTACGTAGCGATCGTAATGCAGAGCGCAGCTGGACACTAGATAAGGCAATGAAACGCATTGGTGAAGAAGGCGGTGTGCTGGTTGTTCTTGGCCATGAAGAATCGACCGATCTACTTATTCATCGCGTGAAGATGTTCGAAGCGCAAGACAAAGGTGAAGCCCCAACGCTTGCTAAAAAACAAGGCACGTCTCGCCGTGTTGGCGTTGGTTCACAGATTCTTGCGGATCTCGGTGTACATGATATGCGCCTTCTGTCATCGACCAACAAAAAGTACCACGCGTTAGGTGGTTTTGGTCTGAACGTTGTTGAGTACGTCTGCGAGTAACAACCGAACAATAAGTTCCTAGTCTTTGACGTGCTTAACTCGTCAATGGCTAGGAACCGGTGATTTGCCTCCAATTTCCATTAGATATTGCTCACAAATTTGTGCTAGAATCCGGCGATTCTCACTTGATGAACATATTTCACTTATAAATAGAGTTAAAGGAAAGCTTATGAAAGTGATCGAGGGTGGCTTCCCAGCGCCAAATGCAAAAATTGCTATCGTTATTTCTCGTTTCAACAGTTTTATTAACGAAAGCCTACTTTCTGGTGCGATCGATACACTAAAGCGTCACGGACAAGTAAGCGAAGACAACATCACGGTTGTGCGTTGTCCAGGTGCCGTAGAACTACCTCTAGTAGCTCAGCGTGTTGCTAAAACTGGCAAATTCGACGCTATTGTTTCTCTAGGGTCTGTTATTCGCGGTGGAACGCCTCACTTTGACTATGTTTGTAGTGAAATGAACAAAGGTCTAGCACAAGTGTCTATGGAATTCAGCATTCCAGTAGCATTTGGTGTTTTGACTGTTGATACGATCGATCAAGCGATTGAACGCGCAGGAACCAAGGCTGGTAATAAAGGTGCAGAGGCTGCACTAAGCGCACTTGAAATGATTAATGTACTATCTGAAATTGATTCCTAATGGGGGCCAGTGTGAAACCAGCCGCACGTCGTAACGCACGTCAATTCGCTCTACAGGCGATCTACTCATGGCAAATTACTAAAGAGAATGTTGCCAAGATTGAAGAACAGTTTTTGTCTGGCGACAAATACGATGAAGAAGAACTTCATGCATCTGAGCCAGCGCTTGCTGCTCCAGAGACAGACGTAGCTTACTTCCGTGAACTATTAAGCGGTGTTGTACTTAGCCACGCTGAGCTAGATAGCAAAATTCGTCCATACATCTCTCGTCCTATGCAGGATTTAGATATGATGGAACTTGCTCTTCTTCGCCTTGCTATGTACGAGATGACTCGTCGCGAAGATGTTCCTTACAAAGTTGTTATCAATGAAGCGATTGAACTTGCAAAAGTTTTTGCAGCAGAAGATAGCCACAAGTTTGTGAATGGTGTACTTGATAAAGCAGCACCTCACATTCGTAAGAAATAACGATTTCTTCAATGAAAAGGTCAGCACATGCTGACCTTTTTTGTATCAAAAGCTTTTACATCAAAAAGTAAGTGAATTATGTCTGGTGAATTTAATCTGATAGACAAGTATTTCGTCGGTCGTCAGAGCCAACGTAAAGATGTCCATCTAGCCGCTGGTGATGATTGCGCTTTGGTCAAAGCGCCAGCTAATGTTCAGATTGCGATTAGCACGGATACATTGGTAGCTGGAACGCATTTCTTAGCCGACGCGAACCCAGCATGGGTCGCACACAAAGCATTGGCTTCTAACATCAGTGATTTGGCGGCGATGGGCGCAACGCCTGCGTGGGTGAGCTTTGCATTAACGATGCCTGAGCCAGATGAAAAATGGCTTGCTCCTTTCTGTGATGCATTTTTCGAACTGGCTGATTACTATGGTATTCAGTTAATAGGCGGTGATACCACCAAAGGGCCATTGTGTCTGACACTCACGGTGCAAGGTTTTGTACCTGAAGACAAAGCGCTCACGCGATCCGGAGCCAAGCCTGGGGATTGGGTATATGTAACGGGAAACCTTGGCGATGCAAAAGCTGGCTTGGATGTGATTCTAGATGACTCTCTGCGCAGCAGAGCCGGCGCGGAAGCACTAGAGCGAGCTCATTACCTTAGTTCTCCGCGTGTGCTTGCTGGACAAGCTCTTGTTGGCTTAGCCTCGTCGGCGATAGATATTTCAGATGGTTTAATCTCTGATATTAAGCACATTTTACAGCGATCTCAGGTTGGGGTTAGTATTGATGTCTCTCAGCTACCGATCTCTTCAGAATTAGTCCAGTTTTTAGATGATAAGATCAGCGCGCAGCAGTATGCTTTAGCAAGTGGCGAAGAATACGAGTTGTGTTTTACCGTGCCGGAGCAAAATCGAGGCTCGTTACAAAGCGCTTTATCTCATACTGGCTGTAAGGTCACATGTATTGGTCAAATCCGACCAAATGGAACCTTCGAGCTGCATGATAACAATCAACCACTTGATTGGGACTTAAGTGGCTTCGACCACTTTAAATGATCTGAGCTAAGCTCTAGCCAAGAGCCTGTTACTATTGAGTAACTCGCAGGCATGACGATTGAAACCAAACTAGCAGTATAGGTTTAAGGATATGACCAACCCTCTTTCTCTGATTTCATTAAAGAATCCGTGGCATCTATTGGCGACGGGTTTTGGCAGTGGATTATCCCCGTTTATCCCTGGAACAATGGGCACACTGGCGGCCGTGCCTTTCTTTTTGCTGTTGGCACAATTACCATTTACGGCGTATGTCATTGTTGTTCTGATCTCGTGTGTGATCGGCATTCAAATATGCCAAGTGACGTCTGCAGACATGAAAGTACATGATCATGGTTCAATCGTATGGGATGAGTTTGCGGGCTTTTGGATTACGATGAGCATTGTACCTGCACTGAATATTCCACTCACTGAATGGAAGTGGTTGATCACTGGCTTCATCTTATTTCGTTTTTTCGATATGGTAAAACCTTGGCCAATTGGGTGGCTAGATAAGCGAGTTCACGGTGGGCTAGGTATTATGGTTGATGATATCGTGGCGGGAATTATGGCTGGTGTTGCCCTGTTTCTAGTCGCAAAATACGCTGGCTGGATGAATTAAACCATGAACTAAACACTGGACGTAAAAAAGGGATGCCATGAGCATCCCTTTTTACATGCTATTTTGCTAAATAATCCAAGATGGATTTTTCAATTCCTTTTGCATCGAGACCAAGCTCTTCATGCAGTTCATCTTGTGTTCCCTGATGAATAAACTCATCGGGTAAACCTAGGTTTAAGACTGGCTTAATGATTTTATCTTTCATCATGAACTCAACGACACCCGCACCTGCACCACCTGCGATAACATTTTCTTCTAACGTCACGAGCACGTCATGATCTGCGGCTAATTGACGAATTAATGCTTCATCGAGCGGCTTCACAAAGCGCATATCAGCAACAGTGGCGTTAAGGTATTCTGCCGCTTCTAGCGCGTTACCCAAGAAAGTACCAAAGCTCAGAATAGCAACTTTTTCACCTTGGCGAACCATGCGCCCTTTACCGATTTCTAACGCCGTAAACTCAGTTTCGATTTCTACGCCCATGCCGCTACCACGAGGGTATCGAACCGCACTCGGGCCAGAATGCTTATGGCCAGTGTAAAGCATTTGTCGGCACTCGTTTTCGTCGCTTGGCGCCATGATCACCATGTTCGGAATACAGCGCATAAAGCTCAAATCGAACGCACCTTGGTGAGTTTGACCATCTGCGCCAACGAGACCTGCGCGGTCGATCGCAAACATCACTGGTAAGTCCATGATCGCGATGTCGTGGATCAATTGGTCATAACCACGTTGCAAGAAAGTCGAATAGATAGCAACGATTGGATGATCGCCCGCAATTGCCATGCCTGTTGCCAGTGTCACTGCGTGCTGCTCAGCAATCGCCACATCAAAGTATTGGTCTGGGTACTCTTTTGAGAAACGCACCATACCTGATCCTTCGCGCATTGCTGGCGTAATTGCCATTAGCTTAGGATCTTGGGCCGCCATGTCACATAAAAAGTCACCGAAGATCTTTGAGTAAGTTGGCTTACCGCCACTGCTCTTCGGTAAGCTATTGTTTGCCGGTGCGAACTTCGGCACTGCATGGTAGCCGATAGGATCTTTCTCGGCAGGCTCATAACCTTTGCCTTTCTTGGTCATGATGTGTAGGAATTGAGGACCTTTGAGCTCACGCATATTTTTCAGCGTTTTGACGAGTTCATTGACGTCGTGCCCATCAACCGGGCCAATGTAATTAAAGCCGAACTCTTCGAACAGAGTACCAGGCACCACCATGCCTTTTAGGTGCTCTTCCGTACGGCGAACCAACTCTTTAATAGGTGGAACACCAGACAGCACTTTCTTACCGCCTTCACGGATAGAAGTGTACAAGCTACCAGAAAGTACTTTCGCAAGGTGGTTATTCAGGGCGCCGACGTTTTCTGAAATCGACATTTCGTTGTCGTTCAAAATCACCAACATATCAGGATGAACGTCGCCAGCGTGGTTCATGGCTTCGAATGCCATGCCTGCTGTAATTGCGCCATCGCCAATCACACTGACAATTTTACGGCCTTTGCCTTCTTTTTGTGCGCTGATGGCCAAGCCAAGACCTGCACTGATAGATGTCGAAGAGTGACCGACAGACAACGTGTCATATTCACTTTCTTCACGCCAGGGGAAAGGGTGTAGACCATCCTTTTGGCGAATTGTTGGCATTTTATCGCGACGTCCGGTGAGGATTTTGTGCGGGTAAGCCTGATGACCAACATCCCAAATCAATTTGTCGATAGGGGTGTTGTAAACATAATGCAGAGCGACAGTTAGCTCTACGGTGCCTAAGCCAGACGCTAAGTGTCCGCTAGATTGGCTCACTGAATTTAGCAGATACGTTCGCAGTTCATCACACAGATTTGGTAATGTTTCTTTCGGAAGAAGACGTAATTCTTCCGGTGTATTTGCTAACGCCAGTGTTGGGTACTTTGAAATATCAAGAGTCATATAAATGCGCGCTTATAGTGTTAATTTTTGCGCTCGATGACATATCGGGCGAACTCTTCGAGTAACTGAGTATTGTATGGGATAGCTTCCAATGCTTGAAGTGCTTCCTGTAACAGAGTGTGAGCTTTCTCTATGGCTCCCTCTAAACCCAGCAGGGAAGGATAAGTGCTCTTATTCAGACCTTGGTCGGAACCTTGAGGCTTACCCAGTGTTTCTGTGTCACTGATGATATCAAGAATATCGTCTTGAACCTGAAACGCCAAACCAATTGCTTTTGAGTAGCGCTCCAAGTGAGGTAGAACCTCGATACCTTTCTCACCAGCAGCTAATGCACCTAATTTTACCGCACAATCAATCAGAGCTCCGGTTTTTTTACGGTGTATCTCTTCCATTTCTTCAAGAGAAACTTGGCGATTTTCCGCGCCTAAATCTAAGGCTTGCCCTACACACATGCCGCTGGCACCAGAGGAATGCGCTAAGGCTTTGATCATGCTGATGCGTTGAGCTTCAGCCGCCGGGCTTAATTGACCATCAGCAATAATAGTGAAGGCAAGAGTTTGTAGTGCGTCACCTGTCAGTATTGCGGTTGCTTCATCAAACTTAATATGACAAGTTGGTTGACCTCGACGCAGTTCATCATCGTCCATGGCTGGCAGATCATCATGAATGAGTGAGTAGGCATGTATACATTCGATAGCAGCGGCGGGGGTGTCTAAGTCTTCAGGTTTACAGCCGAGCATTTGACCTGTGATGTAAACAAGAAAAGGGCGAACGCGTTTTCCACCTAGCAAAAGGCCGTATTTCATTGCTTGAATCAATGGCTGCTCTTGATATGGAAGCTGATCGAGCCACAAATTCAATTGCTGATTGTTTCTTTGTTGAAAAGACGTCAATGTCTGTTGCATCACATTGCTCACTACTGATTGTTATTCTGAATCTGGTTTGAAGTCACTCAGTGGTGCTTCATCATCTTCATTAAGAAGAATGCTCACGCGCTGTTCGGCGTCGCTTAATTTAGTTTGGCCTGCACGAGCTAAGGCAATGCCTCGTTCAAACTTACGCAGGGCATCATCTAGAGCAAGATCGCCATTTTCTAATTGATCAACCAAGCTATCAAGCTCTTCAATGGTTGCTTCAAAGGTCATGTTTTCTGGTTTCTTGACCGCCATCTTTTTTCTGCCTTAATCAAGCCTCGGGTAAGATGCACGAAAGTTACCTTAGCCTAGTAACTTGGTCAAATTTAACCTTATATAATTGTCACAAAATTAGCGTTCAACGAGTCTAAGCGGTGAAACCCCATATTTTGGTTGAGGTTGTTAGGTGTAATTTGTGATCCATTAGCTAAGATTTTTCTAAAAATTCTGCGCGAGTTGTCGATACAGGTAATAATCCGCCCAATGGCAGTATTTGAGTATAGCGTGAGGAGTGCTTTGTGGATTTAGCAACCCTATTAGGTTTGATTGGTGGTTTTGCATTCGTCATTATGGCGATGGTGCTTGGTGGCAGCATCGGCATGTTTGTCGATGTCACGTCGATCCTTATTGTCGTTGGTGGCTCAATATTCGTCGTGTTGATGAAGTTCACAATGGGACAGTTTTTTGGTGCGACAAAGATTGCAGGCAAAGCTTTCATGTTTAAAGCGGATGAACCCGAAGACCTGATCGCAAAAATTGTGGAAATGGCCGATGCGGCGCGTAAAGGTGGTTTTCTTGCTCTTGAAGAGATGGAAATAAACAACACATTCATGCAGAAAGGCATTGATCTACTGGTTGATGGCCATGATGCCGACGTTGTGAGAGCGGCACTCAAAAAAGACATCGCGCTTACGGATGAACGACATACGCAAGGTACTGGTGTATTTCGCGCCTTTGGCGACGTTGCTCCTGCAATGGGAATGATTGGCACCTTGGTTGGTCTTGTTGCGATGCTTTCAAACATGGATGACCCTAAAGCGATTGGACCAGCAATGGCCGTTGCACTCTTGACCACATTGTATGGCGCGATCCTGTCCAATATGGTGTTTTTCCCTATTGCGGATAAGCTTTCTCTTCGCCGTGACCAAGAAACGCTAAATCGCCGTTTGATCATGGATGGCGTATTAGCGATTCAAGATGGCCAAAACCCGCGAGTGATCGATAGTTACTTGAAGAACTACCTCAATGAAGGTAAACGTGCCCTTGAGATTGACGAGTAACTTGGAGAGTCGTGATGGATGATGAAGATAACAAATGCGATTGTCCGCCACCTGGCCTCCCGTTATGGATGGGGACATTCGCAGATTTGATGTCGCTACTGATGTGTTTCTTTGTTCTTCTGCTCTCGTTTTCTGAGATGGATGTACTGAAGTTCAAACAAATTGCAGGATCAATGAAATTTGCCTTCGGTGTGCAAAATCAGCTTGAAGTGAAAGACATTCCTAAAGGTACTAGCATTATTGCCCAAGAGTTTCGACCGGGTCGGCCGGAACCAACTCCGATTGATGTCATCATGCAGCAAACCATGGACATCACTCAGCAGACGCTCGAATTTCATGAAGGGGAGTCTGATCGAGCTGGTGGCACAAAACGTGATGAAGGCAAGTTAACGGGTGGGCAATCGCCAGAAACGTCAACTCAAAACAATGAATCTGCCGAAGCGGACATGCAGCAACAGCAATCTAAAGAGATGTCGCAAGAGATGGAAACCTTGATGGAAAGCATCAAGAAAGCCTTAGAGCGAGAGATTGAACAAGGCGCCATTGAAGTTGAAAACCTCGGTCAGCAGATTGTTATACGTATGCGTGAAAAAGGTGCATTCCCAGAAGGTTCGGCCTTCTTGCAGCCTAAGTTTCGCCCTTTAGTTCGTCAGATTGCAGAGCTAGTAAAAGATGTGCCAGGCATTGTTCGAGTATCTGGCCATACAGACAATCGACCGCTAGATTCGGAACTTTATCGCTCTAACTGGGATCTCTCTTCTCAGCGCGCAGTATCAGTCGCGCAAGAGATGGAGAAAGTGAGAGGCTTCTCTCATCAACGTTTAAGAGTACGAGGCATGGCGGATACGGAGCCCTTGTTACCGAATGATTCTGATGACAATCGCGCACTTAACCGACGGGTTGAAATCAGCATTATGCAAGGCGAGCCTCTCTACAGTGAAGAAGTGCCGGTAATTCAATAACTAGGCTTTAGTTTTAAGTCAGTAAAGAGACAAGAAAGCGAGCAGATTGCTCGCTTTTTTTGTTTTTCCAATCCGCTTGGGTGTATAATCTTGCGCCTTAAAAGTGAGCTCAGACTACTTTTTGTGACTGAAACGCGGTTTTACTGCGTATGAAGTATTGAAGTTGAGTGTCACTCTTTGTTGATTGCGAAACTAACCTGCGAATTAGACTATGAAATTTATTGTAAAGCCCCATCCAGAAATTTTTGTAAAAAGTGAATCTGTGCGTAAGCGCTTCACAAAGATTTTAGAGTGCAACATTCGTAACATCATTAAGAGCCGCACGGAGTCTGTCGCGGTATTTAACCGTCGTGATCACATTGAAGTGACCTCTGAGAGTAACGAATTCCACGCTGAAGTTCTTGAGGTTTTGACTCATACACCAGGCATTCACCACGTACTGGAAGTGAAGCAAACTGAATTTAAAGACTTGCACGATATCTTCGAGCAAGTGCTAGAACTCAACCGTGCTGCACTCGAAAATAAAACCTTTGTTGTACGTGCGAAGCGTCGTGGCAAGCATGACTTTACCTCTATTGAACTAGAGCGTTATGTAGGCGGTGGTTTAAATCAAGCGATTGAAAGCGCTAGTGTTAAGCTACGAAACCCAGACGTGACGATCAAGGTAGAAGTCTCGAACGACAAGCTAAACCAAGTATTGTCTCGTCATAAAGGCCTAGGTGGTTTCCCTCTGGGTACGCAAGAAGACGTGTTAAGCCTGATCTCGGGTGGTTTCGATTCTGGTGTTTCAAGCTATCTTCATATCAAGCGTGGTTCAAAAGTACATTACTGCTTCTTTAACTTGGGTGGTCCAGCACACGAAATCGGCGTTAAGCAGGTTTCTCACTACCTATGGAACAAATACGGTTCTTCAGCAAAAGTACGTTTTATCTCAGTTGATTTCGAGCCTGTGGTTGCGGAAATCCTAGAGAAAGTCGATGACGGCCAAATGGGCGTGATCTTGAAGCGTATGTTCATGCGTGCAGCAGGCATGATCGCTCAGAAGATGAAGATCGAAGCATTGGTAACAGGTGAAGCGCTAGGTCAAGTATCGAGCCAAACGCTAACCAATCTACGCCACATCGATAACGTAACAGACACGCTGATTCTGCGTCCGCTTATCAACTGGGATAAAGAAGACATCATCAATCTAGCACGTGAAATCGGCACAGAAGATTTCGCAAAGACAATGCCAGAATACTGTGGTGTTATCTCTAAGAAGCCAACCGTGAAAGCGGTGAAAGGCAAGCTAGAAGCTGAAGAAGAGAAATTCGACTTCAGTATCCTTGAGCAAGTGGTTCAAGAAGCTCGCATGATGGACATTCGTGATATCGCGAAAGAGTCTGAGCAAGCCGCACCAGAAGTAGAGCAAGTTCAAGCGGTAGAAGAGCACGCGGTTGTGCTAGATATTCGTAGTCCTGAAGAGGAAGACGATAACCCACTTGAAATCGAAGGTGTGGATGTGAAACATATCCCTTTCTACAAGCTGGGTACACAGTTTGGTGACTTAGACCAGTCTAAGACATACCTACTTTACTGTGACCGCGGTGTGATGAGCCGTCTGCAAGCGCTTTACTTGCAAGAGCAAGGCTTCAGCAACGTAAAAGTTTACCGTCCATAGCTGACTGTTAAAATACGTTAAAAGGCGCAAATTGAGACATCAATTTGCGCCTTTTTTGTTTTTGATCGCGTTACAGACAACCATTACTTAGCATAATGTTGAGGCTCATCGCAAAGCCATACACTTTGTGTTGATATAACGATAATTAATCCGAAAGAAGAGTAATAAAGTGATATTGCTGCCAGATATGCGGATGAGATTTTTGATAGATAAAAAAACACCGCCTAATTTAGGCGGTGTAACAAATTTGACAGACAGGTCAAAAATAAATACAGGAAGTATATGTTTTGTCACAGGGAGTGTGGACAAAACATTATGGTAGAAATCTACCTAACTCGAAATACGAGTTTGCAAACACAACATCGCAACAACGAAGCCAATTGATTTCCAAAGAAATCAAGCCGTTCAGGCCCGTGTTGCGGGGTGAAATATAGAATTTATCTGGCTGTTCGACAACGGACATTTTATAATGTTTCAGATTAAAAAAACTAATCCTATTAGAGGTCCCATATGTCTCGCAGATTGCCTCCATTAAATTCGCTTCGAGTCTTCGAAGCGGCTGCTCGTCATCTCAGTTTTACACGAGCAGCAGAAGAGTTATTTGTTACTCAAGCCGCGGTCAGTCACCAGATTAAAGCGCTTGAAGAGTTCTTATCATTGAAGCTCTTCCGTCGACGTAATCGTTCTTTGTTGTTAACAGAAGAAGGCCAAAGTTACTTTCTCGATATCAAAGATATTTTCACCTCGATTGCGGAAGCGACAGATAAGGTGTTGGAACGTAGCGAAAAAGGGGCATTGACGATTAGCCTACCGCCGAGTTTTGCTATCCAATGGCTTGTACCTCGTTTGGCCGATTTTAATGCTCAAGAGCCCGATATCGATGTACGTATTAAAGCCGTAGATATGGATGAAGGCTCACTGACTGATGATGTTGATGTGGCGATCTACTATGGCCGTGGGAACTGGCCAGGTTTGCGAGCAGATAAATTGTACCAAGAGTTTTTGATCCCACTTTGTTCACCTTCATTACTTTTGGGTAACAAACCATTAGAATCTTTAAGTGACCTCAAATTACATACTTTGTTACACGATACTTCGCGTAAAGACTGGAAGCAGTTTGCTCGTCATTACAACATTGAAGGCATCAACGTAAACCACGGTCCTATTTTTAGTCACTCAACGATGGTGCTACAGGCTGCTGCGCACGGTCAGGGGGTCGCGCTCGGTAACAACGTACTCGCCAAACCTGAAATGGAAGCCGGACGACTCATTGCACCATTCGACGAGGTGTTGATATCTAAGAATGCATTCTATGTGGTGTGTCATGAACAGCAGGCAGATATGGGCCGAATCGCAACGTTTAGAGACTGGATGTTAGCAACCGCGAGAAAAGAACAAGAGGAAGTATTGGATGAATCACTGGATAGCTGAGGGACCTGAAAACGGACCGCTGTTTATTTTTGCTCACGGCGCAGGTGCGGGGATGGAGCATGACTTCATGACAGCTGTCGCCAAAGGATTAGTGGAGCAAGGTATTCGTGTAGTGCGTTTTAATTTCCCTTACATGGTGAAACGTTCGGAAGATGGCAAAAAGCGTCCGCCCGATCGCGCGCCAAAGTTGCTCGAAGCATACAGCGAAGTGATCGCTCACTTTACTTCTTCTCCCGTGGTTATTGGTGGTAAGTCAATGGGCGGTCGTATGTCGAGCTTGTTGGCTGAAAATGAGCTGGTGGCGGGCATTGCCTGTTTAGGGTTTCCATTTCACCCGCCGGGAAAGCCAGAGAAATACAAAGGCGAACACTTAGCAACCATTGAGAAACCTACGCTGATTCTGCAAGGGGAACGAGACACCTTTGGTAAGCGTGAGGAATTCGATGATTTCGTCCTTTCGTCACAAGTAACGGTGAGCTTTTTACCTGATGGTGACCACAGCTTCAAACCGCGCAAGATCTCAGGTCATACTGAAGTGGGTAACATTGCACTCGCGATAGAGCAGTTAGCGGCGTTTATAAAAGAGGTGTACAGTGAAAAGTAAGTGGTTACTCTCATTCTCTGCTCTGTCTGGGCTGATTTCGGTCGCTCTTGGAGCATTTGCTGCTCATGGGCTAAAAGCGACACTGGCCCCTTATTTGCTCGGTGTATTTGAGACCGGAGTTCTGTATCAATTTATTCACACGTTGGCGATTGTGTTTTGTGCCATTCTGCTTCTGCTCAATTTGGGACAAAAAGCACAAAAATATTTTTTCATTGCGGCGATTTGCTTTATTATCGGCATCTTTTGTTTTAGCGGCAGTCTTTACGCGCTGGCGCTGACGGGCATTAAGTGGTTTGGGCCAATTACTCCTGTGGGAGGATTACTGTTCATGATTGGTTGGTGTCTGTTCTTTTTTGCTGCGTTCAATATCAAAGAGGTCTCCAAGTGAAACAACTAATGCTCTATTGCCGTTCTGGCTTTGAGAAAGAGTGTGCTGGTGAAATTCAGGACAAAGCGACACAGTTGGAAGTGTATGGCTTCCCTCGTGTGAAGAGAAACTCAGGTTATGTTGTCTTCGAGTGTTACCAAGATGGAGATGCCGACAAACTTGCGAGAGGTTTAGACTTTAAGTCTTTAATTTTTGCTCGACAAATGTTTGCGGTAGCAGCTGAGTTTCAATCGTTGCCAAGTGATGACCGCATTAGTCCAATTTTGAATGAACTAGCAGACATTGAAGCATTCCCTCGTTGTGGTGATTTGAGAATTGAAACGCCAGATACAAATGAAGCGAAAGAGCTACTGAAATTCTGCCGTAAGTTTACCGTCCCAATGCGTCAAGCGTTGCGCGGCAAAGGCTTAATGCTGAACAAAGATAACGCGAAAAAACCAGTACTGCACATTTGCTTTGTTGAGCCTGGCCACTGTTACGTTGGTTACTCTTACACTGACAACAACTCACAGTTCTTCATGGGTATCCCTCGCCTTAAATTCCCAGCAGACGCTCCAAGTCGTTCAACACTTAAACTGGAAGAAGCATTTCATGTCTTTATTCCACGTGAAGAGTGGGATGAGCGTTTGGCACCAGGTATGTGGGGTGTGGATTTAGGTGCATGTCCAGGCGGTTGGACGTACCAATTAGTGAAGCGCTCAATGTTCGTTCACTGCGTAGATAACGGCATGATGGCAGACAGTTTGATGGAAACTGGCCAGATCAAGCACCATATGGTGGATGGTTTTAAGTTCGAACCAGACCGCAAGAACGTAACATGGATTGTTTGTGACATGGTGGAAAAGCCAGCTCGTGTTGCTCACCTGATGGGACAGTGGCTGTTAAAAGGTTGGGCAAAAGAGGCCATCTTTAACCTTAAGCTGCCAATGAAAGGGCGTTATGACGAAGTGCTGCAAGACCTTGAAAATCTGAAGCAGTTCCTCATTGATAATAAGGTAAAGTTCAAGCTACAAGCTAAACATTTGTATCATGATCGTGAAGAGATCACGATTCATATCCAATGTCTGTCGAATATTTCACCTTACTAACTTTATTCCCCGAGTCTTTTGGGAATAGTGATTAGAATAGAAAAAGCGCCTTCAAATGGCGCTTTTTTAATATCTGCCGGATTTCATGGTGTGAAACTTCCATCGGGCACTACTTCGCTTTGTTTGGCCCTAAAAAGCGAATATCTTGCAAGTTAAAGCCTAGTTCGATATCGCACTTTAAAGCGGCGACGCGTTTACATAAACGAGCAGACTCAATGTGCTCGTCCAATTTTTTACGGTATTTCGGTACGAGGTCTTCACTAGCGTAGGCAGCTTCAATACTCTCAAACTGAGTGAGAATCTCTTTCGCTGCTTTCGGGCCAATTCCAGGTACGCCCGGAACCTGGCTAGAGCTTATCCCTGTCAATCCCCAGTAGTCCGCTAGTTGATTTGGTTTTACGCCGAACTCTTTTTCGATAAATGGTTCATCTAACCAACGGTGTTGGAAATAATCACGGATTTGTAGGGTAGGGGAAAGTAGCTGGCAGTAACCTTTGTCTGTGGAAACGATGGTGACTTTTTCACCATGGCTGGCCACTTTCGTTGCGAGTGTAGCAACCAAATCATCTGCTTCATCGCCTTCAGAAAGCAATGAATCAATACCTTGCTCCCACCACGCTTGTTGAATCGCATCTAACCCTTGCAGTAGTGGCTGAGGCATTGGCTTTCGGTTTTGCTTATAGTCAGGGAGAATTTCAGCGCGCCAACCTCTGTCTTGTTCGTGGTGATCAAAAACTGCGATGATGTGTGTCGGGTTGGCCTCTGACAGAATGCGAGTGAGGGTTCTTTGCGTTGTGGTTATGGTTCTTGCTATGTCGGTTGGATCTGGTTGTGCTGAGTGCACTCGGCGGATCAGGTTTAGGGCATCAATGATAACAAGATGAATAGACATAATGACTTAGCAATAAAAAAGGGGCGTAATGCCCCTAGTGTAACGAATGCTAGCCTGACTATCGACCACCAATTTCCGGGTGAGCGATTCGATAACACGGTTCGTAGTCTGAACCGCCAGGTAATTTCATTCGGTGCTGTTCGACAAAGTCTTTTAGCAACTTATCGAGTTTTTTCATGAGGACTGCGTCGCCATGAATGGTGAAAGGCCCTCTACGTTCTATTTCTCGAATGCCTTCAGCCTTTACGTTACCTGCCACTATGCCAGAGAAGGCTTGACGCAAGTTGGCCGCTAAAACTTGCGGTTCTTGATCTAGGCTTAAATCCAATTGTTCCATCGACTCATGAGTAGGCTCGAATGGTAGTTGGAAGTTTGGCTCAATTTTCAATGACCAGTTAAAGCTGTACGCATCGCCTTTCTCTTTTCGGTGAAGGCGTACCGAGTCCATGGAGCGTTTCATAATACGAGCGACTTCTGCCGGGTTGTCAATGATGATCTCGTAGTGCTTTTGCCCTTCCTCACCAAGTGTGTCGCGAATGAACTCATCAATAGAGCGGAAGTACTCTTCACTCTCTTTTGGTCCTGTTAATACGATAGGCATTGGCTGATCGGCGTTATCCGGGTGCATCATGATGCCAAGAATGTACAGTAGCTCTTCCGCTGTGCCCGGGCCTCCTGGGAAAATAACGATACCATGAGCCATACGGACGAAAGCTTCCAAGCGCTTTTCGATGTCGGGCATGATGACCAGTTCATTTACTATTGGGTTTGGTGGCTCGGCAGCAATAATCGAGGGTTCGGTTAAACCAAGATAACGTTGCTGAGTATAACGTTGCTTTGCGTGCCCAATTGCTGCACCTTTCATCGGCCCTTCCATTGCACCAGGGCCGCAACCTGTGCAGATGTTAAGTTCACGCAGGCCCAGTTCGTTACCCACTTCACGTGTGTACTGATACTCCACTCCATTGATAGAGTGACCACCCCAACATACGACAAGATTCGGTGCGATACCTGGAGTTAATGCTCTGGCATTACGAAGAATGCCGAATACGAGGTTCGTAATGTGAATTGGGTTAGTAAGGTTGAGCCGCTGGGCGTCTGCCAAATGCATGTTTACGTAAACGATATCACGCAATACGGAGAACAGATGCTCTTGGATACCTTTAATTATTTCGCCGTCAACAAAAGCGTGCTCTGGCGGATTAGTCAGCTCAAGCTTAATACCACGCTCACGACGCACGACGTTGACATCAAACGATTGGTATTTATCGAGCAGTTCTTTCGAGTTATCGGTATGGCTACCGG
The DNA here is from genome assembly GCF_033344315.1 of Vibrio sp. 2132-1. Classification (NCBI taxonomy): domain Bacteria; kingdom Pseudomonadati; phylum Pseudomonadota; class Gammaproteobacteria; order Vibrionales; family Vibrionaceae; genus Vibrio; species Vibrio sp. 2132-1. Next base: position 40,621 of record NZ_JAWPON010000012.1, on the reverse strand, counting down.
AGTTCAACACCGCTAATGTGCAATTACGGTACAGCTGATAAAGTTCACTCGAGGCTGTGTTCTTTAAGCGCTCTACTTCTAGTTGAGATAGCAAGTCCATGCTACCAGCGGGGCTTATATGGGTAATCATAACGCCTCCTTGTGTTGCATTAATTTGAGGGAAAGTACCAACTTACCTTTTTGGTGTTATACGTATGGTTTGATGAAAGGTAGTTGGCCGATTTGGTTTTATGGTTATCAACTCCCAAGCAACCTCAAGATGATACATTTGCCTTTTATAAATACATCATCTTGAAGTGACTTGGGTTTTTACAGCTTAGCAGACTAAAAGGGAAGAAATGTGATAACTCGTTGAAAATGGGTGGTTATAAAGCGAAGATTGCACCAAATTTGGTTTGTTTGCTCGCTTTTTGTACGAATCTTAGCTCCAGTTAAGCTGGTTTGTTCCACGTTTTTTAGCGTCCGCAAGCATCTTGCCAAGACGATCGAGCACATACTCTGGCGTATCGGACTCTTTGAAAGACGTCGATACAGCAGCTAAGGTAATCATGATATTTTGCTCACGGAACTTAAAGGGTAATTGGCTAATATCACGCTGGATATGCTTAATAAGATCCAGTGTGTATTCTTCAGATTGTTCCGGGACGAGTAGAATGAACTCCTCGCCACCAAAGCGAGCCACTGTTTCCGTTTCTGATACGCGCTTGTTAATAGTACGAGCGATGATCTTCAGCGCTTTATCGCCAGCCGTATAACCATAGCTATCATTCACCGCTTTGAAATTGTCTACATCAAACAGCACAACACGAAGGTTTTGCTGAGAGCGAATCCAACGGCGATACTCTAGCTCTAGTCGATCGTTAAATGCAGTGCGGTTATAAACTTTAGTCAGCGGGTCGAGCAACATACGCTGAGCTTGGTCATCTAAGCGTCGACGATAATCTTGCGTAGTTTCAAATACCGCTTCGAGTTGGTTCTTACTGTAACTTAACCGCTCTTGCAGCGCTTGCTCTCGCTCTTCCGTCATTTTCAGTCGCTCTGTCAGCGACGCCATTTTTTCGAGAAGAGGCGTGATTTCTTTTTTCACAACCGCGATATCTTGAGCTTGATTAAGTGACTTTTGGCTTAATTCAACCAAGCTGTTCATTTCTGTGTTGAGCTCTTGGCGGTGTTCAAAGTAGGTATGATGCTGGTCGACGTTCTGATGAACGGTTTTTAGGTTACTTGCGAGAGAAGTGTTCAGCTGATCAAGGAATTGGCTAGACGCCTCGCGCTCGAACTTTGTTGCTTCGACAACCAATTTCAGCGTTGAGAGCGTAAGCTCAATGAGAGACTCGGCACTCACGCCAAGGAGCAACTTAGCGCGAATATCCAGCAATCTATCGCCTGATTCTCCCTCGAAATCAAGCTCTGTAATAGTATGTTGGAGGTCGCTGGCTAAGCACTCAAGCTGAGATCTGTCGGGATTGTTTTCAAATTCACTAAGATGTAGACGTGAATTAGACGTGATGATTTTCAGAGCGCGTTCGTAAATACTCAGTAGCTTAGTGGCTTGATCAGCTTTATTGCTAGCGTGAACTTCAGAGAAACTCATCAGGTTCCGTAGTTCACGTTTTAACTGCGCAGGTAAGCCCGTGACACGTTGCAGTGTTTCACCACTGTGCTTGATTTGTTCGTCAAGGTAACCGTTTTGTTTATCCATCGTCTTCGACTGCTGTTTGAGCATCCTCTCTAATACCGCTAAACGCGGGATAAGAGTGCTGATATCTTTTTGATGTTGCAGCTCTTGTTGGATTTCAAATAGGTAGTTGGATACCTGAGTATTCGAACCCTGGCAAGCTGAAGACAATGATGCCACAACGCGTTTAAGAACTTGTTGTTCACGTTTGAATTTGAGTGAAGTATCACGATGAGTCAGTCTGAGTTGGTCAAGTTGACAACTCAGCTGATGCAGCTGCGACTGAATATCGGATTCCAAGATTCCCATGAAGTGACTACGGTTAAGTCCATGTACTACTGACAATTATCTGATAATAACAAAAAACTTTATAGCGTCATTAGTTATTACGTTCAACAGGCGTTTAATTATCCATTTTTTAATATTTTCTTGATGTCGTCCTCATTCTTGTAGGACGAATGGATCTTGATCAGGCCTTGGCTAATGGCATGTTGACAGGCAGTTCTTATGTTACCTGTTGCAAAGCTAGCAGCAGGCGCATTATCGATGGCTTTTAAGAACACCCAGTGGCTTTGCTTATCCTTCAAGCTGACTTCTCGTGCGATGTGAGTAGCAAGCAATAACAGATCGAGTAATTCCTCATCGTTAATTGCAGTGTAGGCTCGGGGTAAGAACGGATAATCGCTGATGCCCATACGAATAATACGATTGACGTTGTGCTGCTGTGCGAACTCATCCACCCAAGTCTGGAATTTTTCGAACATGACTTCGGCAGAAGCATCACGGTCAGCGTTCGGTTCTATGTAGAGTAAGTTCGCATCTGAGAAATGGTAAAGACGCGACGGTTTTTCTATTTTTTCCGCAAGGAAGTCGCCAAATGCCCGTTCTAGTTCTAGACCTGCCTTATAGCCGTTATGGACGTACATGCTTCGTAAGAATGGCAAATCGATCATAACAAAGCGTAGGCGATCATTAAGTGGTTCGTGGATCAATTCACCCATTTGCCATTGCTCGAAAGTTTCGCTCGACTTTTTCAATGAGCGAGAAAGCTTAACATTCAGCATACGCAAGTTACGTAAACGAGAGCGAGAGTGGGTGAAGAGGTCGTTACGCAGTTTTTCGATTTCACTTGCTTGGCGCTGCATAATGACACCACGGCGCATAATGAACAAAAACATGACCAAGACAGTAATAAACAATGCAAATGAGATTTTCTGGAATTTACGATGCTCTCTTTCCACTTGCTCTAAGCGTTCTGATTGACCGATGTAATGGATGGTTTGTTCGGCAAATTCTTTTTGCTGACGGAACGCATCCTCACTGATTTGGTTAAGCTGCTTTTGTTCTAGACGAACGAGGTTGGTGTATTTTTTATAAGCTTGCAGAGAAAGTTTGTATTCGCCTGCCTGCTCGTAACCCAACCCAAGTAAACGGTATGACTGCTGCTTAATGAAGTTGTTATTTTCAGGTGACTTTTCAGCAAGTGCTAACGCCAGCTTAGCATTAGTAATGACGTCTTTACTGTCATTTTGATGATAAGCCAGACCTGACTGAAGCAGGGCAGCCTTTGCTTCAAGCTTAGGAATATTGGTGTATTCTAAAAGCTCTTTAGAGCGGTCTAAGTACTGCTCTGCTAGCGCGTAGTTATAGAGTTGTAGGTAGGTAGCCGCCAAGCTTAAGCGAATTTTAATGATTCTATTGATGTTCTTACTGGTACTTTCATGGTCAAGCACGTTGAAGTAATGCACTAACGCAAGGTTAAACTTACCCTGATAAAAGTAGATGTCGCCCATTTGCTCTAGGACGTCCGCTAGGATCGGAGAGCTAGGGTAAGAGTCATAAAAATCTGCGGCTTGAGATAAGTATTCGATCGCTTTGTCGTACACTCGTCGCTCCTGGAAGAGCCTAGCCAAAAGGCGATTCACTTTTGCTAATCTTGCACCACTGTTACTTTCAATAGATTGCCAATAACCGTATAGCAGCTCTGACAAAGCCAAATTGTATTTCTTGCTATTGAGGTAAAACTCGCCGACGGCTGTGTAGTAGTCGATCAAGGCTAACTCAGAGCGGCTATCGTCAAGCATGGTCTTTGCTTCAGAGTACAAGTTTTCCGCTTTAATGATATCGCCACTATGTGAAGCGAGGAGTGCTCTTTGCATCACTAGTCGGTAGCGAACGCTGTCGGTGCGTTGTAATACGGCATCGGCTTCATCGAGCTGTTGTTCAATTTGGTTAAGCGTGTCTTCCGCTTTTGAGTAGTTTTCGTCGTACATCCAAATCATTTGGTTGCGCATCAGCTGGAGATCTAAGTCCATGTACGGCAATTGATATTCTTGCGCTAAGCGTTCCGCTTTATTTAGGTGCTCGATAGCCGAACGAACATTACCCATGGCGTAATCTGCCTGAGCGATAATCTTGTGCGCTTCGATGGTGCTGCTTGGTGTGCGAACGCTACGATCTGTTTCGTCGCGAGACATGGCTGAAGGGCTGTCACTTTCTTTGCGTTCTGTTAGCTCACGCTGTGACAAATAGTTGGTTGCCGCTTGTTTTGCTTGTGATGGTTCTATTTCCGCCAATTGTTGTGCTTCGTTGAGTAACGCGGACGATAAAATGGTTGCATGAAGTGGCTGTACAAACAGCAAGCAAAGAAAGCCAATCAATTTGAATAGACGCGAACTGTCCCAAAACATCCTTTCGTTCCCTCGAACTGTTTTTAGATATGGCGATAACGGCGAAAAGCCTCAATTAGCCGTTTAAATGCGGGTTGAAGCCATTTGATATAGTAACATGCTTGGACAATAAAAACGTCCGGCAACCCTTTAGATTGCCGAACTTATTTCTGTTGCCTATGCGCTTACTGACGAGCCATACGGTGATTGTGAGCTGGCTTATCTTGTTCCGTTGAGCGGTAAGGGTTGATATCCAAGCCTCCACGGCGCGTATAGCGGGCAAATACGGTCAGTTTGCTTGGTTGGCAGTATTTCATTAGATCCGTAAAAATACGCTCTACACACTGTTCGTGGAACTCATTGTGCTCGCGGAAAGACACTAAGTAACGTAACAGCTTCTCACGAGCTATTTTTGCGCCTTGGTAGCGAATTTCTACACTGCCCCAGTCGGGTTGGTTAGTGATCAAACAGTTTGATTTCAATAGGTGGCTATGTAGCACCTCTTCAACTTGTACTTCACCTGCTGCACCTTCAAGCAAATCGGCATCGAAATCGTAACTGGTGATGTTAATGTCTTGGTCATCAATACATTCACCGTCCATTGTTACGATAGGTTGATTGGTATAGTGGGTCACTGGATTCACCTCAACCAGCACCTTTTCACCTGCGCATTCAGAAAGGTCTTGTGTTAAACGCTCAGTCACTTCTTCCCAGCTTGCAAAGCGGGTTTGGTTATAGCTGTTTAAGTACAGTTTGAAAGACTTCGATTCAATCAAGTTTGCGCTGGTGGCTGGAATGTATACTTCGCCAACGGCCACTTGTGGTAAACCTTTACTATTTAACCAAGACAGTTCGTACAGCGTCCAAATGTCGTGCCCCATGAAAGGCAGAGTATCGCCTAACTGGAGGTCATCTCGGTTCAGGCTGCGAGGGACTGGTTGCAGCAAGCTTGGGTCATACTGGTTCGCATACTCGGTCGTTTTACCTAGTGTTAGGCCAGCAAGCTCTTTAGCGTCAGAATATTTGCTCATACTTTGTGGTCGTTTTCGATTAGAATGGCGAGAATTTTACTGAATCCGCTGGTCAATTGCCATCCGGCAAGTACGGCTATCTGATAAATAAGGAATGAGGAGACCTTCATGACCCCAAACGTTACTCAGGCGCTACAAGAGTTCAGCCTGCGCTACCAACAAGCTTGGCAAGCTAAGCACAATGAGTTGCCAAGCAGTGAAGAGCTTGCAGAGCTTGTTTCTCCTTGTGTCGAAGAGAAGCGTGATGGAAAGGTGCTTTGGAAAGCGGTCGCACGTGATGAAATGGCCGATTTCACCAATGTGGAAAATGCGATTGAGTTGTCACTGCAAGATGATGTTAAAGCCTTTTATGGTTCTCAATACTGCGCTGATATGGAGGCAACTTGGCAAGGTAATTCGTTGACGCTGCTGCAAGTCTGGAGCGATGACGATTTCGTGCGTCTACAAGAAAATATTCTTGGTCATTTGGTGACGCAGCGCCGCTTGAAACTTAAACCAACAGTATTTATCGCAGCGACAGATGAGGAAATGGATGTGATTTCTATTTGTAACCTCACTGGCAATGTGATTCTAGAGCGTTTGGGCACCTCTAAACGTGATGTATTGGCAGATTCATTGGTTGAGTTCTTGAATAAGTTAGAGGCTGCCGTCTAAGTATGTATGTTGTTGAGTTGCAGTTTGAGTGTTTTGATAACACCACCGTCAGCGCGGTAGACAAAGCCATTAATGGCTTGATGGATGCTCTGCGTTACAACGGTCAAGTATTAGGTCGTGAATTTCCGATAGTGATGGGAGAAGGTGAATTTTTCGTTCGTGTTGTTTGCCCAGAACAAGACAGCTTGCATCCACGTTATCACTCAGATTTCGTCAAAGTGTGCATGAACCGTTTGTCGGATGCGTCTTTGCTTGCTCCGAAAATGCGTATGCTGGGGCGTGATTTGAATTCAGAACAAGCAGCCGAAGAAGAGACACCTAGCTGGCAAGTGTTGTACACGACTTATGTTCATACGTGTTCGCCTTTGCGAAGTGGTGAAACCCTGTTGCCAATTCCTTTGTATCGTAATGAGCCAACACTTAATGGAGACCATAAAGCCGTCATTAAGTGGCAGACTGAGTGGCAAGCGTGTGATGAAATCCAAATGGCAGGGGGTTGCCGAGCGGAACATGCGGCGCTGCACGAAATTTGCGATGTGGATAGTGTGCTGTTTCGCCGAGGTTGGGACTTACGTGGCCGTATCGAATACATCACGAAGATCCCTACGTACTATTACCAGTATCGTGTCGGAGGTCAGTCACTGGAGAGCGAGAAAGCGCGCAAGTGTCCAAAATGCGATGGCGAGTGGCTACTCGATGAGCCACTACATGACATATTTCATTTTAAGTGTGATGACTGCCGAATCGTTTCCAACATCTCTTGGGACCACCTTAAGTAGCGAATTGAAGTTACTTAAATGGGCGGATAGACAAATAGAAAGGGCTGATGTTTTCACATCAGCCCTTTTAGGTTTAGAACGTTTATGTTTAGAACGTTGTTTTCGGTCATGTTTTGAAAAGTGGGATTACCAACCTTTCACAACACCGCCTTTGAACAGCTCTTTTGCCGCTTCGTAAACTTCTTCCGTTTGGTAAGCTTTTACGAAGTTTTGTACGTTTTGCGCATTAACATTTTCTTCGCGAGCGACAATTAGGTTTACGTATGGTGAGTCTTTATCTTCAACGAACACGCCGTCACGCTCTGGCGATAGGTCGATAGAGCTTGCGTAAGTGGTGTTGATGATAGATAGCGTTACGTCATCCAGTGAACGTGGAAGCTGTGGGGCTTCTAGTTCAATGATTTCGATATTTTTAGGGTTGCCTACGATGTCACGTACTGTAGCGAGTAGACCAACGCCATCACGTAGCGTAATCAAACCTTGTTGCTCAAGAAGCAGTAGTGAGCGACCTAGGTTCGTTGGGTCGTTTGGTACTGCGATGCGTGCGCCATCTTGAATTTCATCAATTGATTTTACTTGCTTTGAGTAACCAGCAATAGGGTAAACGAATGAGTTACCCGCGATAGCCAGTTTGTAGCCGCGGTCTTTCACTTGTTGGTCTAGGTATGGTTTGTGCTGGAACGCATTCGCGTCTACTGAACCATCATCCAGAGCGGCGTTTGGTGTTACGTAATCGGTAAATGTTACTAGCTCAACGTCTAGGTTGTATTTCTCTTTTGCTACTTTAGCGGCAACTTCGGCTACTTGTGCTTCAGCACCAGCAATAACGCCAACTTTTACTTTGTTTACGTCTACTTCTTTGTCGCCGCAACCCGCTAGAGCAAGAGCAGAGGCGGCCGTTGCTACAGTCAAAAGACCTTTAAGGCTAAATTTCATCTTTATCTCCTTATAATTTGTATTTTTGATGCTTATCTGTGGTCTACACGGCGCACCACTGCGTCGCCGATAGACTGAATAATCTGTACTAGAACAATCAACATCACGACAGTCACGGCCATGATAGTTACATCGTAGCGGTGGAAACCGTAACGGATGGCTACGTCGCCTAGGCCGCCGCCGCCTACCGTACCCGCCATAGCTGAGTAGCTAACGAGAGTGACCAAGGTAATCGTTACTGAGTTAACAATAGTCGGCATTGCTTCAGGCAGTAGAACTTTTGTGATGATCTGTGTTGGTGTCGCCCCCATTGACTGCGCAGCTTCCACCAAGCCTGTCGGTACTTCTAATAAAGCACCTTCAATAAGACGAGCGACAAAAGGAATGGCGCCAATAGTCAGTGGGACGATTGCTGCGGTTGTACCGATAAAGGTTCCAACCAGCATTTTTGTCACTGGAATAATCGCAACCATCAGTACGAGGAATGGCACTGAGCGACCAATGTTAACGATAGCGCCTAAGCCGCTATTTAGTTTGGTGTTTTCAAGTAGGCCGCCTTTTTTAGTAATATGGAGGATTACGCCTAATGGAATACCCACAGCAAAGCCGACTAATCCGGCAACCGCAACCATGTAAAGCGTTTCCCACGTTGCACCTAAAAGTAGTTTGCTGTTTAAACTCAGCCATTCAGAAATCGTATTAAAGGACATAACCAAGTACCTCTACTTTTACGTTGTGCTTACGCAGGTATTCAAGAGCTGCGTTGTCATCTTCTTCGTTACCAAATAGCTCTGCGACCATCATGCCGAATTTCACGCCACCAGCGTAATCAAGGTCGGAACTCAAAATACTCACATCAATATTGTATTTACGAGAAATTTGCGACATTAACGGTGCATCGACGGTTGCGCCAGTAAACTCTAAGCGAACCAACGGATAGCTGCCATCAACACGCTCTGCTTGCAGACGTGCTTGGTAATCTTCAGGAATGGAAAGATCCAGCGTTGAGCGAATGAATTGGTGTGCCAGCTCTGTCTTAGGGTGCGCAAAAATATCGCCAACGGTGCCTTTTTCCACCAGCTCACCACCACCGATGATTGCTACTTCGTGACAGATGCTTTTTACGACTTCCATTTCGTGAGTGATAAGTAAAATCGTGATGTTGAGTTTGCGGTTGATCTCTTTCAATAACTCAAGGATAGATTGAGTTGTTGCTGGATCTAGTGCGCTAGTGGCCTCATCACAAAGCAGCACGCTAGGATCGGATGCCAATGCACGAGCAATTGCCACACGCTGTTTTTGTCCGCCACTTAAGTTAGATGGGTAGCTCTCGTGTTTGTCGGCTAAGCCTACAAGCTTTAGCAACTCAGTTACTTTTGTTGTGATTTGCGATTTGTCTTTACCTGCCAGTTCTAGGGGTAATGCCACATTATCAAACACAGTACGAGACGAAAGCAGGTTAAAGTGCTGGAAGATCATGCCAATGTTACGGCGTGTTTCGACTAGTTGTTTTTTACTGAGTTTGGTTAGATCTACACCATCAACGATGATGGAACCAGAGGTCGGCGCTTCTAGCATGTTGACACAGCGGATCAGCGTACTTTTACCAGCACCTGATGAACCGATAACACCAAAGATGGTGCCTTTGTCGATGTGTAAGTTAATGTCTTTCAGGGCAAGGATTTCCTTACTGCCTTGGTAGAACACTTTATTGACGTTTTTTATTTCTATCATGTTTCAACCTGCCCAAAGATACGGGGAACTTCGCTGTCAAAAACGGCCTTTGACAGAACTTAATGTTGAGCTTTATCTCAATTTTCAGTTGATGCTATGGGTTAAGCAGAATGAAGTCAATAGATATTTTTACGTCTAGACGTCTAAATGTATGGATGTTCTGTTTTGAAACGAAGGTGTATAGATAACAAGCAGGAGGTAGACGGCGGGGCACCCTCAGATTTACCGATTCTTGCCCAACAAATCAACCGTTTTGTCGAGGCCTAGAATGAATTAGATAGTGTTGAAGTTTATAAGGTATGTAATAATCTGATTAAACCGAGTTAATAGAGAAATACGTTTTGGCAAAACCTGCTGTTTTTATCGATCGTGATGGCGTGATAAACGTTGACCACGGCTACGTTCATGACGAACATGATTTTGAGTACATTGATGGTGTATTTGAAGCGACGAAAGCGCTAAAAGATAAAGGCTACCTTCTAGTGTTAGTGACGAATCAATCGGGCATCGCACGCGGTAAATTCAGTGAAGACCGTTTCTTGTCTCTGACTCAATGGATGGATTGGAACTTTGCTGATAATGGTGTTGAGTTCGATGGTATCTATTACTGTCCACATCATCCAGAACATGGCATTGGCGAGTACAAGCAAGATTGTGAGTGCCGTAAGCCAAAACCAGGCATGTTCATTTCTGCGCGTGACTTCTTGAAGATCGACATGGAGAAATCTGTGATGATCGGCGATAAAGCTGAAGACATGATGGCAGCAGAAGCGGCAGGCGTTGGCACTAAGATTTTGGTTCGCACTGGTAAGCCAGTAACGGAACAGGGCGAAGCCATTGCAACGGTAGTATTAGATAGCATTGCAGATGTGCCTGCGTACTTAAACAAGTAATCTTCATTACTGACTGAGATAAGGGAAGCCACTGCTTCCCTTTTGTTTGATTCCTTCTTTTAATCTGAACACTTATGAGCAAAAAACTCACCATTCTTGATATCGCAAAATTGGCAGGCGTGGGCAAATCAACAGTAAGCCGTGTGCTTACTAACGATCCCAAGGTAAAACCGCAAACGCGTGAGAAGGTAGAGCAAATCATTCGTGAATCAGGCTACGTCCCATCAAAGTCGGCGCAGTCGATGCGTGGTGGCAGCCAAAAAGTCATTGGGGTTATCATCTCCCGTTTAGACTCACCATCAGAAAATCGCGCCGTTGGTACCATGCTCAATGCTTTGTATTCCGCTGGTTATGATGCGGTGATCATGGAAAGCCAATTCGATCGCGATAAAACCAATGAGCATTTGGATGTGCTTAAACGTCGCAACGTCGATGGGGTGATCGTGTTTGGCTTTACTGGATGTGATGAGCGAGCATTGGCGGAGTGGGGGAATCGTATCGTCGTGATCGCGATGGACACGCAAATGGTTTCCTCGATCAACTACGATAACCAAGGTGTGATAGACATGGCTTTGTCTCACCTTGAGCAGCAATCTTTATCTCGCATTGCTTATATTGGTGTTGATCCTGAAGACAAAACCACTGGCTTAGCTCGTCTAAATGCTTATAAAGCTTGGTGTCAACGCAAGCAAATTGCACCTTGTTTCCAAACGGGTAAGTTGAGCCATGAAAGTGCTTATCAGTTGGTAGACAAAGTCCTTCAATCTGATACTCAGGCCATCGTGTGCGCCAGTGACACTATCGCGTTGGGCGTGATTAAGCGTCTTCAAGAGTTAGGACGTGAAGACGTGGTTGTGACAGGTGTTGGTGGTAATGAATTGCTCTCTTTCCTTTTCCCTAAAGTATTTAGTGTCGACCCAGGTTATACCCTTGCAGGTGAGAAGTCCGCTAACATGCTGATCAATCAATTAAATGGCGATGAGGAAGTGGTTCACTTTACTCAACAGCCTATCGTTTGTTAATCCACACTAAAACGATCTGCTCTAAAATTATACTGTGATCATTCTCAATTAATGGGACTGTTCCCATTTTGTTTTTTGTCTTCGAATGGCAATATTAAAATTAAGAAATGGGAATGTTCCCATTTATAAAAACAAAATGATGAATCGAATGTATCCAATACAGGGTGGACAAAGTTATGAGTAAGATTGCGCGTAAAGACGTGGAGCGTCTTATTGAGCTGGTCGGGGGGCCGGACAATATTGCCAGTGTAAGTCACTGTTTAACTCGCTTGCGTTTTGTTCTAAATGATACGGACAAAGCAGATACGAAACAGTTAGAAGCATTACCGATGGTGAAGGGCTGTTTTACCAACGCAGGCCAGTTCCAAGTGGTTATCGGTACTGAAGTGGATGAAGTTTACAAGGTACTGATCGGACTGACGGGTAAAAGTGAAGCCAGCAAAGACGAAGCGAAGAACGCTGCTCGTCAAAACATGAATATCGTTGAGCGTGGTATTTCCCACCTTGCAGAAATTTTTGTACCACTGCTACCTGCGATCATTACCGGTGGTCTGATTCTTGGCTTCCGTAACGTGATTGGCGACATCAAGATGTTTGATGGTCAAACGCTAACGGAAATCAGCCAGTTTTGGGCAACGGTACACTCTTTCCTATGGCTAATTGGTGAAGCAATCTTCTTCTTCCTACCAGTTGGCGTGTGTTGGTCGACAGTGAAAAAACTCGGCGGTACTCCGATTTTGGGTATCACATTGGGTGTCACGCTGGTTTCGCCACAGTTAATGAACGCCTACCTAATTGGTAAGCAAGTGCCTGAAGTATGGGACTTTGGCTTATTTGCCATCGAGAAAGTGGGCTACCAAGCGCAAGTGATTCCGGCAATGCTCGCTGGTATGGCACTGGCGTTTATTGAAACCAACTTAAAACGCATCATTCCGTCTTACCTTTACCTAGTGGTTGTGCCGTTTGTCTCTATCATTGTGTCTGTGATTCTTGCGCACTCTATCATTGGCCCATTCGGTCGTATGTTGGGTGATGGTGTTGCTTTCGCAGCAAAAGCAGCCATGACAGGTGACTTCGCAATGATTGGCTCAACCATCTTCGGCTTCCTATACGCGCCATTGGTCATTACTGGTATTCACCACACCACTAACGCGGTTGACCTTCAATTAATGCAAGAGCTAGGCGGCACGCCAATTTGGCCTCTGATTGCACTTTCAAACATTGCTCAAGCGTCTGCGGTCGTCGGCATCATTATCATCAGTAAAAAACACGGCGAGCGTGATATCTCAGTGCCTGCGGCTATCTCTGCTTACCTTGGCGTGACTGAACCGGCGATGTACGGCATCAACTTGAAATACAAGTTCCCAATGCTGAGCGCGATGATCGGTAGTGCGTGTGCTGCTGCTATTTGTGGTAGTGCGGGCGTAATGGCGAACGGTATCGGTGTGGGCGGTTTGCCGGGCATCTTGTCTATCCAACCGCAGTTCTGGGGCATTTTTGCTTTGGCTATGTTAGTCGCAATGCTGGTACCTGCTGCATTAACGTTAATTCTTTATAAGCGTGCACAAGCCCAAGGTGAGCTTGAGCCTGCAAACGCGTAATTCTATTTGAGGCAGTGACTTGGCTGCCTCCTCCTATTTTTCTTTTCAAATTTTAAGTTTCCGATTACTGGTAAGTGAGTGTTAGAAATGGCTATGACCAAGCATGATGAGAGCTGGTGGAAAACCGCAACCATCTATCAAATTTACCCAAAAAGCTTTTGTGACAGTGGCAGTAAAGGCACGGGCGACATCAAAGGGATCATTTCTAAGCTGGATTATCTTAAGCATCTTGGTGTGGATGCGATTTGGCTGACGCCGGTTTACCAATCGCCAATGATCGACAACGGTTATGACATCTCCGATTACTACTCGATCAATCCACAGTTCGGCACTATGGAAGATTTCGATACTTTGCTAGCAGAAGCGCATCAGTTGGGCATTCGTATCATCATGGACATTGTAGTGAACCACACGTCGACAGAACACAAGTGGTTCCAATCCGCACTGGGTGATAAAAACAGCCCATACCGTGATTACTACATCTGGAAAGATCCGGTAGATGGTGCTGAACCAAACAACTGGCAATCAAAGTTTGGTGGCAACGCTTGGGCGCTGGATGAAAAAACAGGCCAGTACTATTTGCACCTTTTTGCTAAAGAGCAAGCGGACTTAAACTGGGAAAACCCAGTAGTGCGTGAAGAAGTGAAAGAAGTCATCAGCTTCTGGGCAGACAAAGGTGTCGATGGTTTCCGTCTCGACGTTATCAACCTGATTTCCAAGCAGCAAGATTTTCCAAGTGATGATATTGGTGATGGTCGCCGCTTCTACACCGACGGCCCACGCGTGCACGAATACCTTCAAGAGATTAGCGAATCTGTGTTTCAAAAATACGGCAGCGTGACGGTGGGTGAAATGTCTTCCACCACACTAGAGCACTGCCAGCAATATTCTTCGCTAGACGGCAAAGAGCTATCCATGGTGTTCAACTTCCATCATCTGAAAGTCGATTATCCAAATGGTGAAAAATGGACCAAAGCGCCGTTTGATTTCATTCAGTTAAAACAGGTCTTCAATCATTGGCAAACGGGCTTAAATGGCAAAGGGTGGGGGGCGCTGTTCTGGTGTAACCACGACCAGCCACGCGTTGTGAGCCGATTAGGTAACGACGAGCAATACCGTGTTGAATCTGCCAAGATGCTTGCGGCATCAGTGCACATGATGCAAGGCACACCTTATGTTTACCAAGGGGAAGAGATCGGCATGACCAACCCGGGTTATACCGAAATCAGCCAATATCGTGATGTTGAAAGTACTAACATGTACGACATCATGGTCAACCGTGATGGTGTATCTCATGACTATATGATGGCGATCTTGGCACAGAAGTCGCGTGATAACTCACGTACACCAATGCAATGGAACAGTGCAAAACACGCGGGCTTTACTGAGGGCACACCGTGGCTTGAAGTGGCGCAGAATTACACTGAAATCAATGCTGAAGCTGCGGTTGCCGATTTGAACTCGGTGTTCTACTTTTACAAGCGTCTGATTGAACTGCGTAAACAGGTTCCAGTGATCACCGATGGTCGTTACGAGGACCTGCTGCCAGAGCATAAACGTATTTTCGCTTACGCTCGTCAGAACGATAAGCAAACGCTGCTGTGTATCAATAACTACTACGCTGAAGAGGTGGAATGCGTTCTGCCAGAACGTTTTGATATGAGTAAGGCGAAAAACTTGCTATCTAACTATCAAAACTCAGCGAGCGCAGTCGCGTCAAACCATCAAGTGTTACGACCTTACGAAACTCGTATTTTATTGATAGAAGAATAAACTCGGGTGTCATCACCCCTAAGATTGATGTTCGAGATGAAGGCTTTGGTGTGCTCCCCAAAGCCTTTTTTATTGAGATATCTCTAAAAAATGCGAGCTTATTTTGTTTCAATCGCTGTTAGCTGCACTTTCTCTTCGTTGATTTGTACTTGTTGTACTTTCAGCAGTTCAATTTGTTCAATCAGACCTAAGCTCGGATTAAACCAACGTTCTGCCGAAGTGGCGAACTCCATTGAGTCCATATCATCACAGTTTAGGTTGTAGATGTTCTCTTCCATCAGGTATGCCGCTTCAATTTTCTTGCCTGAGATCGAGAACGCTTTACGCACACCAGTCTCTCGGATTTGCTGTTGCCAAACCACTTGGCAAGATGCTGTCATAGGAAGGTTTTGTACCCACTCATGATCTTCAAAACGGTCTAGAAGGTTGTGAACTGCGTAGCCTGTAAGAGTGGTTTGCAGAGACATAGTTTCTTCACCGATGTCAATATTCGGGCTTTTCTCTTTTACGTCGTCACCGTTTAGGCGGAAAATCGGACTGCTGTGCATAAGCATGGCAATAAACTGATGACCAATGAAATAAGCGTCAGTGATTTCATGGAGTGCACCATCTGATCCTACAAAGTAAAGCGTATTGCTCTCTTCGTCGTCGTTGTACTGCTCGTCTGAATAGTAGAACTGTTCGGCGCCGTAGTTCACCAAGTCATTAACCAACTGGACCATTGCCTCGCTGTTTGGGATTTGTGCCAATGCTGCCAATATTTGCTCGCGATCCATCGCTTGGAAGCTCAGTTTCATGTCGCCTTCTGGTTGGCCATCCAAGCTAAATGCGTAGTTTAGCTGTGTGCTTGGCGTGGGAGCGAAGATTGAGTTGTGAATCGAGACGTCGAAACTTTCTTGAGGCACTTTGTTTGGATTCGCACTGCCAGAAGACGAACCTCCGCCACAGCCGTAAATAGCCAGAGTTGCTGCTGCGATAAGCGTCATTTTGTTTAGCATGGTTTACATTCCTGATTGATAAGGCCGCTTCATGTTGGGCCGTTGCTTGAATGCGAGCATGCTAAGTTCAGTGAGAGAAAAAGGGCAAAAAACAAAAGATAACAGGGGTTAATGAAAGCTTAATTTTATATTTAGGTCTTTGTTTTATTTGGGGTTATTTCGTTGGCTACGTTAGTGCAATACTCGTTAATGAGCGCTTTCCATCGGCTTATGATTTCTTGATCGGTCACACTAACATGCAACGTTTTCCACGGTTGGAGGCAAGTCTCTTTTGATTCAGATTGAGAAAGACGTTCAAACAAGGTTTCGGAAGGTAAAACGCGCAGCAGCGCCACCAGTGATTCCATGTAGTTGAGACGGAACTGTTCAAGTTTGTTCTGCTTATAAGCAATGTGAGACACAAAGGTATAAATCAGTGCGTTTTGGATGCGTGAGTCGCCATCTGGTGTCGTTAACAGAGCTTTTGCCCTGTCTAAGTTACCTAATTTGAAATGCAATAGACCTAACCAGAGGCTCAGCTCATCTGGCAAAACATCAAACGACGATTGTACTTGAGTTAAATACGCTTCCAGCTTTTGATGTTCGTGCTCGTATAAGGCGAGATGTCTTGCCGTTGTGATAGCCGCAAACTCATCAGATTGTCGGAGAGGTCGGCTAGAAAAGGCATTCTCGAATAACATTTTTTTGTGAACACCCGAAAGCTGCCACGTACTTGCCGAAGGTGCAGGCAGATTGAAGTATTGCGCGACATCCGAGTGCATTTGGAAAATATCCGATTGTAAGGAAGATAAACGCAGTGTGTACTCATTGCGAAACGCCAGCTTGCCCGTCGCAGGATAAATAAGGTTCATCTGCGCTTTCAAGATGCCCTGTTTTGCGCCGTCTTTTAACTCGATATTGAGCTCGTAGTCGCTGGTCTGCATGTTTCGTGCGCCAGGGAAATATGGCGTATGACCGATAGGATCAAGAAAGTAACTGGGAGCATCTTGGTTGGCGATGTCGGTGTATGGATATTCGACTTGTTGTTGCAGCAAGATGGCTTTGACCAGTATGCGGTATTTTCGCGCCTGAGAGCCGATTGAATCGACACGGTTGAGTAGTAGCTCGACTTTGGGAATCAGTAGTTGATGACGTGTTTGTTGTGTTGAGATTTCTTGGCGTTGCCATAACAAGCTTGCGAGCGTCACGCTACAAACTGCAAGTATGGCACACAAGCTATAAGCAAAAATCAGCTTGAAGTTCTTATTCCTCGCAACCTGAGTTGGGATAACGCGTCGATGGCTTTTCGCTGGTGGCACCAAACGAATATTGGCAGGGTTAAGAAAGTAGCCTTTGCGGGGGTAAGTGACTAAAAGCTTAGCGGCATCGTATTCGGGTAAGTACTGCTGTAGCAGGGCACGTAAGGTGCTAATGCGGTTCGTGAGCACATTCTTAGAGATGAACTTGCTCTGCCAAATGGTTTCAATAATGGTGTCAGCAGAGAGTGGGTGGCCAACGCTTGTTAACAGCAGTTCTAATAATTCAATGGTGCGAGGTTCAAGATCAATCGCGATAACATCTTGATGAAGGGTCTGTGTCTTCGGGTTATAGATCAGCTCTCCAATCGCAATATAACTGTGAGTCTGTTTAGCTTGTTGCAGAAAGTCGCGCATACCGTACCGATCTATTTGGAAATCGCGAAGTATTATATAGCGATTGGAGCGCGAAATCTTATAAATCGCGCTTCAATCATTATCAAAAATTTATGAACCGTAGGTCACGGAATAGCGGTGCGGTTTGTGGTTCATCGCTAACACGAGATTGAGTGCAAACGCCCCCAAAATTGAAAGGCCAATCACTTCTGGTGTGACAAAGAAGAATGAAGCAAACAGGATACATGCATCGATTGCCATTTGGCTTTTGCCAACTGAAATGCCAAATTTGTCTTGGATAAACAAACACAGCACGTTAAAGCCACCCAAGCTGGAGCGATGTCGGAATAGGATCAGCATACCGAGCCCCATTAAAAGCCCGCCTGCGACGGCGCAATAAACTTCATTTACCGATTCGAGCGAGATTAGCAAATAAAGATGATCGGCAAAGATAGAAACCAACGCGCCAGAAATGGCACTATTAATGGCGAAATGACGGCCGAAGCGTTTCCATGCTAGTAAGTAAAAAGGACTGTTTGCTAAAAAGTACAGCACACCAAAGGTAAAAGGTGTAAATTGGCTAATAAGCAGAGCCAATCCAGTCGTGCCTCCCGTTAGAAGGTTAGCGGATTGGAGAAAGAAAACGCCTTGAGCTACTAAAAAGGTACCCGTGAGAATCGCTATCCAGTCTTCTTTTAATGAGTGTTTTTCCATCAATGTTGCAGTCATTAGTGATAAATAAGGCGTGCATAGTAGTAAAAAGATGATCTTTTCGGTAGCTAGAGGGTAAAATTTACGGTAAACCTATGTAATTGCTGTTTTACAGGGTGTAAAGCACAAATTTGACAGGCAATAGATTGTCGTTATGCGATTGCAATGCTGGCATGGTAAACATTGCTTGTCATCATGAAAAAACTGCATGAGAAAAATTGTAAATTTCTCTTTATGACCTAAATCAAATTATGTAGAATGCGCGCCATTAGGGTGACGAAAACGTTTGCGTCGGGTCATTCAACAGTTTTTTTGCAACTTTCAGTACTAATCTGAGTCAGGAGATACAGATGCTTAAGCGTGATATGAACATCGCAGATTACGATGCGGAACTGTTCGCAGCTATCCAGGAAGAAACTCTTCGCCAGGAAGAACACATTGAACTTATCGCTTCTGAAAACTACACAAGCCCACGTGTAATGGAAGCGCAAGGTTCTCAGCTAACGAACAAATACGCTGAAGGCTACCCAGGTAAGCGTTACTACGGCGGTTGTGAGTACGTAGATAAAGCTGAAGCACTAGCAATTGAGCGTGCATGCCAACTATTTGGTTGTGAGTACGCTAACGTACAGCCTCACTCAGGTTCTCAAGCAAACAGCGCAGTTTACATGGCGCTTCTTAACCCTGGCGATACAGTTTTAGGCATGAGCCTAGCACACGGTGGTCACCTAACTCACGGTTCACCAGTAAACTTCTCGGGTAAGCACTACAACGTTATCCCTTACGGTATCGATGAAGCTGGTCAAATCAACTACGACGAGATGGAACAGCTAGCACTTGAACACAAACCTAAGATGATCATCGGTGGTTTCTCTGCTTACTCGCAAATCGTTGATTGGAAACGCATGCGTGAAATCGCTGACAAAGCAGGTGCTTACTTATTTGTTGATATGGCGCACGTAGCGGGTCTTATCGCCGCCGGTGAATACCCAACACCAGTACCGCATGCTCACGTGGTAACAACAACGACGCACAAAACACTAGCAGGTCCTCGCGGTGGTCTTATCTTGTCAAATGCTGGCGAAGATATGTACAAGAAACTGAACTCAGCAGTGTTCCCTGGTGGTCAAGGTGGCCCTCTAATGCACGTTATAGCTGGTAAAGCAGTAGCGTTCAAAGAAGCGATGGAGCCAGAGTTCAAAGCTTATCAAGCTCGCGTAGTGAAAAACGCAAAAGCAATGGTTGGTCAGTTCCAAGAACGTGGCTACAAAATCGTATCTAACGGTACAGAAAACCACTTGTTCCTTGTTGACCTAATCGACAAAGATATCACTGGTAAAGACGCAGACGCGGCACTAGGTGCAGCAAACATCACTGTAAACAAGAACTCAGTACCAAATGACCCACGCAGCCCATTCGTAACGTCTGGTATTCGTGTAGGTACGCCAGCGATCACTCGCCGTGGCTTCACTGAAGAAGATGCAAAAGAGCTAGCAAACTGGATGTGTGACGTTCTAGATAACATCGGCAACGAAGAAGTTATCGAAGCGACAAAACAGAAAGTGCTAGAAATTTGTAAGCGTCTACCAGTTTACGCCTAACATTTTTTGAAAATAACTCAGGCGAACTCGTTCTATTTCTGCGATTCGGTTTGATTATTTGATTGATGAAAGGTCCTCATTTGAGGGCCTTTTTGTTTGTCTGGCGTTTGGAATGAGATATAGCGAGAGAGTGTGATAAGGGGATGGCTACCAACACTGTCCCTTTTCAATATATCCAAACCACGTCATTCCGACGAGCCTAGGCGAGATCAGGAATCTTGTTGAGGCACACTCTTTTACTCAGAGTTTCCCTAAAAATCATCAGTATTCTGAAAACTGATTCTGAATCACGCTCGTTCCTCGCTGTTCAGAATGACAGTGGTAGAATGGCTTTTTATCATCATTTGTCAGATACAAAAAAGGTTGGCACTGAGCCAACCTTTTCTCTTCAAAACAAGCGAGAGCTTATTTAATCTCGATACCTTGAGCTTGCATATCGGCATGGTAAGAAGAGCGAACAAATGGACCACACGCTGCATGCGTGAAGCCAAGTTCTAGTGCAACTTCTTTTAGCTCGTCAAACTCTGATGGTGGAACGTAACGTTCTACTGGCAAGTGGTGACGGCTTGGCGCTAAATACTGGCCTAGAGTCAGCATCGTTACGCCGTGTGCGCGTAGATCTTTCAGTACTTCGATGATTTCTTCTTTGGTTTCACCAAGACCCATCATCAAACCAGACTTGGTCGGTACATCGGGATGCTGCTCTTTGAACTTCTTAAGAAGCTCAAGTGACCATTTGTAGTTCGCACCTGGGCGAGCTTTACGGTAAAGACGTGGCGCGGTTTCTAAGTTGTGGTTGAAGACATCTGGCGGATTGTCTTTCATTAGATCAAGCGCTACATCCATGCGACCACGGAAGTCAGGAACCAGTGTTTCAATCTTAATATGCGGGTTTAACGCACGGATCTCGCGGTTACAATCGGCAAAGTGTTGTGCACCGCCGTCACGCAGATCGTCACGGTCAACAGAAGTGATTACTACGTATTTCAGCTTCATATCGGCAATGGTTTTCGCCAGTTTTTGAGGCTCTTCTGCTTCCGGTGGTAATGGGCGGCCATGAGCAACGTCACAGAAAGGACAACGACGAGTACAAATAGCACCTAAGATCATGAAGGTTGCTGTACCGTGGTTAAAACATTCCGCTAGGTTCGGGCAAGATGCTTCTTCACATACGGAGTGAAGTTTATTCTTACGCATCGCCGCTTTGATGTCTTGAATTCGTTGGCTGTCGGCTGGTAGCTTGATCTTCATCCAATCAGGCTTACGTAGCACTTCTTTCTGCTCTGTAGGCATGTTCTTTACGGGAATCAATGCCATTTTATCGGCGTCACGATATTTAACGCCTTTTTCCATCTGGATTGGTTTGCTCATGCTTTATTACCTTGAGAAGGTGCTTCTGTGCTGAATTCTACTTGCTCATAATCGAGCAAAGTAACGAGTTCTTCTATTAATTGTTTTTCTACGGCTTCTACATTGTCTGGGCCGCCAAATTGGCTGACCTGAACCATTTCCATACCTTCATAACCACAAGGGTTAATACGCAGAAACGGTGTTAAATCCATATTTACGTTCAAGGCTAAACCATGAAACGAGCATCCTTTACGAATGCGTAAACCGAGAGAGCATATTTTTTTACCGTCAACGTAAACGCCTGGTGCGTCAGGTCGCGCGGCCGAATCGATATTGTATGCTTTTAGCGTGTTGATCACGAGGTTCTCGATAGTGGTAACGAGATCTCGTACACCTAATTTTTTGCGGCGTAGGTTGATCAAGAAATAGGCGACCAACTGACCAGGGCCATGATACGTAACCTGGCCTCCGCGATCACTTTGTACAACAGGAATATCGCCAGTGTTAATCAAGTGCTCAGCTTTACCTGCCTGTCCTTGCGTAAATACTGGGTTATGTTCTACCAACCAGACTTCATCACGGGTTTCTTCTGTGCGTTGGTCGGTGAACTCATGCATCGCCTTCCATACAGGCTCATAGTCTTGGCGGCCAAGTCGTTTTACAACAAGTTGGTGTTGCATGGGAATTCCTGTTGCTAATATATAAAGTTTTTGGATTATAAACCGGATAACCCTGATGCTCTACCGCTGCGTAACAGATTTTTAACTGAAAGCGATGTAAAGCCTCGTTATCTCTTTGATAAATAAAAAGAAAGCAGCCAAGGCTGCTTTCAAAAAAAATTTAATATATCAAAAAATTATAGAACCATGCGTACGATGTCAATTTCACCTAACTCTTTGTACAGTGTCTCAACCTGCTCGATAGAGGTTGCAGTAATGTTGATTGACACAGAGTGGTAGTTGCCCTTAGCACTTGGTTTAACGGTCGGGCTGTAGTCACCTGGAGCATGGCGCTGAATAACTTCAAGAACAAGCTCTGGAAGTTCAGGCTTTGCATGACCCATTACCTTGTAAGTAAATGAACAAGGGAACTCAAGCAGGTCTTTTAATTTTGCATCAGAGTTGATGGTTAGCATATCGATAACTCCAGTAGATATTCGTTGCGGTGCGAAATAGTACAGTCAAATTAGGGGGAACTCAAGACGAGGAGCTCAAACTTAAAAAGCCGCCCATTCAGGCGGCTTTGCGAATAAGTTTGCTACTCTAACGTTCTTTTTAGAAGAAGCTCTTGAATAACAATACGATGTAATCCCACATGCGGCTAAATAGACTACCTTGCTCTACGGTTTCTAGTGCCATTAGTGGGTACTCGGCAATATCTTCACCATCGATCTGATAGTATAGCTTACCAACTACATCACCTTTATTAATTGGGGCTTCTAGCTCTTTTTCAAGGACGAAGCTTGCTTTTAGGTTTTTCGCTTCACCACGCGGTAGTGTTACGTAAGTATCTTGGTCAAGACCCAGTGCTACGGTGTCTTTGTTACCCATCCACACTTTTTCTTCTACGAACGTTTCACCTGCTTTGTGCGGTGCCACTGTTTCGAAGAAGCGGAAGCCGTAGCTTAGCAGCTTTTTGCTTTCTGACTTACGAGCATTGGCATCTTTAGTACCCATAACGACCGCAACCAAGCGCATTTGACCTTCAGTTGCTGAACTTACTAGGCTGTAACCCGCATTACTTGTGTGACCCGTTTTGATGCCGTCAACGTTCATGCTCTTATCCCAAAGTAGACCGTTACGGTTGTATTGGGTGATGCCGTTGTAAGTAAATTTCTTCTCTGAGTACACTCGGTACTCATTTGGTACGTCACGGATAAGTGCTTTACCTAGCAGTGCCATGTCGTATGGTGTTGAGTACAATTCTGCGTTATCTAAGCCATGAACGTTGGCAAAGTGCGAGTTAGTCATACCCAATGTGTTGGCCCAAGCGTTCATTAGGTCAACAAATGCATCTTCTGAACCTGCAATATGTTCTGCCATCGCAACACAGGCATCGTTACCTGACTGGACGATGATACCTCGGTTCAGGTCACGTACTTTAACTGTTGTGCCTACTTCAATGAACATCTTTGATGAATCAGGGAAGTTTTTCGCCCACGCATTTTTACTGATGGTGACATCATCATCTTCTGAGATATTACCACGCGCTAGCTCTTGGCCGATTACATAGCTGGTCATCATCTTAGTCAGACTAGCTGGAGACAATTTTGTGTTCATCTCTTTCTCTGCCAGTACTTTACCTGAATGGTAATCCATCAGCACGTAGCCCTTCGCCGCGATTTGAGGGGCATCTGGAACAACGATAGGTGATGCAAGAGCAGATTGAGCGAAAGTTGCAGAAAGGGCAACCGAAGAAACGAGAATAGATTTCACAAACTTATTTTTATTCATGGTAATTCAAATTTTTGGGTTAACTGCAGACATCTTATCAGAATCCCTAGTTATGTAAGAGGGGGATCAAAGAGAAATTCATGACACGAGGTCATTTGGCAGTGTTGTGTTTTTTAATAAATGCAGACGAATAGCCGAGCAACTTTACTTTATCTAATGTGGCTTGCGTCAGGGAATAGTCAGTAAATGGCCCTAACAACAAGCGATAAGACTCTTTCGCACTCTCTAGGAAAGTTTCTGTATCCAATTTTTGACCAAGCTCGGTACCTAAAGTTCGCGCGCGTTCTTCATTTTTTGATGATGCCACTTGAATAACGTACCTAGGGTGCGCTTCTAATGACTTTTTGTCCGTGGGCTGATTGATACTGATCACTTCAATTTCCACGTTCGCGGTGCCTGTTTTTATGACATCTAACTTGTGCGCGGCGGCATAGCTTAAATCAATGATACGGCCATCGTGAAAAGGACCTCGGTCATTAACTCGTACTATGGTGGTTTTGCCGTTGTCAGTATTGGTAACTTTTACGTAACTTGGTAACGGTAGCGTTTTATGTGCTGCCGTCATTGAGTACATGTCATAGATTTCGCCATTAGAAGTCAAATGACCTTGGAATTTTTTCCCATACCAAGATGCGCGGCCTTTTTCTTTAAAGCCTTTCGCATTGCGAACTATTTTGTAGTCTTTGCCACGCAAGTGGTAATCTTTGTTCCCACCTAGGCTGTACGGTTCATATTTAGGATGCGCATCCTCGATGTGTTCGACTGAAAGCGGTGTATCCGGTGCAACATCAGATTCGAGTTCGTAACGGCCTTCTTGTTCTTTTTGGCTAGTTGATGAACAGCCTGCCAAAATAAGAGCAGAGAAAACCAAGGAATATAAAGCGCGTTTTTGCATGTCTAGGTCGCCTTAGAGAATGCTTTTCGGTGCGTATGAATCGACATCAGAATACCAAAACCAGCCATCAAGGTTACCATTGATGTGCCGCCATAACTGATGAGTGGCAACGGTACACCTACTACAGGTAGGATGCCACTTACCATGCCAATATTTACAAAAATATACACGAAGAAGCTGAGTACAATACTGCCTGCCATCATTCGTCCAAATGCGGTTTGCGCTTGGCTGGCGAGATATAAACCTCGTCCAATAATAAATAGATAGATGGCTAAAAGGCAAAGGAAGCCAATCATACCCCATTCTTCAGCAATTACTGCAAAGATAAAGTCAGTGTGTCGTTCTGGAAGAAATTCTAGTTGTGACTGCGTACCTTGCAACCAACCTTTGCCGGAAATACCACCGGAGCCAATCGCAATTTTACTCTGAATAATGTGGTAGCCCGCTCCTAGCGGATCAGATTCCGGGTTAAATAGAGTACGAACTCGCACTTTTTGATACTCTCGCATCAAGAAAAACCACAGAATTGGAATGAAACCACCTAATGCAATCGCAGCACCAGCGATGATTTTCCAGCTAATGCCGGCGAGGAAGATAACAAAAATACCGGAAGCGGCGATCAGGATCGAGGTACCTAAGTCAGGCTGCTTTGCAATGAGAATGGTTGGTAAGCAGACCATAATCAGTGCAACAATGAGTGTTTTTAGCGTTGGTGGAAGGGGCTGTCTACCGACATAGCGAGCCACCATTAATGGCACTGCGAGCTTCAATAGCTCTGACGGTTGAAAGCGCACAAAACCGAGGTTAAGCCAACGCTGCGCGCCTTTCGATGCTTCACCGAAAAACAGCACGCCGAAAAGCAGTATAACGCCACCAACGAACATCAAAGGTGCCAAGCTTTCGTAAGTTCGTGGAGAAAGCTGTGCAAGGACGAGCATCACAACGAGTGAAAGCACCATTCGCATGGCTTGGCGATCCATCATCAGTAAACTTTGGCCACTGGCGCTGTACATGATCACCAGGCCAAACCCCATCAGGGCCAGTATGCCAAGTAGGAGTGGTAAGTCGATATGGAAGCGTTCAAACAGGGCGCGATTTTTACCTGTAGAGGGATCCATCTTCATTACTGTTTTACCTCTTTCTTCGCATTGTTTTCAGGCTCAATTTCTTCTGGACCAAGAACGACTCGGTCAAAAATTTTCCTTACTACTGGGGCACCGTTACTAGAACCACCACCGGCATTTTCTAGTACTACAGTGACGACCACTTTAGGATCATCAAATGGTGCAAAGCCAGTAAATAACGCATGGTCACGTAAGTGCTCGGCGATCTCATCGGCGTTGTATTCTTCGTTTTCACCCAGACCGAAGACCTGTGCAGTACCTGATTTACCCGCTGTTTCATAATTCATTTTGTAGAATGAGCGGCGAGCTGTTCCGCGCGTGCCATGGTTTACCCGACGCATGCCTTCTTTCGCCATATCCCAGTACTTTTTAGGCACATTCTTGATTGGTGGGTAAGTCACGTATTCTGTCGCTTGCTGCTCTTCGAAGTCGTTACCATTTTCTATCGTCGCTTTGAGCAAGTGAGGTGCGATCACTTCTCCCTCGTTTACTAATACGGAGGTTGCTTTGGCGATTTGCATTGGTGTTGCTGTCCAATATCCTTGGCCGATACCCACAGGGATCGTATCACCTTTATACCACGGGGTTTTATGGCGAGACATTTTCCAGTCACGAGTCGGCATGTTTGCCTTACTTTCTTCGTAGATATCAATGCCAGTGTAATCACCAAAACCGAACATCATCATCCAATTCGAAATACGGTCAATACCCATGTCATAAGCGATTTGATAGTAGAAGGTATCAACAGACTCTTCGATCGACTTAATGATATCGACGCGCCCGTGCCCCCAACGCAACCAGTCACGAAACGGACGAGTGTTAGAGTTTGGTATGCGCCAATAACCAGGGTCATTTCGTGTGGTGTTAGGTGTGACGACACCTTCTTGCAGCGCGGCTACCGCCATAAATGGTTTGATGGTAGACGCAGGAGGGTAAATGCCAAGTGTAGTGCGGTTGACCAAAGGACGGTTTTTATCGTTCAAAAGGGCGCGATAGTCTTTACCTGAGATTCCGTGCACGAACGAGTTAGGATCATAGCTAGGGCTTGAAACCATAGCCAGTACGCCGTTGTCTCTAGGATCGATTACTACAGCACTGCCTCGGCGGCCGTCCAACAATTGGTGTACGTACAACTGCAAGTTGATATCAAGGTTTAAAACGATGTCTTTTCCGGGTACAGGTGGAACGTACTTTAAGGTACGAATTACTCGGCCGCGGCTGTTTACCTCGACTTCTTGATATCCGGCTGTACCGTGTAAGAGGTCTTCGTAGTATTTTTCAATACCCAGCTTACCAATGTCGCGAGTGGCTTGGTAGTTCGCGTCTTTTTCTTCTCGGATCAGGCGTTGCATGTCGCGATCATTAATTCGAGAAACATACCCAATCACGTGGGTTAAGACTTCGCTGAAAGGGTAGTAGCGCTTTAAGGTCGCACTTATTTCCACACCTGGAAAGCGGTACTGATTGACGGAGAATACCGCTACTTGTTTTTCGTTCAGTTGGGTAAGCAGTGGGACCGATTTAAATCGACGAGTCCGTTTACGCTCGTGGTGGAAACGTTCAATCTGGTCTGGTGTAATTTCCAGAATAGTTTGTAATTCTTGGATGGTTGCATCAATGTCTTTAATTTTTTCTGGGGTCAGTTCTAAGTTAAAGACGGGACGGTTCTCTGCCAGTAAAACGCCATTTCGGTCATAAATTAGACCTCGGTTAGGCGCGATAGGCACTACTTTGATGCGGTTATCGTTCGAGCGGGTTTGATAGTCTTGAAACTGGTTCACCTGAATGTTGTACATGTTGGCAACCAGAGCTCCCATCAAGACAACAATGCCGATAAAAGCAACAATAGCGCGGCTGGCAAACAGACGCGCTTCGGCTTGATAATCTCGGATTTGACTGCGGCGTTTACGAATCATTAACGCTTGGCTCTAAAGTTAAACAACGATTATTCGCGATGATAAGGGTGGTTAGCGGTGATGCTCCACGCTCGGTATAAGCTTTCTGCCATTACGATACGCACTAGAGGGTGGGGTAGCGTTAAGGCAGATAATGACCAGCTTTGGTCTGCTGCAGCTTTGCATGCAGGAGCGAGTCCTTCGGGACCGCCGATTAATATTGATACATCACGGCCATCTAATTTCCAAGCTTCTAACTGCTCAGCGAGTTGAGGAGTGTCCCATTTTTTACCTGGGATATCTAACGTGACGATACGGTTGCCTTTTGGTACCGCCGCGAGCATCGCTTCTCCTTCTTTTTGCAGGATGCGAGCGATATCGGCATTCTTACCACGCTTGCCAGCAGAGATTTCAATCAACTCCAACGGCATATCATGCGGGAAACGGCGACGATATTCTTGAAAGCCTTCCTCAACCCATTTTGGCATTTTTGTGCCAACAGCAATTAGTTGAATTTTCAAAAGATTAACCCCAGAGTTTTTCTAGCTGGTAGAGTTCGCGGTGCTCTTCTTGCATCACGTGAAGCATGGCGTCGCCCATATCTAGGACTACCCATTCACCTTCGTTTTCACCTTCCATTCCTAGTGGCTCAAGACCGGCTTTTTTCACTTCTGTTGCAACATGGTCAGCGATGGATGAAACGTGGCGTTTGGATGTACCAGTACAGATGATCATGTAATCTGTCACGCTTGATTTATCTTCCACATTTAGGACGATAATGTCTTCCGCTTTCATGTCGTCGGCTTTATCAGCTAAAAAGTCTTTCAGTTCTTCGCGAAGCACTCGGTTTTCCTCGGTTTGTCTCTTATCTCTACAGTGTTTTACATTCTTGCTTGCAAAACAGGTCGCGCACTATATCACGCTTTGATTTTTAAATTGCCAGCTTAATATCAGGAGAGCAGGTTTCTAAGCTCAACTGATGAATAGTTGGCCATACAGACTCGTCATACTGAGTTTTGGCTTTTATCTCGGCTTGAGCCAACAAGGAGAGCAATGCACAAATACGACTCGCTGATAAGCGGGTCAGTGCTGCGTTATAGAGTGGACGCTTGTTTTGCCAAACTCGATATTTCTCAAATACCTGGTTCATTCCCATTTGACTTAAGTCTTGATGCATATTTAAAAGTTGGCTCAACTCTTTTTGTACACTTCGAATCAAGATCACGGTCTCAACCCCTTCCGCCTCAAGTTGGCGAAGAATACGTTGTGCACGGTTTGCTTTACCTGCCAGTAAGGCGTCGATCCAGTTAAAGGTAGTGAAGTGATTATGGCGACTTAGGGCTTCCTCTAAACGTATGATGGTCAGCTCACCATCCGCATAGAGTAGGGCCAATTTCTCTAAGCTTTGTGTCAATGCAAATAGGTTACCTTCATGCCATTGAGCCAACATTTGCAGTGATTGCTGATCGGGTTTTAGTCCCAACGTGCGGCAACGTGTCTGAATGAACATAGGTAGGCGTTGAAGGTCTGGCGACAAGCAGCTTACCCAATCGCCTTTTGAGCTTAATGTTTTGAACCATTTCGCATTTTCTTGGGCTTTGGTCAGTTTGCTACCAACAATGACGAGCATGATGTCATCATGAAGCATATCACACAGTGTTTGCAGCTCTTTGCTGACGGCGGTTGTCACGCCACTTTCAGGAATTTCAAGCTCAATCAATTGACGGTTTGAAAACAGGCTCATCGCTTGGAAACAGTCGTAAACTTGGTTCCAGTCGATGCTAGCATCCACCGCAAAACGGTGTTTTTCCTCAAAACCTTGCTGAAACGCTGCCTTTTGGATGGCTTGGCGGCTTTCTTGAATCAGTAACGGCTCATTACCAAAGATTAAGTAAACCTGTTTAACTTGTTTAGTTAAATGATCCGTTAGCTTATCGGCATAAATTCGCATAGTGACTAAGAGTTTTTGTTCGCTGGCTCAGAGATTTGTCCTGCTTCATATTCGGCACGAATACGGCCCAACTGGCGCATCATCTGTTTTGCAGCTTGCAAGCGCATCTCGTCTTCAATTACGTCACGCTCAACAGATTTTGCAAGTGCGGTCAACGGGTTGTCTAGGTAGTTGCGGTTTACTGTTGTCGTAAAGTTTTTAGAACCATAGCCAGGAATTGTCACACGGTATTTTACTACGTATGTCAGCTCTTTTTCTGCTGCACGGCTATTTTGATAAAGCGATAGTGTACGCTCATCGATTGTCGCTTCCGTCAAATGAAGGTTGGGTACCGTCGATGATGGTTGAACAAGTTCAACTTTGTTCAGTTCGAGTTGAGAGCGAACATAGCGAGTTAATTCACTGTATTCATCGTAGCTGGAGAAAGACATAGTGTGCAGCTCTTCCGGTACGGAATACTCGCCGCGAAGGTGAAAACCACAGGCAGAAAGAAGCCCCGCTAATACCAATACCACTGGTAGTTTAATCAAAGAGAAAAAGCGCATTGATTGTATTCATCCTAAATTGAAGGGGTTATTTACCTTAAACCACTCATGTGAATGGTTTGAGGTAAATAAACAGGGTAGAAAACTACCCTGTTTAATGACTCTTGGTTAACAAATAAGTTCGCTAAACAGAGACAAATTGACAGCTGCGATTAGTTTGCAACGATGTTCAGCAGTTTACCTGGAACGTAAATAACTTTACGAATAGTCAGGCCATCAGTGAACTTAACCACGTTTTCGTCGTTTAGACCAAGCTGTTCGATATCGTCTTTAGAGATATCAGCTGGGACTGTTAGCTTCGCACGTAGCTTACCGTTAACTTGAACAACGATAGTTTTTTCGTCTTCAACTAGCGCTTTTTCGTCAAACGTCGGCCATGCCGCGTTATCAATGTCTGTTTCACCTAGTGCTGCCCATAGCTCGTATGAGATATGCGGAGTGATAGGGTAAAGCATGACAACAATAGCTTTCAGTGCTTCGTCAAGGATTGCACGATCTTGCGCAGATTCTTGAGGCGCTTTCGCTAGTTTGTTCATCAGCTCCATGATCGCTGCGATCGCGGTGTTGAATGTTTGACGACGAGCGATATCGTCCGTCACTTTCGCGATAGTCTTGTGAACGTCGCGGCGAAGTGCTTTTTGATCACCAGAAAGCGCTGAGGTATCTACTGCTTCTGCTGCACCTTTCGCTGTGTGCTCTTTCACTAGTTTCCAAACACGTTTTAGGAAGCGGTTCGCACCTTCTACGCCAGACTCTTGCCATTCAAGTGTCATGTCCGCTGGAGACGCGAACATCATGAATAGACGTACTGTGTCAGCGCCGTACTTGTCTACCATTTCTTGAGGGTCGATACCGTTGTTCTTAGACTTAGACATCTTGATCATGCCTGAGTGCGTTACATCACGACCTTCAGTGTCTTTAGCAGAAGTAATGCGGCCTTTACCATCACGTTCAACGGCTACGTCTGTTGGAGCTACCCACTCTTTGCCGCCTTTCTCGTTCTCGAAGTAGAACGCATCAGCCAGTACCATGCCTTGACACAGTAGTTGCTTGAACGGTTCGTCAGAAGTTACGTAACCCGCATCGCGCAGTAGTTTGTGGAAGAAGCGTGAGTACAGTAGGTGCATACAAGCGTGCTCGATACCACCGATGTATTGATCTACTGGTAGCCAGTAGTTTGCTTTTTCTGGGTCTAGGATGTCGTCCGCTTGTGGTGAACAGTAACGCGCGTAGTACCAAGAAGATTCCATGAACGTATCGAACGTATCTGTCTCACGTAGAGCAGGTTCGCCGTTAAAGGTTGTCTTCGCCCACTCTTTGTCTGCTTTGATTGGGCTAGTGACGCCGTCCATTACCACGTCTTCTGGAAGAATCACTGGTAGTTGGTCAGCAGGTACTGGGTGAACTTCACCGTCTTCAGTCGTTACCATTGGGATTGGTGCGCCCCAGTAACGTTGACGAGATACACCCCAGTCGCGTAGACGGAAGTTTACAGTCTTAGTGCCTTTGCCCTCTGCTTCTAGCTTCGCTGCGATTGCGTCGAATGCCGCTTGGAATTCTAGGCCATCGAATTCACCTGAATCGAACAGTACACCTTTCTCAGTGTATGCTGCTTCAGAGATGTCTAGCTCGCTGCCATCAGCAGGCTTGATAACTGGCACGATGTCTAGACCGTACTTCGTTGCGAACTCGTAGTCACGTTGGTCGTGTGCAGGTACAGCCATTACCGCGCCTGTACCGTAGTCCATCAGAACGAAGTTTGCTACGTATACTGGTACTTCGCGGCCGTTCAATGGATGAATAGCAGTAAGGCCAGTAGCCATACCTTTCTTCTCCATTGTCGCTAGCTCAGCTTCTGCAACCTTGTTGTTCTTACATTCGTCGATAAACGCTGCAAGCTCTGGGTTGTTCTCTGCAGCAAGAGCTGCAAGAGGGTGGCCGGCTGCGATGCCCACGTAAGTCACACCCATTAGCGTATCTGGACGTGTTGTGTAAACTTCTAGGTCTTGTTGACCCTTAACTTCAAACTTCAGCTCAACGCCTTCAGAGCGGCCAATCCAGTTGCGCTGCATGGTTTTCACCATTTCAGGCCAACCTTCAAGCTTGTCTAGGTCGTCTAGTAGCTCTTGAGCGTATTCAGTGATTTTGATGAACCATTGAGGGATTTCTTTTTGCTCTACAGGCGTATCACAACGCCAGCAACAACCGTCTTCAACCTGCTCGTTTGCAAGAACAGTTTGGTCGTTAGGACACCAGTTAACAGAAGAAGTCTTTTTGTAAACTAAACCTTTCTCGTAAAGTTTAGTGAAGAACACTTGTTCCCAGCGGTAGTACTCCGGTGTACATGTTGCGAATTCACGGTTCCAATCGTAACCAAAGCCTAGAAGCTTAAGTTGGTTCTTCATGTATTCGATGTTTTCGTAAGTCCAAGGTGCTGGCGCAGTTTTGTTTTTTACTGCTGCGTTTTCTGCAGGTAGACCGAATGCGTCCCAACCGATTGGTTGCATCACGTTTTTGCCTTGTAGGCGTTGGAAACGAGATACTACATCACCGATAGTGTAGTTGCGCACGTGACCCATGTGCAGTCGACCACTTGGGTATGGGAACATGGACAGACAGTAGAATTTTTCTTTATTTGGGTCTTCACTTACAACAAAGGTTTTGTTGTCATCCCAGTGCTTTTGAACTTTTTGTTCAATATCTTGTGGGTTGTATTGTTCTTGCATCGATGGTATCCGTTATCTTGGAATTTGTGAGTTCGGTTAGAACAGACTTAAATAGATCGTCATAGAATACCTAAAGCTAGGGATCACAACAATAGCCAATCTGTACCCATGCGCCCTTAAGTGACGCAGGTAGGAGAAAGATGGAGGTCAGTTATGCCTAAACGTAAAACAGGTTATGAGGAAATGCTCGAGGATGTGATTGAAACCTTGAAGCACAGTCCGGAAGAAGTTAACAAAGCGATTGAGACGTCGGGCAAAGTGGTGGATGCTGCTAATGACTTGACCAAAGATGAATTGGCTTTAATCAAAGCGTACCTTAAAGCAGACTTAAAAGAGTTTTCAGAGAGTTACGAGGATAGCAAAAGCGGCCCGTTTTACTTAACGATTGCGGACTCGATATGGCAAGGGCTGTTAGAGATTACTGACCGAACTAAAGTTGAGTGGGTTGAGTTGTTCGATGACTTAGAGCATCAAGGGCTATATGAAGCAGGAGAGGTGATAGGCTTAGGCACCTTGGTCTGTGATGAGTGTGGTCACAAGACAACGTATAACCACCCAACTGTAATCATTCCGTGTATTAAATGTGGTCACAAAGGCTTTACTCGCCAGTCATTAAAACCATAAATGGCGAGTAACGACTGTATAATGCAATGAATAAAAAAGAGGCTTAGTCGCCTCTTTTTTGTCTTTTCTACTTTCAAGCTGTTATCAGCTCTGTTTTCTTCTTAAACCGAAAGCCAGAGCTAAACTTAACCCTATCCAAATATACAATGGCCAAGTACCAACGATTCGATATGGCGTTTTCCCATCGGTTGGGGTGAGCTCTGCGCGCAGTACTGCAGTTTCAAACTGCGGTACTTGCTCAACGATTTTACCTTTGTGATCGGTTACCGCTGTTAATCCGTTGTTAGTCGAGCGGATGAGCGGTTTACCTAACTCTAAGGCACGCATACGGGCGATCTCCATATGCTGAAGAGGACCGATAGAGTGACCAAACCATGCATCGTTCGAAAGCGTTAGAATGAAGTCTGTTTCGTCAGTCACATTTTGACGCACTTGCTCATTAAAGATGATCTCATAGCAAAGCGCTGGTGCCATGTGCATGCCATTCGCAACGATGTTTGGTTGCACAAAAGCCCCACGGCTAAACGACGACATCGGTAGGTTAAAGAATGGCGCTAATGGGCGCAAAATATCTTCAAATGGTACAAACTCACCAAACGGTAGTAGGTGATGCTTATGGTAACGTTCGCTTAAATCGAAGCTGTAGTCACCGTATGGTGTGATGCCGAGGGACAGAATACTGTTGTAGAACTGTCGGTCTTCAGCTTGGTTGACGACACCGGTGATGATTGCGCTGTTATTCATTTTTGCAGCGCTGTCGATATTGCTCAAAAATGAAGGCACTTCAATTTCAAAAGCGGGAATTGCTGCTTCTGGCCAAACGATAATGTCAGCGTCCCAGTTTTCACGAGTTAAGTCAGCGTATTTCATGATGGTTGGCCAGCGTTGACTTGGTAGCCACTTTAGGTTTTGGTCTACGTTACCTTGAATCAGCGCGAGCTTAGTCGTGTCTTCTGGTCGGGGTGTTACCCAATCGTAGTTGCGAATCCCAAAGCCAGTACTGAGTAGTACCGCAGGGATAATCACCACCAGCCACTGCTTATGAATCCATGCATAGGCTAACGCCCCTGCGCTGATAAGGATAAATAGAGTAAGCAGTTCTACGCCGCCAATTGGTGCAAAGCTTGCGAGTGGAGCATCTATCTGGCTATAGCCTAGCCATAACCAAGGGAAGCCGGTCATCACCCAACCACGCAACCAATCACTGATCAGCCATAAAGCAGGTGCAGCGAGAAGTGCTTTTGTGAGCGTAAATTGAGGAAACAGCTTGTTGTTGAGCCAAGCAAATAAGCCTGAATAAACAGCCAAGTAGGCAACAAGCAAGCCCATTAAAAATAAATTGGCAATGAGCGGCATACCGCCAAAACCGGAGATACTGACGTAAACCCAGCTAACGCCAGTTGCAAATTGACCTAACCCCCAAGCATAACCAATCCATAGTGCGCGTTTCGGAGTTTGGTTAGCAAGAAGAATCAGTAGAATTGCAGGGCTAAGAATGGCAATAGGCCACAGCTGGTAAGGAGCGAAAGCGAGTGTAGTAGAGGCGCCAACAAAAGCGGCCACTAAGGGCCGCTTAAGGCGATGAAAGAGTTCATTCATCATTGTAATTTTCTGAGATTCCCAATGGGTATCGCGTTACTCTTGAGTGGCTTCAACCAGGGTTTCTTCGTCTGGGATCGTCACTTGGAGTTGAATGACACGACGGTTATCGGCAGCGGTGACTTTGAAGTTGTAGCCTTCAATTTCAACCAGTTCACCACGAGAAGGTAAGTGACCAAAGGCAGTCATGACCATACCACCAACGGTATCAACTTCCTCATCGCTGAAGTTGGTTCCGAATGTCTCATTAAACTCTTCGATGGTTGTCAGCGCTCTGACAGCAAACGTATGCTTGCTCAGCTTACGAATGTCCGTCTCTTCACTTTCATCGAATTCATCTTCAATATCCCCGACGATTTCCTCAAGGATATCTTCAATGGTCACAAGACCAGAAACACCACCGAATTCATCGACAACAATGGCCATATGATAACGTTCTTCACGGAATTCTTTCAGCAGTCGATCAACGCGTTTACTTTCCGGTACCACAACCGCTGGTCGAATGACTTCTTCGATATCAAATGGATTACTGCCTGAGCCTAAGTATTTAAGTAAGTCCTTCGCTAGAAGTATGCCTTCCACATGGTCTTTATCTTCGCTGATCACAGGGTAGCGAGAGTGTTGAGCATCGGTAATCAAAGCAACCAAGGTATCAAGGTCGTGAGTACGCTCAACTGTAACCATTTGCGAACGCGGGATCATAATGTCACGCACACGCATTTCGGAGATTTCCATAACACCTTCGAGCATATCGCGAGTGTCATGGTCAATCAGGTCGTTAACTTCAGAGTCGCGGATAACATCCACAAGCTCTTGGCGATCTTTTGGTTCGCCCTGAAATAGTTGACCTAGACGTTCAAAGAAGGACTTTCTACTCGGACCTTCTGCCTTTTCTTTCTTATCTTCGTTAGAAGAGGGAGAATTATCTTCGTTCATTGTTTCTCAATTAAGTAACGCTATCAGAAGTGTGATAGCACACATAGAGAGGCGAACACGAGAGTCATTTAGGTGGTTCGCCTTTCCCTGTCGAGTGGCCAATAGCTACTCTTTTTCAGCAATGTAAGGATCTTCATAACCCATACCTTGCATGATTTCGGTTTCGAGGGACTCCATCTCTTCGGCTTCGTCATCCTCTATATGATCATAACCTAGCAGATGCAAGCTGCCATGTACAACCATATGCGCCCAATGTGCTAGCAGAGGCTTGCTCTGTTCAACCGCCTCTTTTTCAACAACTTGGCGGCAAATAATCAAATCACCAAGTAAATCTATTTCCATACCAGGAGGTGCTTCAAATGGAAACGACAACACATTAGTTGGTTTATCTTTGCCGCGATACTCATGATTGAGCGTATGACTTTCTTGTTCATCAACAATACGAATGGTGACTTCGGCTTGTGGCTGGAAGAGAGGAATTGTCTTATCTAGCCACAATTGGAAATCTTGCTGCGAAGGCAGACCTTCTTCATTTTCGACTGCCAGTTGCAGATCAAGTTCAATCGCCATGATTATTCCTTAGTTGAAGCAACTTGTGCATTCAGTTCGGCTTTTGCTGCTTCTAGTAACTTCGCATCGCGTTCTTCACGACGGCGTTTCTCGAACTCTTTACGCTCTTTCTGGTCTTGTGCTTCCCACTTCTCGTACGCGTTAACGATACGAGCAACCACAGGGTGACGTACAACGTCGTCGGCTAAGAAGAAGTTAAAGCTGATGTCGTCAACTTCGCTTAGTACTTCAATAGCATGACGAAGACCCGATTTCGCACCACGAGGTAAGTCAATCTGCGTGACATCACCAGTGATAACCGCGCGAGAGTTAAAACCAATACGCGTTAGGAACATCTTCATCTGTTCAACTGTGGTGTTCTGACTCTCATCAAGAATGATAAAGGCGTCGTTTAGAGTACGACCACGCATGTAAGCAAGAGGGGCAACCTCAATCACGTTACGTTCAATCAGCTTCTCTACGCGCTCAAAGCCCAGCATTTCAAATAGGGCGTCGTATAGCGGACGTAGGTATGGGTCGACTTTCTGGCTTAAATCACCAGGTAGGAAGCCCAATTTCTCACCAGCTTCAACCGCTGGACGAGTAAGTAGAATACGGCGGATCTCTTGGCGCTCTAGTGCGTCAACAGCTGCTGCTACAGCAAGGTAGGTTTTACCTGTACCAGCCGGGCCAATACCAAAAGAAATATCATGCGTGACCATGTTAACCAAGTACTGCGCTTGGTTTGGCGTACGTGGTTTGATCACACCTTTCTTGGTTTTGACGAAGACTTCTTTACCATGCTCGATATTAGACTCAGTATTCTGCTCAAGAACACCAGACTCTTTGATCGCTAGATGGATTTGCTCAGGCTCAATATCTGGGATCTCACCTCGTACAGGTGCGGTATCAACATATAGAGTTTTCAGGATATCCAGCGCAGCTGATGCGGTATGAGGTTTACCGACAATCGTAAAGTGGTCACTACGGTGGTTAATTTCAACGCCTAGACGACGTTCTAAATGCTTGATGTTGTCATCGAATGGACCGCACAGGCTAGCTAGTCGGCGGTTGTCTGAAGGTTCTAGGTTAATTTCTAGAGTTACGATTTTATTGCTCAATGTTGCCTCTCATTTTTTGCCACTTAGTGAGAGCCTGATAACGACCAGGCTCTCTATGGCTATTTATACGAGCTTACGGCGTAAAAGTAGCTACACCCAGCTCATCTTCGCGACGTGTTTTCGCCATCATCTGCGTTGGGGAAATCACACTACGAAGATCCATGTCTTTTTCAGTACGTACTAGCTCACCACGCAGTGAGTTTGCAAATACGTCTACGATCTTCACATCAACGAACTGACCAATTAGGTCTGCACTACCTTCAAAGTTTACTACACGGTTGTTTTCTGTACGAGCGCGTAGTTCCATTAGGTTTTTCTTCGAAGGACCTTCAACTAGAACACGTTGTTCTGTGCCAAGCATTAAGCGAGAGTAACGCATCGCTTGAGCATTGATAGTTTGCTGTAGTTCGTAAAGGCGCTCTTTCTTCACTTGTTCTGACACATCACAAGGGTAATCCGCTGCTGGCGTACCTGGACGTGGAGAGAAAATAAAGCTGAAGCTCATGTCAAAGTCTACATCTTTGATTAGCTTCATGGTGTCTTGGAAGTCTTTGTCTGTCTCACCAGGGAAACCAACAATAAAGTCTGAACTGATTTGAATATCAGGACGAGCTTTACGCAGTTTACGGATGATCGATTTGTATTCGATAGCGGTGTGAGGGCGTTTCATCATCGTTAGGATACGGTCACTACCACTTTGCACAGGTAAGTGCAGGAAGCTCACAAGTTCTGGCGTATCTTCGTATACTGCGATGATGTCGTCTGTGAATTCTAACGGGTGGCTCGTCGTGAAACGAATACGGTCGATACCATCGATAGACGCAACCAAACGAAGCAGTTCTGCAAATGAACAGATCTCACCATCGTGCATAGGACCACGGTACGCGTTTACGTTTTGACCCAGAAGGTTTACTTCACGTACGCCTTGTTCAGCAAGTTGGGCGATTTCGAACAGTACGTCATCCATTGGACGGCTTACTTCTTCACCACGAGTGTACGGTACGACACAGTAAGTACAGTACTTAGAGCAGCCTTCCATAATAGAAACGAATGCTGTCGCACCTTCAGCGCGAGGTTCAGGTAGGCGGTCGAATTTTTCGATCTCTGGGAACGAAATGTCCATAACTGGTGCATCATCGGACTGAGATTGTTTGATCATCTCAGGTAGGCGGTGCAAAGTTTGTGGGCCAAAAATAACGTCAACGTATGGTGCACGTTCACGAATATGGTCACCTTCTTGCGTTGCTACACAACCACCTACACCGATAACTACGCCAGGTTTTTTATCTTTTAGTGTTTTCCAGCGGCCTAGCTGGTGGAAAACTTTCTCTTGCGCTTTTTCACGGATCGAACAGGTGTTAAGTAGAAGTACGTCTGCTTCCTCTGGCTCTTCCGTCAGCTCGTAGCCGTTTGCAGCATTAAGCAGGTCGGCCATTTTTGATGAATCGTATTCGTTCATCTGGCAGCCCCAGGTTTTAATTAGCAGTTTCTTACTCATCTCACTTTCGCTCGTTCAGTTGTACTTAAATCGGAGAGCTATTGCTCAAATTATAGCCGCCATCACGGCGGTAAGCGGCGTATTGTACTGCTTTAAAAAGCACCTGACTAGTGATCTAGCTAATTCTCTGCAAAGCCTGATGAAATCTAGTTTTTCGCCCTATGCAGAACAAGGTTTTTTGTTAAACAATTTTGTAAAAATAGCCATGGAAAGTACAATAAAAAACGCCAATTAATCAGCACGATGAAGAGTGAAAAATGAACAAGTATGACATCGCCGTGATCGGTGGCGGTATGGTTGGGGCAGCCGTCGCTGTTGGATTTGCCAAGCAGGGCAGAAGCGTTGTCTTGGTCGAAGGTACAAAACCTAAAGTTTTTGATGCCGCTCAGGCGATGGATATTCGTGTATCTGCAATCTCGCACCAGTCGGTGGAGTTACTTGATTCACTCGGAGCATGGTCAGAGATCAAGAGCATGCGAGTTTGTCCTTATCGGCGGTTAGAAACTTGGGAGCACCCAGAGTGCCGTACTCGTTTTCACTCTGATGAATTGTCATTGGATCAGCTAGGTTACATTGTTGAAAATCGCCTAATCCAATTAGGTCTTTGGCAAGTCTTCTCTCAGTATGAAAATCTAACCGTGATGTGTCCTGAGCGATTAAAAGCCATTGAGTTTGCAGATGTAAATCTTGTGACACTAGAAAGTGGGGAGCAGTTTGAAGCTAACTGGGTGATTGGTGCTGATGGTGCAAACTCTAAAGTTCGTCAATTGGCTGGAATTGGTGTAACTGCGTGGGATTACCGACAACACTGCATGTTGATTAACGTGAAAACAGAATTGCCTCAGCAAGATATTACTTGGCAACAATTTACACCTTCAGGCCCACGTTCATTTTTACCTCTGTGCTCTTTGAGTAACGACGATGGTCAAGTAGAAGGCCAAGGTTCTTTGGTTTGGTATGACTCGCCTAAACGTATTAAACAACTGTGTGCGATGAGTAAACCTCAACTAAGAGAAGAAATTTTACGTCATTTCCCTGCTGAATTAGGCGATATTGAAGTTTTACAGTTTGGCTCATTCCCACTCTCTCGTCGTCATGCGCAAAGCTACTCAAGCAAAAATTGCGTGTTAGTGGGTGACTCTGCCCATACGATCAACCCGCTTGCAGGGCAAGGGGTAAACTTAGGCTTCAAAGATGTAGACGTTCTCCTTTCGGTAACAGAACAACAAGAAAAGCTGGAAGATACCTTACTCGCGAAATACGAACGCGCACGTCGACCTGACAACTTACTCATGCAGACGGGCATGGACTTTTTCTATAAAGGTTTTAGCAACGATCTTGGGCCATTGAAGTTCGTACGTAATGCTGCATTGAAGCTTGCTGAAAACTCAGGGCCAATTAAGGCTCAAGTACTGAAATACGCGTTAGGTATGTAGTAAGCTACTCAAATCACAGATAGAAAAAAAGCGAGCCATGAGCTCGCTTTTTTAATTCGGCAAATCTAATGATTTCCCGAGTCCAGAACCAAAAAAAGAAAAAACCCAGCAAAGTCATGCTGGGTTTTCCGATAATGGTGCGGAAGGAGAGACTTGAACTCTCACACCTTGCGGCGCCAGAACCTAAATCTGGTGCGTCTACCAATTC
>NZ_JAWPON010000129.1:0-959 GCF_033344315.1 Vibrio sp. 2132-1 | reverse complement strand
CCCTAAGTATTACGGTGTGTAATACGTTGCAGCGCCAGGGCCTACTGGTAAACCAAATACGAATACCCATAGGTAGAACAGCAGGCTCCAACCTACGATAAAGCAGATTGAGTAAGGCAGCATGGTCGCGATCAGCGTACCGATACCTAGATTCTTCATGTAGCGAGTCGCTACCGCCAAAATCAAACCAAAGTAGCTCATCATCGGTGTGATGATGTTCGTGGTTGAATCACCGATACGGTAAGCCGCTTGAATGGTTTCTGGAGCATAACCCACTAGCATTAGCATTGGCACGAAGATAGGAGCTGTCACGGCCCACTGCGCCGATGCAGAACCGATCATCAGGTTAATGAAGCCACACATTAGAATGAATGCGAAGAACAACATAGGGCCAGTCAGACCGATGCTTTGCAGGAAGTCAGCACCTGCAACGGCAAATACTTGGCCAAAGTTCGTCCACTTAAAGAAAGCAACAAACTGCGCAGCGAAGAACACCAACACGATGTACATGCCCATCGAAGACATTGATTTAGACATCGCATCGATAACATCACGGTCGGTTTTCATCGTGCCAACGACTTTACCGTATACAAAGCCAGGGATAGCAAAGAATACGAAGATGAAAGCGACGATACTTTTCAGGAATGGGGATCCTGCAACAGTGCCAGCGTCTGAACGTAGAATGCCGTCTTCTGGAACAATCGTCCAAGCCAACAAAGCAGACACAACCAACACAGCAAGACCAGCAACTTTCAGACCTTTCTTCTCAAGGTCAGTTAGGTTGCCCATTTTGTCGTTAGACAAATCTTCAGCCGCTTCTTCCTCGTTGTACTTGCCAAGTTTCGGCTCAACGATTTTCTCTGTAACGAATGCACCCATACCCGCGATGAAGAACGTCGACACAAACATGAAGTACCAGTTTACTTCTGGTCCAACAGTGTAAGTCGGGTCAATCATTT
>NZ_JAWPON010000128.1:0-959 GCF_033344315.1 Vibrio sp. 2132-1 | reverse complement strand
GTTTACGTTGCGGCAATCCTTGTATTTGGCTTTATCGTATACCCTGCAATGGTGCATGTTTTCACGAAGACATCTGCGAAGAAATTCGTGTCTGCAATGAAAAAACCACAAGCAGTTGCACTATCAACAGCGTCGTCAATGGCGACACTGCCTGTCACTATGGATACGTGTGAAAAAGAACTTGGCGTGAAAAACTCAACTGCGTCATTCGTTCTACCTCTGGGCGCGACCATCAACATGTCTGGTAATGCGATTTACTACGGCTTGGTGGCTATCTTCTTTGCACAGCTGTTCAACATCGACCTAGGCATGGGCGCTTACATCGCGATCATCGTGACTTCAACACTAGGTGCGGTTGGTCAAGCTGGTGTTCCGGGCCCTTCTTTCCTAGTGGTAGCAGTACTACTAGCGGCGGGTATTCCAATTGAAGGTCTGCCTCTACTCTTCGCTCTTGACCGTATCTTCGACATGATTCGTACGGCTCTAAACATTACTGGTGATGCAGCATGTGCGGTCATTGTTGATGCTTTAGTAGAAGAAACTGCCGCTGAAGCGGAGTTACAAAAGCAAGAAGCTTAGTTTCCTAACAAATACTTAAAAGCCGCTCAAAAGAGCGGCTTTTTTTTCGATTCTTTGCATTACGTAACCATACAAATAGAAACTAATAGCATAATTTTTCTGAAGTGATATAACGCCCGTACTAACTATAAAAAACGTCAGATCTAGGTTGTATCATGAGTCTTAAGCTGTCTTTGGTTTCGCTTTCCAATACAGATTTGCCTATTGAAACAAAACAACAGGCACTGATCGATATTGTTCTTCGCTTCCTCACACCACAAGAGAGAGCCTCTCTCTTTGAGTCCATCACTCATCAACGAGAAACGAACTTGCTGGCACGCTATCCTGAGTACCAGTCCAAAAGTCTTTCTGTCTTGTTTGAGTTAATGGATTATCGAGAT
>NZ_JAWPON010000127.1:0-960 GCF_033344315.1 Vibrio sp. 2132-1 | reverse complement strand
TCCATCAAGGTTGCGCTGGCTACGCCTGTTTCACGCATCGCTTCCGATTGAGCATAGAACTGTTTACGGTTGCCATCGTTGCTCAACGCAATGCTAATGAGGTTTGCTAGCTCATTGGTTGATTGGGCTTGGATTGATTGAGCTTGCGCTTCTTGTTGTGCTTTCGTATTGGTTGGCGATTGCGCCACCACATTGAAAGCCGGTAGGGCAACCAGAGCCAGTGAGCATACTGGTGCCACTAAGCGATTTGGGTTGAATTCCATAATTTACATCCAAATTGATACCAAGCTCTTTTGCGTTTCGGGAACGATTGAACCGAGCGGGAGAGCGTTGGTATTTGCCAAACGGATGACGCACTTTTTTATCGCTAAATAGCAGGTAACAAAAAGAGTTACGAGCGAATAGCTGAGGTGAGCACGCTATCAGTTGGGCGCAAAGAAACTGCCTGCAAAGGGATGCAGGGTCGAATGCTTTGTATGGATTAAACTATCGGAGGCCGATACAAATCATGGGTGACTTGTACCACTGGTGCGGTGATTTCTGAGGCAATGGATGCGCGATAAGCCAGTGGGGATAGCTGGCTGACAGGGGCTGGTAACGGGACGAAAACGAATGAACAAGATGCTGTGCAGCAATTGTGGATCATGCCGGAGCCATCAACACAGCTCATGGTCATTTCTGTAGAGTCGGAGCTCAACGATGAGGCCATCTCCATGCTCATGCTCATGCTCGGGGAGCCGCAGTGATCGTTCGCGCTTGCCATTTCTGTCATGTGTTCAGGCATCATAGCGCCACTCGACATCATTTTGATACTCATTAAAGGTGCGCTGTTAACCACGCTAGATACCAGCAGTATCAGCGTTGTACATAACGTTAGACAAATTGTATGCAGTGATTTAAGGCGCATACGGAGACCAGTCAAAATGAGTGTAAATAACGAATAACCGCTTAATAATAAAG
>NZ_JAWPON010000126.1:0-963 GCF_033344315.1 Vibrio sp. 2132-1 | reverse complement strand
ATGTAAGTACCGTTTTGTTGGTCTGGCTGACACTCATCACCCGGTTTAAAGTTCTTTTTGATAACGTTAGGACCTTCCATACAAACGGGCTCTTGTGAGTGACCACCCACAATCATGTCCAAATCGCCTTCATTAAGGTAA
Source organism: Vibrio sp. 2132-1 (assembly GCF_033344315.1). Lineage (NCBI taxonomy): Bacteria > Pseudomonadati > Pseudomonadota > Gammaproteobacteria > Vibrionales > Vibrionaceae > Vibrio > Vibrio sp. 2132-1. Next base: position 822 of record NZ_JAWPON010000126.1, on the reverse strand, counting down.
CGCGCCAAAGCTACATCACCCGGCGCATTGATGCCACGGTTGCCATTTTCGTAGTGACCCATGTGCGTAACAGCGAAAATCAGATCCGGATTTTCTGTTTTTTTCAGTTCTGCAATCAGCTCTTTCGCTTCCGCTTTCGGGTCGCGGAAGTCCACTTGACCGATAAACTCAGGATTTCCCAACTTCGCGGTATCTTCTGTTGTCAGACCAATAACCGCAATTTTAATGCCTTGTTTATTGAACATCGCGTAAGGTTGGAATAAACGCTTGCCCGTTTTTTTGTCGTAGATGTTGGCTGACAGCATTGGGAAGTTAGCCCAATCTTGCTGTTTGAATAGCACATCTAGCGGATTATCAAATTCGTGATTGCCTAACGCCATCGCGTCGTAGCCAATCTTACTCATGCCTTTGAAATCTGGTTCAGCGTCTTGTAAATCAGATTCAGGAACGCCGGTATTAATATCACCACCAGACAGCAACAGCACGCTGCCTCCTTCTGCTTGGATTTCATCACGCAGATCATCGATCAACGTCTTGCGCGCGGCCATGCCGTACTCACCGTGTTTATTCTGCCAAAAACGACCGTGGTGATCGTTGGTGTGTAAGACAGTCAATTTATAAGTGGTATCTGCATTCCATTCATGAGCAGGTTGCGAAGCACATCCAGCCAGCGAGGCCAAAATAGCGGCACTCAAAGCGGTTTTGATAATCAGACGCTGATTCATTTTTTTTCCTTTTTCTTATTGGGATTACTGATGAACATTTTCAAACATTAGAGCTATTTGAAAACCACGCGCACCCTAACACATTGATTTCATAATT
>NZ_JAWPON010000125.1:0-966 GCF_033344315.1 Vibrio sp. 2132-1 | reverse complement strand
ACAGAAGATCAATCAGCGAAACCACCTGAGCAGAAAACGCCTTCCAAAGATGTGCTCGATTTTACGCAGAATTTTTTACAACCTTAATCTTCGAATAGCCTCAGCAATGAGGCTTTTTTATTTGCCCGATAACAGCTGCTGGTAAGCTCCTCTAGGCGATGCCACCCTCTCTCTTCCCATCCCTGTTTTTACAAGAATCTCTATATAGAGACGAGTACACCGTTTTTAAGACGTTTGCGTGTTTTCTCTTCGCATCGAGTCCTGAATCCCGATGTTCGCTTCTATATGTACCAACGCTGCAAACATGGCCAAGCGGTCATGGTTGAGTGTTGCGAAGATCTTAATTTATTCATTTGCATATTATTTATTCGATTTCTCAACAGATTTTGTACGTTTAGTTCAGACTTTCTAGTGAAACCTAAAAATGGAGGGGAATCCCCCCTGTTTCAGAGATGGTTATTAAGCTCAAATCAAACATTTCCAATATCTAATTAACTGGAATTGGAAATTAATTTCGTGGCTATAAATAAAAGGCTAAAAAATACACTCATTACTTTATCTAATAATATTAATTAAAATTTGTACCTCTAAATCTAAATTTCTATTTTTGGTTTAAGATTTGATTTGTTGATTTTATTCTTAATTAGGCGCAAGATAATAAGCAAATAAAAATAGCGCATACTATGCGTATAAAAACATTCGGAAGTAACTTTTTCATTACATGTTTCAACAGAAAATGGAGCATATTCCATTTGCTCTGTTTTATTTCTATTAGAGATTTGTGTATGTTGAGAATCATTAGTGCAGATAAGTTCATCTCTTCAAGGTTCATCTTGGAATACAGCAAAGCGGAGTTTGCGTCTTTGTTGGGAGTTTCCGTAGCTAAGATAACCAATATTGAAAGTGGCAAATCTTCGATTCCCCCGGTGTACGATTACGCCATCAATCATTTACTCAGTGAGCATC
>NZ_JAWPON010000124.1:0-975 GCF_033344315.1 Vibrio sp. 2132-1 | reverse complement strand
GAATGGCATCACGCCACGATAAATATCCCGTGTAGTCACGCCTGCAGGCGCAACCCCTTTCAAATAGAACAAGCTGAAGCCAAATGGCGGTGTTAAGAAGGAGGTTTGTAAGTTCATCGCGATGAGAATAGCAAACCACGTCATGTTGATGCCGAGCAGCTCAGCAACCGGTGCGATAATAGGAACGATGATGAAACAGATTTCAACGAAGTCGATAAAGAAGCCCAGAATCAAAATCACAATCATCGTAATGATCAAGAAGCCCCACTTCTCACCCGGGATCTGCAACATCCATTCTTCGACCAGATAGTCACCGCCTGTATACGTAAACGCCATCGAGAACGCCGTCGCACCCAGCAAAATCGCGAACACCATCGCGGTCACTTTAACTGTCTCTTTCGACGCATCGTAGACCATTGACCAACTAAATTGCTTGTACAGTACGGCGAGAACAATCGCCCCAGCCCCGCCCAGTGCTGCCGATTCCGTTGGCGTTGCAACACCGGCAAAGATGGAGCCCAACACAACAATGATCAACGCCAATGGTGGTAATACAGCTTTCAGCGCCTTGATCACTTCTTCCCTGCGGCTGAGTGACTCATCACGTTCAATCGGCTGCGCTGCTTCAGGGTTAAGCTTGGCGTAAATAAGGATGTAAACAACGTATGCACCCACTAGCGCGATACCCGGCCACACGGCCGCTTGGAACAAATCTCCCACTGGCACGCCAAGCACATCGCCGAGCAAAATGAGTACGATAGAAGGAGGAATAATTTGCCCCAACGTACCTGAAGCACAAATGGTTCCGCACGCGAGGCCTTTGTCATAGTTGTATTTGAGCATCACAGGCAGCGAGATCAACCCCATGGCCACCACAGATGCCCCCACTACGCCAGTCGATGCCGCAAGGAGCGCGCCCACCAGCACCGTCGAAATTGCGATGCCGCCACGGACGCCACCAAACAGACGCCCCAT
>NZ_JAWPON010000123.1:0-975 GCF_033344315.1 Vibrio sp. 2132-1 | reverse complement strand
TCAAACCGGAAATATTCAATTGAATCATCATCCTGTTCAAGGTGCTTCTTGGATGCTAACTGCAGGATTGGCATTCGCCATCGTGAATAGCTTTGCCCAAATCGCAAGCATCCACTTTGGTGTGTCTTCCACCACTTTTGCATTGTTTCAATACGCGATCGCGTTGTTCGTTATTCTTCCTTATCTAAGAACGCTAGGCATTCGACGCTCTTTGAGAACTCAACATTTTGGCTGGCACGCTTTTCGTATTTTTCTCTCTGTTATCGGTATCCAACTGTGGCTTTGGGCGCTCGCTTACCCTGTTCCGATTTGGCAAGGCATTGCGCTGCTAATGACTTCTCCGCTGTTTGCGACCGTAGGCTCAGGGCTTATCTTGAAAGAGAAAGTGGGCACCGCACGCTGGCTTGCCACACTAACTGGCTTTATCGGTGCCATGATCATCTTAGAGCCGTGGTCAGACTCCTTCACTTGGGCAACTCTACTGCCTGTTGGGGCGGCCTTCTTTTGGGCGGCGTATTCTTTGATGGTGAAAAAGATGTCGGTAAACGATCCACCGTCTACCATGGTGGTTTACTTGTTGTTACTGATCACGCCTTTCAATATTGTGCTAGCGATACCAAGCTTTACCATGCCTAGTGACTGGACTATTTGGCTGATCCTTCTTTTTGCTGGTGCACTAACAGCATTAGCGCAATGGGCGATTGTGAAAGCTTACGCAGTTGCGGACGCTTCCTTCGTTCAACCCTTCGATCACGCTAAACTGCCTTTAAATGTGCTGGCTGGATGGATGGTCTTTGGATGGGTGCCTCCTGGTCGTTTGTGGCTAGGCGCTGCGATTATTGTGGCGTCGATTGCATTCATCACGCACTGGGAAGCAAAAAAGACAAAGTTAGTTGAAAGAAAAATCTAGCTTTTGAGTTCTATATTTTCAGGAAAGGAAATGAGGAACACCCTATGACACAACCAATCAAAATC
>NZ_JAWPON010000122.1:0-976 GCF_033344315.1 Vibrio sp. 2132-1 | reverse complement strand
GGACTCTAAAACCATTTTAAGGCCGGCGGTGACTTACCCTAAACCGCAAATTAAAGGTCTTCAATCAGCCATTGTGACTGTTAAGAAAGACGGTGAGGTATACGTTGATAAACATGGCAGAATAAAAGTACAGTTCCATTGGGATCGTTTGGGTAAGTACGATGTCAATAGTTCGTGTTGGATTCGAGTTGCTCAAAGTGTTGCCGGAAATGGATGGGGTGCGGTGTTTCATCCTCGGGTAGGGCAAGAGGTTATCGTAGAGTTTGTGAATGGCGACCCAGATCAACCTATTGTCACGGGTGCGCTGTATAACGGGAGCCAGTTGCCCCCGTATTCTCTTCCAGAGAAAAGTTCTCAAAGCGGTTTTAAGTCCCGCTCAGTTCAAAAAGGAAACGCCAATTTCAACGAGCTACGCTTTGAAGATAAACCTGGCGAAGAACACATTTACCTTCACGCAGAAAAGTTGTTCCAAATGTTAGTCGAAGACTGCGTAGATATTGTGGTTGAGAACAATAAAGTTGAGAAAGTAACCAACGATGTCACTCAAGACGTTGGAAAAAATGCGATGTTAAAAGTGGGAGAAAACTATACCTCTGACACTGGAAAAGTGTTGTCCCTCAATGCAGGGAAAAGTATTGAAATTAAAGTCGGTGGAGCCTCAATTCAAATGTCGAGTTCTGGCGAAATCAACATTAAGGGCAACAAGATTTCTATCAATGGCTCTGTAATCGCATTGAAAGCAGGACAAATCTCTTTGAATTAAGAGGGAACTGAGAATGAGTAAACCAGCAGCAGTGATTGGAAGTTTTCACCTTTGTCCAAAGAAAACAGGCAAGATCCCTCATGTTGGAGGTCCTGTTGTTATGGGTTCTCCAAATGTAAAAATAGGAGGCATCCCTGCCGCGAGAAAAGGTGACAAACTCGTTTGTATCGGGCCGCCTGACAGCATATCTGCGGGGTCTTCTAGCGTTAAGAT
>NZ_JAWPON010000121.1:644-977 GCF_033344315.1 Vibrio sp. 2132-1 | reverse complement strand
TAAGGAAGTGAGCTTCTAACTCATGATGACGATAAAAATTTTGCCAGCTAGGCTCGCCAACCAAATTGCGGCAGGGGAAGTGGTCGAAAGACCTGCCTCTGTCATCAAAGAGTTGGTGGAAAATAGCCTCGACTCTGGCGCAACCCGAATCGATATCGACATCGAAAAAGGCGGTGCCAAGCTTATTCGTGTTCGTGACAACGGAAAAGGGATTGCGAAAGATGAGCTCGGGCTGGCACTCAGTCGTCATGCAACGTCTAAAATCCATACCTTAGATGATTTAGAAGCGATCATGAGCTTGGGCTTTCGTGGAGAGGCATTGGCGAGTATCAG
>NZ_JAWPON010000121.1:0-634 GCF_033344315.1 Vibrio sp. 2132-1 | reverse complement strand
TTACATTAACCTCTCGCCCAGCTGCGCAAGAAGAAGCGTGGAGTGCATATTCGGAAGGGCGTGATATGCAGGTCAAATTGCAGCCTGCTGCCCATCCCATTGGTACCACGGTTGAAGTGCTGGATTTGTTTTTCAATACTCCTGCACGCCGTAAGGTTCTGCGTACCGAAAAAACGGAATTTGCTCACATTGACGAGCTGTTAAAACGCATTGCACTGAGCCGCTTTGATGTCTCGATCAACGTTCGTCATAACGGCAAAGTGATCCGCCAGTACCGTGCGGCTAAGAATCAACTGCAAACCGAAAAGCGTATAGCGGCGGTGTGTGGTAATGCATTTGTGCGTAATATGCTTCGTATTGAGCTTGAGCATCAAGGTCTCAAGTTACATGGTTGGATCACCACCCCGGATGGGGCTCGTCAGCAAAGCGATTTGCAGTATTGTTACGTGAATGGCCGCATGATGCGGGACAAACTGATCAATCATGCGATTCGTCAAAGTTACGAAATGAGCTTAAAGCCGGATCAATTTGCCGCTTATGTGTTGTTCATCGAGCTAGACCCGCATCAGGTGGACGTGAACGTTCATCCAGCGAAGCATGAAGTGCGTTTCCACCAAGCAAGATTGGTACATGA
>NZ_JAWPON010000120.1:0-978 GCF_033344315.1 Vibrio sp. 2132-1 | reverse complement strand
TAAACAGGTTTACGAGCAGGATGAGTGCGGCAAGTTGCCAGCCATAGATGGCACCCGCTTTGGTTGAGGCTACAAGGTGAGAGCCACCCACCGCCGCAGAAGCCATTAGGATGCCTGGGCCAAGTGAGCGGAAAAATAGCGATATTCTGGATTGGGGTTGATCTGGTACGGCGGATTCCATTTCTTATTGTCCTTTGATGTTGTGTATAGCGGCATAACCTTCCCCCGCGAGAACGGTTCGCGGGAATCCAAACGGCGTGAAACCTTATTTAATGTTATGGGGTGCTTTTCCGAACGGAATAAAGTTATTTGGGTAACCACTCTATAAATATCACTCCCGCAGTACTTGTCAAACTATATTTACAAATCAGTTTTTATTTTATTTTTCGAATTTATTGACTTGATTAACCCTGTTGGTTTTGGTTTTTTCATTGGTCGCGAAATTAAAATGCGTTTTGACTGAGCCCTCGTTATAATCGCGGCGTTTTTATTTTCTAGAGATCCCACCCATGGCAATGCTTGAGTACAACCCACCGACTGATCCTTGGATCGACATCGTTTTTGAGGACGACCATATCTTGGCTGTGAATAAGCCGTCTGGTTTGTTGTCAGTTCCGGGACGTCTTGCAGAACACCATGACAGCATGTGGAGTCGTTTACAGGAGGAGCACCCAGATATCCAAGTCGTGCATCGCTTAGATATGTCGACGTCGGGATTGATGGTACTGGCTAAAAACAAGCGAGCAGAAAGTGCGTTGAAAAAGCAGTTTCAGTTCCGCTTAACGCATAAAATTTACTACGCACGCGTTTGGGGTCATGTCGAGCAGGAAGAGGGAGAAATCGATCTGCCATTGATCTGTGACTGGCCAAACCGTCCGCTGCAAAAAGTGTGTTTTGAAGACGGTAAGCCATCAAAAACTCTCTTCCAAGTCGCGAAGCGAGAAGAACATGAAGACGGCACAAAGACGACCATCGTAC
>NZ_JAWPON010000011.1:191523-202909 GCF_033344315.1 Vibrio sp. 2132-1 | reverse complement strand
TCAGAAGTGAAACGAAATAGCGCCGATGGTAGTGTGGGGCTTCCCCATGTGAGAGTAGGACATCGCCAGGCTTTAAATTTGAAAAAGCCCACTCGAAAGAGTGGGCTTTTTTGCGTTTCTGGGTTTTGAAAATTACCTAAGCACTCAGAACTCAAAACATCTATCGTTAAGGTGTAATGTATTTACTCTCTGCCACTTTCCAAAAAGCCTTCACTAATGGATTCTCTAACTGATTTTTGTTGCAGCAGACACCAAGTTCAAACGGCTTAATTGGTAACACTTTTAAGCGATTTATCTTCTCTCTCACCGGGCTATTGTTGATCACGACATCAGGTGCTATACCTACACCGCATCCTAGTGCAACCATACTTACGATGGCTTCATGCCCTGACGTTTGCGCGTAGATATTTGGCTTTATTTTCATTTTTTTGAGCCAAGTATTGGCTCTATCTCTTGCTGTCCCTGCTTCTGGGAGAATGAATGGAATGACTGACCAGCTTGGTCTTTCTTTTTGTAGCTCCTCCGCAAATGAACTCACGCCGACAGGAGCGATGACAGAAAGCGGTATTTCACTGATCGTTTCAAATGCGATTTTGCTTGACATCTGCTCAGATTTGGCTGAGATGGCAATATCGGCTTCATCTGCTAAAATTTTGTCGATCGCTTGAGCTGGATCGCCGGTTGATAGCTTAAATTCGATAAAAGGATGCTGCAGACGAAAATCAGAGATTAACTCTGGCAGGTGGCTGTAGCTTGCAGTAACCGAACAAAATAGACGGATTTCTCCTTTCAATTCATCCTCGGCTCCCTTTAGGTGACTTTGGTACTGCTGCCATTCGCCAAGAATTTTTAAGGCGACTGGGACTAGCTTTTTGCCTTGGCTCGTTAAATCAACGCTGCGATTGTCCCGCAAAAACAATTGTTGGCTAGTTTCTTCCTCTAGCTTTTGTATTTGTCTGCTCAAGGCTGAAGGACTCACATGCATCGCTGCTGCGGTCTTAGCGAAACTTTTACTCTCACACAGATGAATAAAAAGTTGCAGGCTTTTGATATTCATTAAATCTTCATTTCCATGTTGCACAAATTGCAATAACTAATTGTGAATATATCACTTTAAGCAATTTAATGTCTGTTTTAGTATGAAGTTATTCGGTAAGGCAATTACCGACCTCAATGGAAGAATCTCAAAGGAGCACCCAGATGGCTAATTATTTCAATACCTTAAACTTGCGCGAGCAGTTGGACCAATTAGGTCGTTGTCGCTTTATGGACCGTAGCGAATTTGCTTCAGAAGCGGATTACTTAAAAGGCAAGAAAGTGGTCATCGTAGGTTGTGGTGCTCAAGGTCTTAACCAAGGTCTGAATATGCGTGACTCTGGTCTAGACGTTGCTTATGCGCTTCGCCAAGCAGCGATTGATGAGCAACGCCAGTCATTCAAAAACGCAAAAGACAACGGTTTTGAGGTAGGTAGCTACGAAACGCTAATTCCACAAGCTGACTTAGTAGTAAACCTTACTCCTGATAAGCAGCACACAAACGTTGTTGAGACGGTAATGCCGCTAATGAAAGAAGGCGCAGCACTGGGTTACTCTCACGGTTTCAACGTTGTTGAAGAAGGCATGCAAATCCGTAAAGACCTAACGGTAGTAATGGTTGCACCTAAATGTCCGGGTACGGAAGTTCGTGAAGAATACAAGCGTGGTTTCGGTGTTCCAACTCTTATCGCTGTTCACCCAGAGAACGACCCAAAAGGTGAAGGTTGGGATATCGCGAAAGCTTGGGCTGCAGCAACAGGTGGTCACCGTGCAGGCTGTCTAGAGTCTTCTTTTGTTGCTGAGGTGAAATCTGACCTAATGGGTGAGCAAACTATCCTTTGTGGCATGTTGCAGGCTGGTTCTATCGTATGTTACGAGAAGATGATTGCTGACGGTATCGAACCTGGCTACGCAGGCAAGCTTCTTCAATACGGCTGGGAAACGATCACGGAAGCTCTGAAGTTTGGTGGTATCACTCATATGATGGATCGCCTAACTAACCCTGCGAAAGTGAAAGCATTTGAGCTTTCTGAAGAGCTAAAAGAGCTGATGCGTCCGCTATACAACAAGCACATGGATGACATCATCACAGGTCACTTCTCTAGCACGATGATGGCTGACTGGGCAAACGACGATGCAAACCTACTAGGCTGGCGTGCAGAAACGGGTGAAACTGCTTTCGAAAACTACCCAGAAACTGACGTAGAAATCTCTGAGCAGGAGTACTTCGATAACGGTATCCTGATGGTTGCTATGGTTCGTGCGGGTGTTGAGCTAGCATTCGAAGCAATGACGGCATCTGGCATCATCGATGAGTCTGCTTACTACGAGTCTCTACACGAGCTGCCACTTATCGCAAACACTATCGCACGTAAGCGTTTATACGAGATGAACGTGGTTATCTCTGATACGGCTGAATATGGTAACTACCTATTTGCTAATGTAGCAACGCCGCTACTGCGTGAAAAATTCATGCCTTCTGTTAGTACAGACGTTATTGGCAAAGGTCTAGGTGAAACGTCTAACCAAGTAGATAACGCGACTCTTATCGCTGTGAATGAAACAATCCGCAACCACCCTGTAGAGTACATCGGTGAAGAGCTACGTGGTTACATGACTGATATGAAGCGTATCGCGGTGGGCGGCTAAATTACTGGCCTTAAGGTTCCATTTCGGTGTCGAAGGTGCTCGTTTACTATCGTAAAGTCCGCGCCTTCTCCTAGAAATGAAACCTTAATACTGCGTAATTTACTTAGTCTCAAGTAACGCAGTAGATAAACTCCAGGCAGACTGGAGTGATAAATACAAAATAAAACACAACATCTAATCAAAAGGCTTGGTCGCCGTTGACCAAGCTTTTTCTTTTTAGCCACTTATGAAACAAGTCGGTTTAATCCTCATAAAGAAAACGCTCCTTTGTGAGGAGCGTTTTAACACTTATTTTTCTGCAAGCTTCTCTTCAAGCTCCGCCAATTTCTGTTCCATTTCTGTCAGTTTTTGACGCGTGCGCAGTAAAACTTGAGTTTGAACATCAAACTCTTCGCGGCTTACTACATCTAGCTTATTCAGTTGGCCTTGGATTACTTGGCGAACCTTCTGATCAACATCAGAGCCCAACTCTTTTACAGGTTGAGGCATTGAGTCGTGAATCTGTTTAGCAATTTGCTCTAATTTCTTTGGGTCAAACATAGTGGCTAAAACTCCTTTTGATTTGCCCTCATTTTAAGTAAATGATACGTGAAAGTCGCCATTTAGATGGCAAAAAAGAGAGCGGCAATAAAAAAGGTCACCGAAGTGACCTTTTTGAATGCCTTAAAAGCTTATCTGTTATCCGCTAATTCACGGTGTGCTGCTTTCGCTTCATCAACTCGTGCCAATTTCTCCAAGTCTTTGTCTTCAACAAATACTGGCAGTGGTTTGTGTTTTTCTGCTAGGTAGCTGTAAATCACAGGTAGTACGAATAGTGTGAACAATGTACCAATTGCTAGACCAGCAACGATGACGATACCGATACTGAAACGTTGTGCGGCGCCTGCACCTGTTGCGTACATCAGCGGGATCAGACCTGCGATCATTGCTGCGGTTGTCATTAGGATAGGGCGAAGACGCACTTTCGCAGCCTCCATCACCGCATCAATACGAGACAGTTTATTATGTAACTGCTCTTCTTTGGCTACTTCACAGATCAAGATACCGTGCTTGGTGATCAGGCCGACCAGCGTGATCAAACCAACCTGCGAGTAGATGTTCATGGAGGCCGTACCCCACGCCAACGCGATCAAGGCACCACATATTGCTAGCGGTACAGATACCATGATGACAATAGGGTCGCGGAGTGATTCAAATTGAATCGCCAGAACGAGGAAGATGATCGCAAGTGCAAGACCAAAGGTTGCATACAAGGCACTACCTTCTGTCACAAACTGACGAGATTCGCCCATGTAATCGTGGTTATAGCCTGCAGGCAGTTTGGTTTGTGCGATATTTTCAAACCAATTAACAGCATCTCCCATCGAGACACCAGGGCCAGTAACTGCACCTACAGTCGCTGAGTTTAACTGGTTGAAGTGTGGCAAAGAGCGAGGCTCGGCCACCACATCGATGGTAATCAGACTACCTAATGGAACCGCTTTACCATCTACAGAGCGTACATAGTAGTTCTTCATCGATTCTGGGTTTAGACGCCATTTACGCTCAACCTGAGGAATTACCTCATAAGAACGGCCATTTAGGTCGATACGGTTTACATAGCCATCTGCCATCATAGTACTGAGGGTGATACCAATGTCTTGCATAGTCACACCGTAGGCACCCGCTTTGTCTTTATCGATCTTGATCTTCATCGTTGCAGAATCATATTTCAGATCCAGATCGGAATAGACAAACATTGGACTGCTTGCTACTTCTGACAGAATGTCATTTGCAACGGTAAACAAACTTTCAAAGTTGTTTGGTGTTGTAATTACGAACTGTACAGGAAGGCCTGAACCAGCACCTGGTAGTTCCGGCATTTCGTAGGCAGCAATAGACATTCCCGGAATGCTCGAAACAAGCCCACCAACACGCTGTTTGATTTCTGCTTGGCTCGCTTCTCGTTCGCCCCATGGTTTGAGTGTAGCTAAACCAAACGCTTGATTAGAATCCGGTACACCGTTAAATACCTGAGCGTATTCTACTTCTGGTTGATCAGAGAGAATCTTATTCACATCATCCATGGTGTTTTGGATGTAGTCCAAATTCGAATTCGATGGTGCGGTCCCTATGAGCACAACAACACCTTTATCTTCAGAAGGAGCTAGTTCACTAGGAATAAACTTGAATAAAACAGGTAGGCTTGCAAATACAATAATGGCAAATACGATCACCACTGGTCGGCTCGCCATTACTGCTTTTAACATATTTGCGTAGCGATTAGTCATGCCATCAAGGATATGGTGAACTTTTTGCTCAAACTTGCTCGGCTTTTCGTTCGCCTTCAGCATCTTTGAACACATCATAGGTGATAGCGTTAAAGCGATGATACCGGACACAAATACCGAACCTGCTAGCGTTAAAGCGAACTCTTTGAACAACGAGCCCGTAATACCGCCCATCAACGCGATTGGTGCGTATACCGCACCTAGCGTTAATGTCATCGCAATAACTGGCACAGCAATTTCGCGCGTACCAATGATTGCTGCACGGAATGGTGACTCGCCTTCTTTGATATGACGGTCCACGTTTTCTAGCACCACGATCGCGTCATCCACCACCAGGCCGATGGCAAGTACCATCGCTAGTAGTGTCATTAAGTTCCAAGAGAAGCCCATTGCCTGCATAACCATCGCCACACCAATCAAAGAGAGTGGAATAGTGACGATAGGAATGATGACCGCACGGAACGAACCTAGGAACAGTGTAATCACTACAAGTACGATAATTGCCGCTTCAAGAATCGTTTTCACTACTTCGTGAATTGACTCGTTGATCGCAATGGTAGAGTCGTACATCACGTTCATTTTGATGTTACTTGGTAAGTTGCGCTCAAGTTGAGGTAATAATTCAAGCACATCAGCAGCGATGTTGATTGGGTTGGCACTTGGCGCGGCGTTGATTGCAGCAACCACGGCTTCTTGGCCGTTTGCACTTGCACGGTAAACGTCGTGACTCTTCTCAAGTGTTACCTTCGCGATATCACCTAAGCGAATAACGTCCCCTTCACCCGTTTTTACGACCAACGCTTCAAGTTCAGCAACGTTTGATACCTGAGTATCCGCGCTACCGTTATAAAGCACGAACTCACCCGTCGCTTGACCCGTCGCAGATTGGTAGTTGTTGGCGTTAAGAACGCTCATCACATCCGTTGCAGTCAGCTTTAATGCGCCCATTTTGGCTGGATCTAGCCATACGCGCAGCGCGTATTTCATACCACCGTAAAGGTCGACTTTTGATACACCATTTACAGTGAATAGCTGTGGGTTGATTACACGCTCAAGGTAGTCGGTGATCTGGCTGGAAGACAACTCGTCACTGGTAAAACCAATATACAATACCGCGGTAGTAGAACCGGTCGACATCGTTACGGTCGGGTCTTCGGCTTCTTTTGGAAGCTGGGAACGTACCGAGTTAGTTTTCGCTAAGATGTCAGCCAATGCCGCGTTTGGGTCGGTATTCAACTTCATGTTGACAGTAATGGTTGATTTACCTAACACCGATTGCGAGGTCATATAATCAATATTATCGGCTTGCGCCACCGCTTGCTCCAATGGCTGAGTAATAAAGCCCTGGATCAAGTTGGCACTTGCACCGTAGTAACTGGTGGTCACGGTGACCACTGTATTCGTCATTTCAGGGTATTCACGAACTTGCATTTTGAACACGGCTTGCAAACCAAGCAATGCAATCAAAAAACTGATCGATACCGCTAAAACTGGACGTTTTATAAAAACATCTGTAAAGCGCATGATGCCTCCAACTTAAAGCATTGGTGTTTCAGCAGGTGGGGTAGTTGCATCGCTTTCGACAATGCTTACTTTTGCGTGGTTACTTAAACGGACTTGACCCGATGTCACCACTACATCACCTGGCTTCACGCCTTCTAGAATGTGTGCGATATCTTTAGAGCGTTCGCCAACTTTTACCACATGCTGCTTAACGCGTTTCTCGCCATCTTCTTCCGTTACGATGTAAACATTGTCGCCGTATAGCGTAAACGTGATCGCAGTTTGAGGCAGAGTGACCTGATTTTCTAATTTAGGCAGAATGATGTTTGCACGTGCGAACATACCACTACGCAGTTTGCCATCACTGTTAGGGATATCTGCTTGAACCTGAATCAAGCCACTTTGTACGTTAACCGCAGGCTCAATCGCAGAAATTGAACCTTTGAAAGGCTGTTCTGGGTAGGCATCCACGAAGATATCCACTTCTTGGTCGATGTTGATACGTGAAATATCGGTTTGCGGCACGGTAAAGCGTAAGCGCATCACGCTGGTGTCTTCCAGGCGAACAATATCAGTACCCGCTTGTAGGTACTGACCTAGGTACACGTTACGAATACCTACTACACCATCAAATGGCGCTTTGATTTCGCGTCGGTCGATGGTCGCTTTCAAGCTTTCAATGTCCGCTTTTAAGGAGAAGTAGTTCGCTTCTGCTTCGTCATACGCTTCTTTAGAAATAGAGCCTTTTTTAAATAGCCCTTGGTAGCGTTTGTATTTCGCTTCTGCTGCTGGCAACTTGGCTTGCGAGCTCTTTAAATTCGCTTTCTCAACGTCAGAGTCAAGCAGTACTAATGGCTGGCCTGCTTTGACTTGAGTACCGGAATCAAATGCGATTTTGTCGATAACACCGCTAGTTTCATTAGCAACGGTAACCCCTTGGTTTGGTTCAATAAAGCCAATTGCCTCTATAGCAGGAACCCAATCAACCGCTTGTACTTCAGTTACGGTTACTGGGAATGCTGGTTCAGGGCGATTGGCAAACTGTTCCATTTTGTCTTTGATATCAATTAGCCTGTATGTCACAACACTACCAAAAAGTAATAAAACAATTGATAGCATCAAAATCCACTTTTTCATTCTATTAAGAACTCCAAGTTAGTGTTTAATAATTGCATCCCAACTGGCTTCAATAGCAGCTTCTAATGCCGCCTTATCCAGCTGATAAAATCCCAAAGCGTGTTTCCTAGCAAGTGCAACACTTGCCTCAAAACTCAATCCAGAAAGCACTTCGTTATCGAGAGACTTGAATACGCCCTCTTCTTTCCCCTGATTAAAAAGAAGATCTACTTGGGCAAACATTTGTCTTTCAAGTTCCCGAGCTTTGCTACTATTTGAACAGGGTAGAGACTCATATTGAACTCGATTGCTGAGCGCATTTAAATTCGAGCTCGCTAGATTCCAAATATTGAGCCACATGGTTCGATATCGCTGTTTTAAAGGCATCTCTTCACTCACGCCCAGTTGCACAGCCGTAGCGACACGCTTTGCAACGTTAAGGCGTAACTCCTCCAAAAGATGTTCTTTATCTGAGAAATAACGATAAATCGTTCCTGCTGCGACACCTGCTTCATTGGCGAGCTTTTGCATGGAAAGCCCTTGAAAGCCCGATTCAGCAATGAGTTGCTCTGCAGCGACTAAGATTTGTTCTCGCTTATCTACAGCAGGGTTATCCTTCATAATCCTACCACTAGTGAATGAACGTTCATTCATTATAGCTCAAATACCCGCCTTTTATGCAACAGAATGTTGCGCTTGTTGGTATGAAAATTACAAGAAATCAGCGTAGCTTTCACGAGGCCACCCCTTTATCATAGGCGCCACATTTATCACCCGCAGAGAATTTCTATGAAGCTGAACCCTAGTCAAGATGAAGCCGTGAAATACGTGTCTGGTCCATGCCTAGTGCTAGCTGGTGCTGGCTCGGGCAAAACTCGTGTTATTACCAATAAAATCGCTTATCTGGTTCAGCAATGTGGCTACAAAGCGCGTAATATTGCAGCGGTGACGTTTACCAACAAAGCGGCGCGTGAAATGAAAGAACGTGTCGGCCAAACGTTGGGGAAAGCCGAGTCTAAAGGTTTGATGGTATCAACGTTCCACACCTTGGGATTAAACATCATCAAACGCGAATACAAGCATTTAGGATTGAAAGCGGGCTTTTCACTGTTTGATGACCAAGACCAACTGGCGCTACTCAAGGAACTTACCGAAAAGCAGCTTGATGGTGATAAAGACCTGCTACGTCAGCTTCTGAGTTGTATTTCCAATTGGAAAAACGACATGTTGACGCCAGAGCAAGCCAAAGCGCGTGCGCAAGGTGAGCAGCAACAATTGTTTGCGTTCTGCTTTGATATGTACCAAAAGCAAATGAAAGCCTATAACGCGCTCGATTTTGATGACCTAATTTTGATGCCCGTCTTACTCTTGCGCAATCATGAAGACGTTCGTCAACGTTGGCAGAACCGTATCCGCTATCTGTTGGTCGATGAGTACCAAGATACCAACACGAGCCAATATGAGTTGGTGAAATTAATCGTCGGTGAACGTGGGCGATTGACGGTCGTAGGAGATGATGACCAGTCCATTTATTCATGGCGTGGTGCGAAGCCTCAGAACCTAGTCTTGCTGGGTGAAGATTACCCGAATTTGCGATTGATTAAGTTGGAGCAAAACTACCGCTCTACGAGTCGAATCCTGCGTGCGGCCAACATTTTGATAGCCAACAACCCTCACGTCTATGAGAAGTCCTTATTTTCAGAAATTCCTGACGGTGAAAAACTCAAAGTGTTGTTGGCTAAAAATGAAGAGCACGAGGCTGAGCGTGTCACGGGGGAGTTGATTGCACACAAATTCTTGAATCGAACCGACTATCGTGATTACGCAATTTTGTACCGTGGTAACCACCAATCGCGCTTAATTGAAAAGTCTCTGATGCAAAACCGTGTGCCTTATAAAATTTCTGGCGGCACCTCGTTTTTTGCACGCGCAGAAATTAAAGACATCATGGCGTATTTGCGTGTTTTGGTTAATCCAGATGACGACAATGCATTCTTACGTATTGTGAATACACCACGACGTGAAATTGGCCCAGTAACGTTAGAAAAGCTAGGCAGTTATGCCAATATGCGTGGGAAGAGCCTGTTTGAGTCGAGTTTTGAAATGGGGCTCGAACAGCACTTAACGGGACGCGGCCTGGAAAACTTACGTCGTTTCACCCAATGGTTAGTGGCGATTGCTGACCAAGCTGAGCGTGGCGATACCGTCGAAGCGGTTCGCTCCTTGGTTCGCGATATCCATTACGAAGATTGGTTATACGAAACTTCAGCAAGCCCGAAAGCCGCTGAAATGCGAATGAAGAACGTTTCTGATCTTTACTCCTGGATAGTGGCGGACCTAGAAGGTGACAACTACGATCAAGAAGAGAAAACGTTAAAAGAAGTCGTTCAACGTTTGACCTTGCGTGACATGATGGAACGTGGCGAAGAAGATGAAGACAGCGATGCAGTACAACTGATGACGCTGCATGCATCAAAAGGCCTTGAGTTCCCATATGTATACTTAATTGGGTCTGAAGAAGGTATTTTACCGCACCAAACCAGTATTGATGAAGACAACGTCGAAGAAGAGCGTCGTCTGATGTATGTTGGCATTACCCGTGCGCAGCGTGAACTGACTTTCACTATGTGCAAAGAGCGTCGACAGTTCGGCGAGTTGATCAAACCGACTCAAAGCCGCTTTTTGGATGAGCTGCCATTTGATGACGTTGAATGGGAAGTGAATAAAAAGCCAGTATCAGCAGAAGAGCGTATGGCGAAAGGTCAGGCACACATTGCCAATATTCGAGCAATGTTTAAGAAGTAGAGTATCCTTGTGTTCACTGACTAAAAACAAAAAGGCTTGCCAGTTGGCAAGCCTTTTTCGTTGATGTCTTTACTTATAGACCTTCAATCATGTGGTCGATTGCTGCGATGATTTCATCGTCAGAACAGTCCATACAGGTTCCTTTGGCAGGCATCGCATTGAAGCCTTCTAACGCGTGCTTCACTAACGTCTCTTTGCCTTGTGCAATACGCGGTGCCCAGTCATCGGCATTACCTGTTTTAGGTGCGCCGTTTACACCAGATGCGTGACAAGCAATACAAAAAGTACCATAAACTGTGGCGCCATCACGTGGACCGGTTGGTTCTTCTTTCACTGGCTCAGAACCCGCTAGATAAACATCACCGACAGGTTGGATGCGTTCTGCGATCGCATCGTATTCAGTTTGGCTGATGTCAGAAGCTAAAGCTGCCGTAGAAAACGTTAAGGCAGCGAACAAAACGCTAATCATTTGTCGAGACATATCCATTAAACCCACTTCACATTCCCGAGGTAAGTGACTTACCTATTTATATAGTTAGAGTATTAATGCCGAGCAGAGAAATCACTAAATTCCACTGAATGGCATAGAATGATTAGACAACTTGGTTGCAGCTGTTAAATCAATGTAAATAATGGGTGATTATATCCCGATAACTTGTTGCAATAAACAACAAGTTATCCATGACAGGGCGTGAATCACATCAAAAATTCAGTTTAAAGGAAGATAACTGTCGAAAAAGAGACCAAACGATAAAAAAAGTAAAAAAAGTACTAGACGGCATAGTGTGATATCCGTATTATTCCACTCCGCCGATAGGGCATGCGCCCGTAGCTCAGTTGGATAGAGCGTTGGCCTCCGGAGCCAAAGGTCGAAGGTTCGAATCCTTTCGGGCGTACCATTGCCTCGGAGGATACATCGGTAAAAATCAGTGGTGGCTATAGCTCAGTTGGTAGAGCCCCGGATTGTGATTCCGGTTGTCGCGAGTTCAAGTCTCGTTAGCCACCCC
>NZ_JAWPON010000011.1:0-191423 GCF_033344315.1 Vibrio sp. 2132-1 | reverse complement strand
TATAGCTCAGTTGGTAGAGCCCCGGATTGTGATTCCGGTTGTCGCGAGTTCAAGTCTCGTTAGCCACCCCATTCTTTATTTAAAGAATATATGCTCGGTGAATAGCGCAGTTTGGTAGCGCATCTGGTTTGGGACCAGAGGGTCGGGGGTTCGAATCCCTCTTCACCGACCACTATTAGAAAGCCTGCTTTTTAGCAGGCTTTCGTCGTTTTAGAGTTTATGATCTCGCTTGGACTGTATTAGTCGGCAACGTATCAATGGATTTGAACCCAAGGGGTTCGCCTGAAGTTAGAATTCGGCTCTTCACCGACCGCTATTTAGAGCCCCAGTCGAAAGACTGGGGCTTTTTTGCATCTATCCTCTTAGAAAGAATCTGCATTCGATTTCAATTTCACCAAAAGTGTACAGCTCTAGGGGCTTTTGACCACCTATGATCCAAATGCTTTTCGAGCTGACAAAATAAACCCCAGAACGACGTCTGGGGTTTTGTGTTTTCTAATCCACTACTTTTATTGGGCGAGTGTTTTAAGGATTTCTCTCAGCTCTACCGTTTCTTGGATTTCAAAATTTGGCGTTATATTTGTTGAGTTACTTGCGCCTGTCGCATTTACCCACACACTCAAAATGCCCATATTGTTAGCGCCTGCTATATCTGCTGGTAAAGAGTCGCCAATGTGTAGGGCTTCTTCTGGTTTTACTTCGACCAAGTCGAGCGCTTTTTGGAAAATGCTCGCAGCGGGCTTCTCTTCAGGCTCTTCTCCCCCCACAATAATATGGTCCACCCAGTCGCTCATCTGTGTCGCGCTGAGTTTAGGGTGTTGAGAAAAAATCGGGCCGTTAGTGATCACGACGAGTTTATAATGCTGACGAAGGTCGCTGAGCATTTCTTTTACACCAGGGAAGAAAGTGAACGCGCCCATACGTGCAGAGTCAAAGTAGTCTTGAGCTTGTTGAGCCTCTTCGGCATTAATGCTGACTCCGTGCTCCGCCAATATATTTTGGATCAGGCCACAACGGAACGCGTTTTCATCAGGTAGCAGAGCCACAAGGTGAGGGAATTCCGCATTCAGCTTCTTGTACACACCCTGTAAGTAGCGCTGTAAGAAAGCTTGTGGTTCGGTAACTTGCGGGTAGGTCTTATGAATCCAAGTCGTAAACTTTTGTCCTGCAACTTTATCGGCTTGTGACGTCGCACATAAAGTCTCGTCCATATCAAAAAAAATCGCTTTAAGCACAGGGGCTCCTTTCATTTACAGCTTGGCTCTAACATTGATTATCTATTATCCCACTCTCAATTGTGCCGTAAAGGGTTAAAATCGACGTGTTTCACCTACAATGGGAGAGTGATGGTAACCGCACTTTCTTTTGTTTAGTCAACAAACCGCTTAAGCGGCGCATAATCGTCGTCGACAGAGGATTTGTGTGGTTTTGCTGTTGTGTTCACGTTTTAGCCTATCCTTTCTCTTTCTAAGTTTGGCTTTTTATATTTGCCGACTATTTTATTAATAGTTTTTTATGTTGAAAAATTGCTTTTCGCATACGATATTGTTTGTTAAATGTTAATAATCACATATGAATAATATGGTTAATGGTTCTGGTTGGCTCATGCTTATTTTTAGAGCATTTTTCTAGTTTTATTGGTGCATGGCGCACAAAAATAGTGTGATATGAAAATGGTTAAATACTTGTTAATGCATTTTTATTCGCTCATTGTGCGTTTATTTAATGTTTTCTCGGCGGAATATACTTTAATTGTTGCTTTTTTGTGTGATTTTTGCCAAATTGTTTCCGCATTAAGATTTCAGAGTATTATTCTGAATTTGAACGGATTCATTCAGGTGATGAATGGTGCCTTTGGCGCGATTCGATACCACAGACAAGGCAGTAGAGGTCTGAAATGTCACTATTAGAAGTGAAAAACCTTCGTATTGAATACCCATCCCGACACGGCGTTCACGCTGCCGTGAAGTCACTTTCTTTTCATATTGAACGTGGTGAAATCGTGGGTGTTGTTGGCGAATCAGGTGCGGGTAAATCCACCGTTGGTAACGCCGTTATTGATTTGCTTAGCCCTCCAGGTCGCGTTGCTAGCGGCGATGTTTTCTTGGATGGAGAAAAAATTTCTGGTTTATCACCAGAAGCGATGCGTAAGGTTCGCGGATCGAAGATTGGTTTTATTTTCCAAGATCCAATGACCTCACTTAACCCACTTTTTACGGTTGAGCAGCAGCTGAAAGAGACGATCCACGCCAACATGAAAGTCTCTGATGAAGAGGCGTATCAGCGTGCACTTTCTCTGATGCAGCAAGTTGGCATCCCGCAGCCAGAAAACCGCTTGAAACAATACCCACACCAATTCTCTGGTGGTATGCGTCAGCGTGTCGTCATTGCGATTGCTTTGGCTGGTGAGCCAGATCTGATCATCGCCGATGAGCCAACAACGGCACTGGACGTATCAATCCAAGACCAAATCCTCAACTTGATCCGAGAATTGTGTATCAAGAATAATGTCGGCTGTATGCTGGTTACTCACGATATGGGTGTGGTCTCCAACGTCACTGACCGCGTCGCGGTAATGTATCGTGGTGACTTGGTGGAGTTTGGACCAACAGCCAAAGTGTTGGGCGATCCTGATCACTCCTATACTCGCAGCCTAATTTCAGCCGTTCCACGTTCAGACAGAAAGCTCGATCGCTTCCCTTTGGTCAGCTACATCGAAGAAGCGGCAGAAATGGAGCCACTCGACATCAAGAATCACTGGCTAGGACAAAGCCAGGATGAGCGCGAGTACACAGGCCCGCTTTTGGACGTGAAGAACGTTAATCTGCGCTTTGTCACCAAAGACTCTTTATTTGAAAGCCGTCGCGAATACGTGCAGGCATCCAATAATGTGAGCTTTGAAGTGCATGAAGGCGAAACCTTTGGTTTGGTGGGTGAGTCTGGCTCTGGTAAATCAACCATTGCGCGAGTTATTGCTGGTTTATACCAACCTAACTCTGGTCAGGTGAAGTTTGAGGGTATTGACCTGACAGCTTTAACCTCTGAGAAAGAACGCCGCCCAATGCGTCGTCAAATGCAGATGGTGTTCCAAAACCCGTATACCTCAATGAACCCTCGTATGAAGGTATTCGATATTATTGCTGAGCCAATCCGTTTTCATAAACTGACGAAAAACGAGTCGGAAACTCGCCAAATCGTGAATGACCTTCTCGATCATGTTGGTTTGGGTCGCATGGCTGGGCTTAAGTACCCTCATGAATTCTCCGGTGGTCAGCGTCAGCGTATTTCTATTGCGCGTGCGTTGGCGACTCGTCCTCGACTTTTGATTTGTGATGAACCGACATCGGCACTGGACGTATCGGTACAGGCACAAATTCTAAACTTGCTGAAAGATCTGCAAAGTGAGCTGAACTTGACTATGTTGTTTATCAGCCACGATTTACCTGTTATTCGCCAGATGTGTGACCGAGTAGGTGTGATGCAAATGGGTACACTTTTAGAAGTGGCACCAACAGAACAGTTATTTACGGCCCCCCAACACGAATACAGCAAAAAATTGATTTCTCTGATGCCTGAATTTACAGGCTTGCGAGAAGAGATCGAGACGGCATAAACCAAGCACCTCGCTTGGCTAACCTTTAGTCATAACAAAGACGCAAACACAACAACAAGGGATCCGTATCCCCGCATGAAGGAGTTATGCAAATGAAAACCATGAAAAGCAAATTAGCAGTGGCGCTAATGGCGGCGGGCCTAAGCTTTAATGCACTGGCAGCAGATATCAAAGTTGGCTACGCAGCTGACCCAGTATCGCTTGACCCACATGAGCAGCTATCAGGTGGCACACTGCAAATGTCACACATGGTATTTGATCCGTTAGTTCGCTTTACTCAAAAAATGGATTTCGAACCTCGTCTAGCAGAGAGCTGGGAGCGCATTAACGACACTACCGTTCGTTTTAAATTGCGTGAAGGTGTGAAATTCCACTCTGGTAATACCCTAACGGCTGACGACGTTGTATGGACGTTTGAGCGTCTACAAAGTTCTCCTGATTTTAAAAACATTTTCGACCCGTACGAGAAAATCGTCAAAGTGGACGACAACACGTTCGATCTTGTAACCAAAGGTCCTTACCCACTTGTGCTGCAAACTGCAACGTACATTTTCCCTATGGACAGCAAGTTCTACACGGGTAAAACAGCGGACGGCAAAGACAAGTCTGAACTAGTGAAGCACGGTAACTCATTCGCATCGACTAACGTTTCTGGCACGGGTCCATTCATCGTGACATCACGTGAGCAGGGCGTAAAAGTGGAATTTGAACGCTTTAAAGATTACTGGGACAAAGAGTCGAAAGGTAACGTTGATAAGCTAACGCTTGTACCAATCAAAGAAGACGCGACTCGTGTAGCTGCGCTACTTTCTGGCGGCGTTGACATGATTCACCCGGTAGCACCAAACGATCACAAACGTGTGAAAGACGCAGACGGCATCGATCTAGTCACGCTACCAGGTACTCGTATCATCACGTTCCAACTAAACCAAAACAGCAACGAAGCACTGAAAGATGTTCGCGTTCGCCAAGCGATTGTTCACGCAATCAACAACGAAGGCATCGTTAAGAAAATCATGAAAGGCTTCGCTACTGCAGCTGGTCAGCAGAGTCCAACTGGCTACGTTGGTCACGATGACAAGCTAGTACCTCGCTACGATCTGAAGAAAGCAAAACAACTGATGAAAGAAGCGGGTTACGAAGACGGCCTGACGCTAACTATGATTGCGCCAAACAACCGCTACGTAAACGATGCGAAAGTAGCGCAAGCGGCGGCGGCAATGTTGTCTAAGATTGGCATCAAGGTTGATCTGAAAACTATGCCAAAAGCGCAATACTGGCCTGAGTTTGATAAGTGTGCGGCAGACATGCTGATGATCGGTTGGCACTCGGATACAGAGGACTCGGCAAACTTCAACGAGTTCCTAACTATGACTCGTAACGAAGAAACCGGTCGTGGTCAGTACAACTGTGGTCACTACTCAAACCCAGAAATGGACAAAGTGGTTGAAGCTGCAAACGTAGAGACGGACCCTGCGAAACGTGCAGCAATGCTGAAAGGTGTCGAAGCGACGCTATACAACGATGCTGCATTCGTACCGCTACACTGGCAAAGTGAAGCGTGGGGTGCGAAGTCTAACGTGAAAGCCGCAGACATCGTGAACCCAATGGTAATGCCTTACTTTGGCGACCTAGTTGTCGAGTAATCATACTTAGTCATGACAGAGAGGGGCGCCAGTCCTTCTCTGTTTTCGACACTTGGCTCGGTTTATTTCAGTCGGATTGAGCCAGTTTTACAGACTGAATTTTCTCTCTAAGTTTAGAGATCTATGGATAGTTAAGGGGCAAGGAATGTTTTCGTTTCTGGTCAAGCGCCTGTTTCAGGCACTGATAGTGATGTTTGTGATCAGTTTGGTGGCGTTTGCCATTCAGGACAACCTGGGTGATCCGCTGCGTGAGCTTGTAGGTCAGTCGGTTTCGGAGTCGGAGCGCCAAGCGCTACGTGACGAATTGGGCCTGAACGATCCCTTTATCACAAAGTACACGCGCTTTGTGGGTAATGCACTGCAAGGTGATTTGGGTACATCATACTTTTTCAAGCGACCTGCGGTTGAGGTGATCCTCGATAAGCTGGTGGCAACATTAGAGCTCGTGTTTGGCGCGACGCTCATCATTATCGTTTTCTCTATACCACTCGGGGTGTATTCCGCGATTCACCCGAAGAGTGTCTTTACCAAATTTGTTATGGCGATGAGTAGTGTCGGCATCTCGATTCCGGTGTTCCTAACCGCAATCATGCTGATGTACGTCTTCTCCATCGAACTCGGCTGGCTGCCTTCCTACGGGCGAGGTGAAACCGCTAACGTGCTCGGTTGGGAATCTGGCTTCTTTACCATCGATGGTATTAAGCACCTTATCCTGCCGTGTATTGCGCTAGCGTCTATCATGCTGCCGTTGTTCATCCGTCTGGTACGTTCAGAAATGCTGGAAGTACTGAGCTCGGAATACATTAAGTTTGCCAAAGCAAAAGGTTTGAACTTACAAAAGATTTACTACCAACATGCACTTAAGAACACCATGCTGCCAGTACTGACGGTAGGTGGCGTGCAGATTGGTACCATGGTGGCTTACACCATCCTAACCGAAACCGTATTCCAGTGGCCGGGTACAGGCTTTCTTTTCCTAGAGGCAATCAACCGTGTAGATACACCGTTGATCACAGCTTACGTTATCTTTGTTGGTCTGATTTTCGTGGTAACCAATACCATCGTTGATTTGCTGTACGGAATTATCAACCCAACTGTGAACTTAACTGGAAAAGGAGCTTAATCATGAGCCAATCAAATGTAACACCAGCTCCTGAAGCCGCTCCATCTGCATGGCAGCGTTTTAAAGAGTCGGACTTTTTGTATTACTTCAAGCGCGACAAAGTGGCGATGGCAAGTTTTACGGTCTTTATGATGTTCTTAGTGTTGGCATTAGCTGCGCCAATTCTAGCTCCGACTGACCCGTATGATCTGACGTCTATCGACATCATGGATTCAGAGCTACCACCGTCTTGGATGGAAGAGGGCGATGAGCGTTTTGTTCTTGGTACTGATGAGCAAGGCCGTGATATTTTATCGACCATTCTTTATGGTTCTCGTCTGTCTTTGACGATCGGCTTTTTAGCCGTCGGTCTTCAGTTGATTCTGGGTATCATCATTGGTTTGTCGGCGGGTTACTTCGGTGGTCGTATCGATAGCTTCTTGATGCGCTTTGCGGATGTTCAACTATCGTTCTCAACCATGATGGTGGCGATCATCGTATCGGCCATTTTCAAAGCCAGCTTTGGCAGCGATTTTTACAGCCAATATGCGGTGGTGATGCTGGTGGTGATCATCGGTGTGGCTGAATGGCCGCAATACGCACGTACCATTCGTGCTTCAGTACTGGCTGAGAAGAAGAAGGAATACGTAGAAGCGGCACGAGTGATGGGCTTTAAAGCGCCACGCATCATGTTCCGTCACATCCTGCCAAACTGTCTATCACCAATCTTGGTTATCTCGACGGTACAGGTAGCGAATGCGATCATGTCGGAAGCGGCACTGTCATTCCTAGGTTTGGGTCTTCCTGTTGATCAGCCGTCACTAGGTGCGCTGATCAGCATCGGCTTTAACTACATCTTCTCAGGTGCGTGGTGGATTACTGCATTCCCAGGCATCGTGTTGGTTACACTGGTTCTGGTTATCAACTTATTGGGTGACTGGTTACGAGATGTATTCAACCCGAAACTGTACAAAGGTTAAGAATTTTCCCGCCAAGCGTTGTAAATTCGCTTAATTCCTTCCTAAACTGAGAGCCGGATGCAAATTCCGGCTCTTTTTTTGCTAGTTATTCTTTGTTCACATTTTTTTGGCGCTTTGCCGCCATAATGACCTTACCCACTAATTTAGAGTGAAGTGTATGGAAATGAAGAAGGCACAACACCCATCTCGTATCTTCCGAGCAAGCCTAGCTTTCGGCTTGCTGCTGGTATGCGCCCAGTTTTCTAGCCCAGTATCGGCAGAGGAGTTCCTTTGCCAAGCTACTCAAGCCAGCGAGAAAGAACTGCCGATGCTTGAGAAAACGTGCCCAATTGGTAACGGAGTATGGGGAAAGAAAGTGCCGCAAGGAGGCAACTACCTCTACTGGATTCAATGCGGATTACTACCAAAGCCAATGTCACTCGCGAAAGCAAAGCCGCTTTACAGCAAGATTACGACCGACGTGTGGATGAAGCCGGAGTCCAAAGGTTATCGCTGTTTGATTGGGCCTTACAAAGATCTGTCTGACGCGAGGGGGGATTTGCGAGGAGTCAAAACCTTGTCGAATTACAAAGAGGCTTTCATCCGCGTGGTTGGAAAAGAGAATAAACAGTCTACGACACCATCTAAACCCGCTGTGCCGTCGAAATCAGCCGCATCTTCGGTTAAGCCAACACCGACGGTGACCCCGAAATCCGCGCCAGTTCCTGCCGTGCGAGCTGATACCGACGCCTTTACAGCGCCGGCAGAGAAGTCAAAGACCAAGGCAAAAAATACACGTGATAATTCTTCTTCCAAGCCTGTTGCTAAGACCAAAGCGAAGCCAGTGGTGACCGGGAATGATGACATTGAAGTTCAGTTGAGAACCTCCTTACAAGGCAAAACGTACGTGGTGCCATATTTACTCGATCACCACAATCAGTTTTACATGGAATACGGCAAGCCGTGGAATCGTCTCAACTACGAAAACTCGCAAAAAGTATGTCAGCAACTGGGTATGAGCTTAGCCAGCCCTGCAGAATTCAAAGTGTTGAGGGCGTCTGGTGTGATGGAAAAAAATCAATGGCCACTGCAACTGCCGTATTGGGGCAAAGGTAAGAAAGGTTTGTTCGCAGATCGTGAGCCAAACCAGCTCACCGGAACCTCATTATTGAACGTAGTGTGCGTGAAATAACGACTCAAATATTGCGGTCTCAAATATTATCGCTATTTGAGTGGCGTTTCTTTGTGATGCGTTTGCTAACACACTCTACCACTGATATTCATATCATTTTGCGAATTATTTTCACTGAGCTTGTCGACAGAGAGTCTATTCGTCATAATGTTACTTGTAACATTACTGATAAATCACATATTTATGGCTCAACAGAATAAGAAAACTCGCACGACATTGCAGGATGTCGCAGACCAAGTTGGCGTCACGAAGATGACGGTTTCACGTTATATGCGTAACCCTGAATCGGTGGCAGAAAAGACTCGGGCCAAGATTGCGACTGCGATTGAAGAGATGGGATACATCGAAAACCGCGCCCCCGCTATGTTGTCAAAGTCGTCCAGTAAAGCCATTGGTATTTTACTGCCCTCATTGTCCAACCAAATTTTTGCTTCCTTTGTTCAGGGCATCGAGATGGTGACCAAAGCCAATGGCTATGAGACGCTTTTAGCGCATTTTAGCTACGATGAGCTTGAAGAAGAACGCAAGATCGCGTCATTACTCTCTTATCAGGTCGATGGACTTATTCTAACTGAAAGCCATCACACGCCGCGTACATTGCAAATGATAAAAAATGCAGGGATCCCTGTAGTGGAAACCATGGAACTACCACCAAAGCCGATTGATATGGCGGTTGGGCTAGATCATGAAGATGCCTCGTACACGGCGGTTAAGCAGATGCTAGATTCAGGTAAGCGTACAATCGTTTATTTTGGGGCGCGTTTGGATACGCGAACCAAGCTGCGTATGCAAGGTTATGATCGCGCGATGACGGAAGCAGGGCTAGAGCCTAAGCACGTATTAACGGGTGATCACTCTAGCTTTTCTTTAGCGCATGATTTGCTTGAACGCGCGCTAGAAACTCACCCAACGCTTGATGGCGTATTCTGTACCAACGACGACATCGCGATAGGGACCATGCTGAGCGCGCAACAACGTGGCATTCAAGTTCCGCAGCAGCTGGCGGTTGTGGGCTATAACGCGCTGGATATTGGTCAAACCATCAGCCCGAAACTGACTAGCGTCGATACGCCGCGTTTCAAAATCGGTGAAAAGAGCGCAGAACTTTTGATCGCGCGTCTGAAAGGTGAAGCGCAAGAAGAAAAAGTGGTTGATATGGGGTATCAAATTACCTCAGGAGAGAGTGTTTAACTCGCAGTTAACCGCTCTCTGTATTCGCTCATCAATGGTATTGGCAGGTTAGGGTATGGCACATCAGCTGGATGCATTGGATCTCAACTTAATGCGTTTATTAAAGGCAGTGGTGGAAAACCGCAGCATCAAGCTGGCCGCAATGCAGCTGGGCATTTCTCAACCGAGCGCCAGTCGCGGCGTGATGAAGCTCAAACAAGTGTTTGATGACCCGCTGTTTGTGCGTAAAGCGCATGGGGTTGAGCCGTCACCGATGGCGATACGTCTCGCCGCCGAGTTCGACAACATGATTGCACCACTGGAAAAAGTGGTGCAAGAGTTTGAAGTGTTCGACCCACTGCAATACCAAGGGCAGATCGCGATTGTGACCGACCCTTATTTGATGGATGAGCAAGGGCAGCGATTGCTAACTGGCTGTCATCGAGCCTTTCCCAAAGCGCACTTTGCCTTTTCCAGTTGGAACAGTTACTCGCACGATGAAATGCTAGAGGGCGAGCACGATTACTGCATTCTTGACCAAGAGACCGAGCTGTCGAAAGACATTTATATGCGTCCGTTGTTTGTTGAAAAACGGGTGATTTTGGCACGTAAAAACCACCCGACGTTATCGAAAGTCAGTAATGATTGGGACACTGTGTCCAAACTGCCTCTGGTGTCTCTGCCTGCGCCCGCTTCGTATAAACCTCTTTGTACCGTGGAGTCTGAGTATCGCCGCATGGGCTATGAGCCTGTGGTGTTATTGAAATCCTATAATTTGCGCGTGGCTTGCCAAATGCTGCAAGAAACCGACGCGATTATGTATGCCAGTCAAAGCTCAGCAGTATTGATGCCGGAGCTGGACTCTTACGCGATGCCTTTGGTCAACCGTGAGTTTAGCCAGTTTGTCGTCTCTGGCGGTTTCTTACAAACCAATCGCAACCATCCTTTGCACCGACACTTACATAAAGTGGTACGCCAAACCCTGAAGACGCCATTAATTTTCGCACAGTGATGACGGGTTATTGTCTCGCGTCACCGAGATTCTCTGCATAAGATAACTATGAAGAAAATGTGTGATTACATAGACAACTCGATCCTATAGATATTCAAAAATGAATATCTCAATTACCTGTCTCTTTTTCCTGCTCAGCGCTAACCTTAGCTCAAATAGTCAGGAGAAGTGGCTCATTTTTATCTTTTTAACTTTTTGAATGTCGATACAGATGCGTGACATTCACCATTCTCCGTTATGCAGTTTTTTAATTTCTGATGGAGGATTCATCATGCTAGTTGCACGTCTATTTTTATTGCTCGCCATCGTTGCCGAAGTAGCAGGCACCAGCACCATGTCTTTTATCGGACAAGGTCATGGATGGTTGGGCTACATCGTGATGTACGTATTGATTGCGGTGTCGTACTACTTCCTCTCGATTGCTGCGAAAAAGATTTCTATCGGCGTGGCATACGCTGTTTGGGAAGGGTTGGGTATCTCGTTGATCACCGTGGTGTCGATCATCGCCTTTGATGCCAACTTAAACCATCAAGAGTTGTTTGGTTTGATGTTAGCCGTTGTTGGCATTGTGTGTGTGACCTTAGGGGAATCACATGGTCAACCTAACGCCAAGAAAAATGCCGATAAACCGGCAAAAGAACGTTCATTTTCTACTAGTACAAGGTGCGAATCATGAGTCAATTTTTTACGATGTCATTTGGATTTGTCGTGATGGCTGCCTTGGTCGATATCATGGCCAATATGGCGCTGACACGCTCAAAAGGTTTTAAATATAAAGGCTGGGGCATTGCGGCGATTGTGTTGGTACTGACAGCATTCACGCTGTTGGCACAAGCGGTGAAAGAGATCGACTTAGCCATTGCTTATGCCTCTTGGGGTGCGATCGGTATCTTGGGTACCGCAGTAGGTGGAGCCTTGCTGTTTAAGCAGAAACTCAAACCAATCGGCTGGTTTGGTATCTTTGTGGTGATTGCTGCCGTCGTGGTGATGAAGACCGCTTGATGTAATTTACTGAATGCTAGATATCGTCATTCTGAGCAGCAAGAGACGAGCGTGATTCAGAATCTACCAACAAAAAGTGCTGTGGAAGAGGGGTTTTCTCTGGCTTCACAGCACCTTGATATTAGATTCCTGATCTCGCCTAGGCTCGTCGGAATGACGGATTCATTTTTTTAGAAAGAGCAGTGACCAATCCTAAAGCTCGTCATTCTGAACAGCGAGGGACGAGTGTGATTCAGAATCTACCAACAAAAAGTGCTGTGGTAGAGGGGTTTTCTCTGGCTTCACAGCACGCTGATATTAAATTCCTGATCTCGCCTAGGCTCGTCGGAATGACGGACTCATTCATTTTTAAAAAGAACCGAGGCCAATCTCAAAACTCGTCATTCTGAACAGCGAAGGACGAGCAAGAGTCAGAATCTACCAACAAAAAGTGCAGTGGCAGAGGAGTTTTCTCTAGCTTCACAACACGTTGATAGTAGATTCCTGATCTCGCCTAGGCTCGTCGGAATGACGGATTCATTCGTTTAAAAAGAACCGAGGCCAATCCTAAAGCTTGCCATTCTGAACTGCGAGGGACGGTCGTGATTCAGAATCTACCAACAAAAAGTGCTGTGGCAGAGGAGTTTTCTCTGACGTCATAGCATGTCGATATTAGATTCCTGATCCTGCTGAGGCTCGTCGGAATGACGGATTCATTCGTTTTTTAGAAAGAACCGAGGCCAATCCTAAAGCTCGTCATTCTGAACTGCGAGGGACGAGTGTGATTCAGAATCTACCAACAAAAAGTGCTGTGGCAGAGGAGTTTTCTCTGACTTCACAGCATTTTGCTATTAGATTCCTGATCTCGCCTAGGCTCGTCGGAATGACGGATTCATTCGTTTTTTAGAAAGAACCGAGGCCAATCCCAAAGCTCGTCATTCTGAACAGCGAGGGACGAGTGTGATTCAGAATCTACCAACACAAAAGTGTTTCGGCAAAGGGGGTTTTCTCTGGCTTCACAGCACGTTGATATTAAATTCCTGATCTTGCTTGGGCTCTTCGGAGCGACGGATTCATTCGTTTTTAGAAAGAACAGAGGCCAATCCTAAAGCTTGTCATTCTGAACTGCGAGGGACGAGTGTGATTCAGAATCTACCAACAAAAAGTGCTGTGGTAGAGGGGTTTTCTCTGGCTTCACAGCACGCTGATATTAAATTCCTGATCTCGCTTGGGCTCGTCGGAACGACGAGGTCTTTCTTCTCGCCTTAAACAATAAAGCTTGCGCCTTCTTCTGCACTCGATACGTTTTGGCGGATCACGCTAAACAAGCCTCGTCCCCATGTTTGTTGGGTCGATTCGGTATCGAAATGAATCAACTCGCGACCAGTGGTATCGCTTAAGTTGTTCAGTTCGCCCGTTTGGCAATCCAGACGAATCAAATCGCCGTTGCGCACCAAACCAATCGCGCCGCCACGAATGGCTTCTGGAGAAACATGAATCGCAGACGGAATTTTACCTGACGCGCCAGATAAGCGACCGTCAGTAACCAGCGCCACTTTAAAGCCCGCTTTTTGCACGTTACCTAAAATTGGCATCAGCTTGTGCAGTTCAGGCATGCCGTTTGCCGCTGGGCCGTTGTGTGTGACCACAACGATGCAATCTTTGTTCAGCTCACCACGTTTGTACGCAGCTTCCACTTCATGTTGGCATTGGAATACGATCGCAGGTGCAACAATCACGCGTTGCTCTTCTTTCACCGCAGACACTTTCACCACGGCTTTACCCAAGTTGCCAGTCAGTACGCGAGTGCCGCCAGTGTTTTGGAAAGTGGCGTCCGGTTTGGCGATCACGTCACCGTCTTGGCTGCCTTGGCACGGTGTCCAAGTCAGTTGGCCATCGATAAGGCTCGGTAGCGTCATTTGGTCTTCAAATTCACCAAACACGGGTTTCACATCGCGATGCAAAAGCTCGGATTGGTTCAAGCGGTGCAATAACGCAGGCACGCCCCCCGCGTCTTGGAACGCGTTCATATCGGCTGGGCCGTTCGGGTAAACGCGAGCTAACAAAGGAACCACATCCGACAGATCGCTGATGTCTTGCCACGTGAGCAAGATGCCAGCAGCACGCGCCACGGCGATCATATGAATGGTGTGATTGGTGCTGCCGCCAGATGCAAGTAGAGCGATGATGCCGTTGACCAAGCTCTTTTCTGTGACCACCTCGGCCAGCGGACGGAAGTGTGCAGAACCCGCCGTCATTGAGGCGATTTTCAGAGCCGCGTGATCGGTTAACGCTTTACGCAGTTGGGTATGGGGATGAATGAATGCCGAACCTGGCAGCATCAAGCCCATGGCTTCGAACACCAACTGGTTGGTGTTGGCGGTGCCGTAAAACGTACACGTACCCGCAGAGTGGTAAGCGCGACACTCCATATCCAGCAGAGCGTCTTTGCCGACTTCACCCGCTGCGTATTTTTGGCGCACGTCGACTTTCTCTTCGTTGCTGATGCCCGTAGCCATCAGACCCGCTGGTACAAACGCAGTTGGTAGGTGCGCGTAAGACAGCGCGCCCATCAGTTGCCCCGGGGCGATTTTGTCACAGATGCCAAGCAGTAATGTGGCATCAAAGACATTGTGGCTCAAAGACAACGCCGTTGATTGCGCAATTAAGTCACGCGAAAACAGCGACATATCCATGCCGGCTTGACCTTGAGTCACCCCATCGCACATCGCTGGCACACAACCTGCGACTTGCGCTGTATGGCCGTAGTCCGCCAGCACTTTTTTGATTTGTGCTGGGTAGTCTTGGTACGGCTGGTGGGCGCTCAACATGTCGTTGTAGGCGCTTATCAGCGCGACATTGGCATGAGTAAAATCGAGAATATTTTTCTTTTCAGAAGAGCAAGAAGCGGCGACTGCATGGGCTAAGTTACCACAAGATAAACCAACGCGGCCTTTACCTGCTTCGGCTTGGACTTCGGTGCGAGTAAGAAAGGCAGCGCGCGCTTCACGGCTGCGCTCGGTCAAGCGTTGTGTGACCTCAAGAACAACAGAGTGAGTCATTACGCCACCTCGATCGCTTGCATTTTGATTAGCTCAGCGGCAGAGCGTTCCACCACGTCGCTGATGTCTCCGTCGATACTGACGATCAGAGTTTGAGGCTCGTTGTCTGGGCGCTCTAGTGTCTCGAATTGGCTCTTCACCATGTTTTCTTTCATGAAGTGGCCTTTGCGCATACGCATGCGATTAAGGATCAACTCCATATCGCCATCAAGGAACAAGAAGGTCACGTTGTTGTTACCTTCGCGGATCTGATCGCGGTAAATCTTTTTCAGTGCTGAACAGACAATGATGCCGTGTTCGTTTTTGCTTTCTAGGCTGTACGCCGCATCACGAATGCGTTCTAGCCATGGCTTGCGATCATCATCGTTCAGAGGCTGGCCCGATGCCATTTTCTGAATGTTCGCTCGTGGATGAAGATCATCACCATCAATGAATTTACGCCCTAGCTTTTTCGCTAGATGCTCACCAATTGTGCTTTTACCACTAGCACAAACGCCCATAACGATGACACTACTACCAGCCATAACTTATCCTCATAACCAAATTTGCGCGTGATCTCAATTTTTGAATTCACTTTAAAATATGGGTTTATCTTATTCATGTTATCGGTAACATGTTACCGGTAACTGAAATAAATGTGAACCATAACACAAACAATAATTCTTAAAGGTGAACCTATGGAGCAATTAACCCTAACCCCAGATCCTACGTTCCTACTGACGATTGCAGGCCTTGCCATTGCAGCGTTACTCGTTCTGATCATTAAACTGAAAGTCCATGCTTTTGCTTCCCTTACTATGGTGAGTTTAGGTACGGCAATCGCCACTGGCGTTCCTTCAGAGAAAGTCGTATCGACCATGATGGGTGGGTTCGGCGGTACTCTGGCTTCCGTGGCATTGCTGGTTGGTCTTGGTGCGATGATCGGTAAAATTCTTGAAGTGACTGGCGGTGCGAAAGTGCTGGCAGACACTTTGATTGGTCGCTTTGGTAAAGAGCGCGCACCATTTGCTTTGGGCGTCGCTTCATTACTGTTTGGCTTCCCAATCTTCTTCGATGCAGGCCTTGTAGTGATGATGCCAATCATCCTAAGTGTGGCGGCTCGTTTTGGTGGCTCACCAATTAAATACGCGTTGCCAGCAGCCGGTGCTTTTGCGGTTATGCACGCGTTTGTTCCACCACACCCAGGTCCGGTTGCAGCGGCAGAATTCCTTGGCGCAAACATCGGTCTGCTATTGGTGGTGGGTATTCTGGTTGCTATTCCAACTTGGTACCTTGGCGCTTACCTATTTGGTTTGTACGCGGGCAAAAAATTTGATATCCCACTATCTAAAGCCTTCTTTAATGGCGAAGCGATGGTGGATGAGCGCAACGCACCAAAATTTGGCACGGTTATGACCATCCTTGTGCTGCCAGTCCTGCTAATCTGTTTGGATACGGTATTGAACACACTGGCGGTTGCGGGTGTGATTGATGGCAAAACGGCACTGGTTGAGTTCCTACGCATGCTAGGTAAAACCCCAGTTGCGTTGCTGATCACTTTGATTGTCTGTCTGGCTGTGTTTGCCAAAGACTACGGCATGGCAAAACTAGAAAAATTATGTGGTGAGTCATTGGCTCCTATCTGTGGTGTTATCCTAGTAACGGGTGCAGGTGGCATGTTTGGCGGCGTACTGCGTTCAAGTGGTATCGGTGATGCACTGGCTGACGTTCTTACAGACACAGGTATGCCTGTGATTGTGGCGGCGTTTGTGATTTCAACCTGTCTGCGTGTTGCTCAAGGCTCGGCAACCGTAGCGCTAACCACTACGGCGGCTCTTATCGCGCCAGTTGTGGCTGTATCAACAGGTTTGAGTGAACTAGACCTTTGCTTTATCGTAATCGCGATTGCGGGTGGTGCAACGGTACTGTCTCACTTCAATGACTCTGGTTTCTGGTTGGTATCTCGTCTGCTTGAGATGGATGAGAAAACCACATTAAAAACTTGGACGGTAATGGAAACGTTACTTGGCGGTATCGCGTTTATTATCGTCGCAACATTAAGCTTTATTCTTTAGAGGTTCCCCATG
Organism: Vibrio sp. 2132-1; assembly: GCF_033344315.1. Lineage (NCBI taxonomy): Bacteria > Pseudomonadati > Pseudomonadota > Gammaproteobacteria > Vibrionales > Vibrionaceae > Vibrio > Vibrio sp. 2132-1. The sequence goes on along the minus strand of NZ_JAWPON010000011.1, from coordinate 174,620 downwards.
ACAACACTTGAACAACGATTAAGAGATATCAAAATCGTCCCAGTTATCGCAATCAACGACGTAGCACACGCTCTGCCACTGGCAAAAGTGTTGGTAGAAAACGGTTTACCATGTGCGGAAGTGACATTCCGCACTGAAGCGGCGGCGGAGTCGATTCGCATCATGCGTGAAGCGTACCCAGAATTGTTGATTGGCGCGGGCACCGTTCTGACCACAGAACAAGTGGATATCGCAATCGAAGCGGGTGTGGACTTTATCGTTAGCCCAGGCTTCAACCCAACCACAGTGAAATACTGTCAGCAACGTGGCGTGACTATCGTACCGGGCGTAAACAACCCAAGCTTGGTTGAGCAAGCGATGGAAATGGGTCTGCGTACGTTGAAGTTCTTCCCTGCTGAGCCATCAGGCGGCGTAAACATGTTGAAAGCACTCACGGCGGTTTACCCAGTGGAATTCATGCCAACAGGTGGCGTAAGCCCATCCAACGTGGAAGATTACCTAGCGCTGAAATCGGTTGTGGCTTGTGGCGGCACGTGGATGGTACCAACCGCAATGATGGACAACGGTGATTGGGAAGGCATTGCTGAATTGGTTCGTGCAGTTAAGTAAAACGCACAAACGGCTCCGAAATACCCCCGAACGTTAGAAAACGTGACACAAAAAAGGGTCATCAAGTTACTTGATGACCCTTTTGCTTTCTGGAATGAAACGGCTTTAGAAGTGATGCTTCATAAAGCGCTTAATGAAGCGAATGAAATCTGCTTCGGCTAGCTTCGCGCACTTCAATGTTTGAGCGTGAGACAATTCTACATCTCCCAAGCCTTCTGCCATGTTGGTGATCGCACACACTGCCAATACGGGTAAGCCGCAATGCGCCGCAGAAATCACTTCTGGCACGACCGACATGCCCACGACATCACCACCGATGATTTGCATCATGCGGATTTCGGCTGCGGTCTCAAAGTTGGGGCCTGTGTAAGAGACAAACACGCCTTCATTGAGGTGAATGCCATTGGCTTTGCCGACTTCAAACGCTTCTGCGCGCAGGTCTTTGTCGTACGCATTGGCGAGGCTGAAGAACCTCGGTCCGTACTCTTCATCATTCGGACCGATCATTGGCGATTCAGGCATGGTATTGATGTGGTCATGAAATACCACCAGAGAACCGACGTCGATGCGTTCAGGGCGAAGTGAGCCTGCCGCGTTGGTGACGAGCAGAAACTCACAGCCCAGCTTTTTAAAGGTGCGCACGGGCGTGGTCATGACCTTCATTGAGCCGTGTTCGTAGTAGTGACCGCGACCTTTCATGCACACTACGTCTACGCCGCCCATGGTACCAAGCACCAACTCACCAGAGTGGCCTTGCACGGTACTAACCGGAAAGCCTTCGAGCTCTTCGTATGGAATGACCACTTTGTCTTGTAGTTCGTCTGCCAATACGCCTAAGCCAGAGCCTAAAATAAACGCCGCTTTAGGTTGGAAGTTTGGTTTGCGTTCGCGAATGGTTTGTAGCGCGCCGATTACTGGATCGTGATTCATGTTAGTCACCTTCTGGTTGTGTGTTGATTCCATTGTGTGACTTTCTGCGCTGGTTATCTTTGCTTTATTCGCTACTATCATCCTTAAAAAGAGGATGATGAAATTCGCTAGGACTCAATGCATGAAGTCAGAACCATTTGAGCGCGTGACGCTGAAGATGCTGCGTTACTTTTACGAGGTCGCACAAACCAAGCATTTCACTAAGGCGGCTGAGAATCTCAATATCACCAATTCGCCGTTGAGCAATCGCATCAAAGAGTTGGAAGAGGTGCTTAACGTCAAACTGTTTGAGCGCGATTCAAGAAATGTCATGCTGACGGAGGCCGGGCGATTGTTGGAGTCCAAATGCCAACTGATTTTTCAGACCTTGGATGTCTCGCTCAATCAAGTGCAGCAAGTGGGGTTGAACCAGAGAAATATCCTGCGAGTTGGTGTGGTAAGTAGCGCATTTTGGGGTGGATTTGATCGTCTGTTACAGCGTTTCCATGCTGAGCATGACACTTATCACGCCGACATTTTTGACCTTAACCCAGAGACGCAAAAGAAGCATCTGAGCGAGAAGAAAATCGATGTGGGCATTGTGCGTTTTGCTGATGCACTCAACATTTATCCGTATCAGTCGGTATCTTTGGGCAAAGATGTGTTTGTGGTGGCGGTGTCGGAGCAACATGAGTTAGCCAGCAAATCTTTGCTGCGGCTCCAAGATTTAAAGGCGTGTGAGTTTGCGTTTATGAGTTTGGCGAATTCTGCCTCGGCAAACTTCATCATCAATGCCTGTCTGCAAGAAGGCTTTTCACCCCATATTGGCAAACAAGTGGTGGAGCCAAGCACCTTGATGGCATATGTAGCAAACAGCAATACCGTGACGTTGGTTCCGTCGACGTTTTCTCAGCATCATTGGCATGGGATTCGTTTTATCAAGCTGAAAGAGTCACTGTGTGCAGACTTGTGTCTGATTCATGATGGTAAGCAGGAGAGTGCTATTAAAGCCGAGTTTATTCGCACATTATTAGAGAATGCGAGTTAAGCATGGGATAACAAAAAAAGGTCATCCTAAGATGACCTTTTCAAATGATTCGCTGAAATCAGCAATGCGATTAGCGCGTAATTAACGCATCGTTACGAACTCTTCAGAGCCCGTTGGGTGGATAGCCACAACAGAGTCGAAGTCTGCTTTGGTTGCGCCCATCTTCATTGCTACGCCGAAGCCTTGGATCATTTCATCTACCGTGAAACCGATGCCGTGCAGACCAACAACCGTTTCTTCTTCGCCCGCACATACAAGCTTCATCTTACATGGTTGACGGTGCTTAGTAACGGCGGTGTACATCGCCGTAAAGCCAGACGTGTAGACTTTGATATTGTCTTTGCCGTACTTCTCTTCCGCTTCTTGCGTCGTTAGACCGATAGTGCCGATTGGTGGGTGGCTAAATACCACAGTTGGTACCAAATCGTAGTCCATCTTCGCGTTTGGTTTGTTGTTGAACAAACGCTCAGAAAGTTGACGACCCGCTTTCACTGCGACTGGCGTTAGCTCGATACCGCCTTCCATGATGTCACCCACACAGTAGATGCCTTTCACGTTGGTTTCTTGGTATTCGTCTACCTTGATGTAGCCTTTTTCGTTCGTTGCCACACCGGTTGACGCTAGGTTGATTGCGTCTGTCGCAGGGTGACGACCGATTGCCCAAATCAGTTGGTCAACGTTTTGGCTTTCACCGTTTTCTAGGTGCAGAGTTAGGCTGCCATCGGCTTCTTTTACCACTTCTTTTGGTACAGAGTGGGTGTGCAGTTTTGGACCTTCTGCGTCCATCACTTCAACCAACGTATCGATGATCATTGGATCGAAGCTACGCAGTGGTGACTCTTTACGTACGAACAGGTGCGTTTCTGTACCTAGCGCGTGCAGTACGCCAGCAATTTCAACTGCGATGTAGCCAGCACCCACAACCGCAACGCGTTTTGGTTGCTCTGCTAGGTCGAAGAAGCCGTTTGAATCGATGCCGTATTCAGCGCCTGGAATGTTTGGAATAGTAGGACGACCACCAACCGCGATCAGGATGTGATCTGCTGTGTAGTGTTCACCGTTTACTTCGACAGTTTTTTCGTCAACAAACTTAGCAAAGCCTTTAATCACGTTTACTTTGTTGTTGCCAAGAACGCGATCGTAAGATTGGTGAATACGACCGATGTATGCCTGACGGCTCTCAACCAGTTTGCTCCAGTCGAAACCTTTCACGTCGACATCAAAACCGTAATCTTCTGCGTACAGGTTCATTGCTTCTGCGATTTGCGCGCCATGCCACATCACTTTTTTCGGTACACAACCTACGTTTACACAGGTACCGCCAAGGTCTTGAGCTTCGATTAGCGCAACTTTCGCGCCGTACATCGCCGCACGGTTTGCAGATGCGATGCCGCCACTGCCGCCACCGATACAGATATAGTCAAAATGAGTCGCCATTACTTTCTCCAAGAGCTTATAAATTTTATCTGGTACATAGATAGATTGGGATGACCTTGCCCGAACTCAATGCCACCGTTATCCCACTATCATAAATCGAATTCGACTAATTCCTAAATGGGAAAAAGCGACAATACTTATGACAAATAGCGATGAGAGGCACAAAAAGAAGAATAAGCACGATTGGAGGGAGAAGGTGAGAGCATAAAAAAGCGCAACGAGAATATCGTTGCGCTTGAAGATAGCAGTACTGAAGTGCTTACTCTGGCACAATCCAGTCCACTTTCCAGTGGCCAGTTGCTGGTGCGATCGCGTCTTGCAGGAATGGCAGAATCTCTTTCATCTGGCTTTCCAGTTTCCATGGCGGGTTAATCACAATCATGCCGGATGCCGTCATGCCGCGCTCGTTGGTATCTGGTGCAACACCTAACTCGATTTGCAGAATTTTACGAATGCCCAGTGCTTCCAAGCCTTCGATCATATCTTCGATGTCGTGGCGGTTTACCACTGGGTACCAAATCGCGTAGATACCGGTTGCCCAACGTTTATGGCTCTGATGAATCGCTCGCACCACATCGCGGTACTCTTTCGCGAGTTCGTATGGTGGGTCAATCAGCACCAAACCACGACGCTCTTGTGGCGGTAAGCTTGCTTTGAGGCGTTGGAATCCGTCTTCTTTGAAGATGCTCACTTGGCGATCACGATGGAATTCTTGCTCTAACAATGGGTGATCGGCCGGGTGCAACTCGGTCAGCACCATACGATCTTGTGGGCGGATTTGCGCGCGCGCCACACGTGGTGAGCCTGGGTAGTAACGCAGCTTCTCGCCATTGTTGAGCACTTTAATGGCATCGATGTAGCTTTTGATGTCTTCAGGAATGCTTGGGTTATCCCAAATACGTGCGATGCCTTGTTTGTATTCGCCCGTTTTTTCAGACCATTCGTGAGTCAGATCGTAACGGCCCACACCCGAGTGGGTATCGTGATAAACGAATGGCTTATCTTTTTGTTTCAGCGCATCAAGAATGAGGCTTTGAACGATGTGTTTGACCACGTCGGCATGGTTGCCAGCGTGGAAGCTGTGGCGGTAACTTAACAAATTAAACTCTCGAAACACTCTTTGGCTGAGTGTGGTCTGTGATTTTCACTCTATGGCGGTATTATACTCAAGTAACTTAAAGATGTAGAACTTCCAATCAAATCTGTTCCTCTGATAAGGGGACGCTATTGAAATTTCTTTAAGTCACCCACACTTACTATTGGTAATCGAATTGAACTAGGTGAGTTTCTCGCACTCAAAAGGGTGTGAAATCTCATTTAGGTATAACAAGACTCAAGGACAGAGTAGCGCTGGTTGACTATAAGATGGTCATCGCGGCATAGAGAAAGGGAACGGAGCTCCCCCAATCCATGTTGCTGGCTCGTCTGTACATTGAGTTGGCCTATCTACACAAAATAGACAGGCAATCACAGAGTCAAAACACAAAAGGAATTATTCATGTCTAATCCTCTTCTGACGTTTACGGACCTACCTCCGTTTTCTCAAATTAAACCAGAACACATCAAGCCTGCCGTTGAGCAAGCGATTGCTGACTGCCGAGCAAAAATCGATGAAGTTCTACAAGACAACGCTCACCCAACTTGGGACAGTGTGATTGCGCCAATTGAAGAAGCGGATGATCGCTTAAGCCGCATCTGGTCGCCAGTGGGTCACATGAACTCGGTAGTGAACAGCGAAGAGCTACGTGAAGCTTACGAAAGTTGCCTACCAATTTTGTCAGAGTACGGCACTTGGGTTGGTCAGCACAAAGGGTTGTACGAAGCGTACAAAACCATCAAAGCGAGCGAAGAATTTGCAACGTTAACTCGTGCCCAGCAGAAAACCATCACTGATGCACTGCGTGATTTCGAGTTATCAGGCATTGGTTTGCCATCCGATGAGCAGCACCGTTACGGCGAGATCAGCAAACGTATGTCTGAGCTGAGCTCTAAATTCTCTAACAATGTGCTGGATGCCACCATGGGTTGGACCAAGCACATCACAGACGAGAAAGACCTAGCAGGTATGCCAGAATCGGCGCTGGCAGCAGCGAAAGCTGCCGCAGAAGCAAAAGAGTTAGATGGTTACCTCATTACGCTAGATATCCCATCTTACCTACCTGTCATGACGTACTGCGATAACCAAGAGTTGCGTAAAGAAGTGTACGAAGCGTACGTGACGCGCGCTTCTGATCGAGGTCCAAACGCAGGCAAATGGGATAACTCAGAAATCATTACTGAGCAGCTAAAACTGCGCCATGAAATTTCACGTATGCTAGGTTTCAATACTTATAGTGAAAAGTCGTTAGCAACAAAGATGGCTGAAACGCCGGATCAAGTGCTGGGCTTCCTGAATGACCTAGCGACACGAGCGAAACCGCAAGGTGAACGTGAAGTCGAAGAGTTACGTCAGTTTGCGAAAAGTGAGTTTGGTGTTGAAGAGCTGAACGTTTGGGATATCGCTTACTACAGCGAGAAACAAAAGCAGCACCTGTTCCAAATTTCGGATGAAGAACTGCGCCCATACTTCCCAGAGTCAAAAGTCGTGAGCGGTCTGTTTGAAGTGCTAAACCGCGTGTTTGGTATGACCGTTACTGAGCGCGAAGGCGTAGACACTTGGCACGAATCTGTGCGCTTTTTCGATATCTTTGATGCTGAAGGCACACTCCGTGGCAGTTTCTACCTAGATCTCTACGCTCGTGAACACAAACGTGGCGGCGCGTGGATGGATGATTGTCGTGGTCGTCGCGTTACGCTATCTGGCGAGCTGCAAACGCCGGTTGCGTATCTAACGTGTAACTTCAACCGTCCAGTGGGCGACAAACCAGCACTGTTCACGCACGATGAAGTCGTGACGCTATTCCATGAGTTTGGTCATGGAATCCACCACATGTTGACGCAAGTTGATACAGGTGCTGTTTCAGGTATTAATGGCGTGCCTTGGGATGCGGTTGAGCTACCAAGTCAGTTCCTAGAAAACTGGTGTTGGGAAGAGGATGCGCTGGCGTTCATTTCTGGTCACTATGAGACAGGTGAGCCGCTACCTAAAGCGATGCTAGACAAAATGCTCGCAGCGAAAAACTTCCAATCTGCGATGGGTATTTTGCGTCAGCTAGAGTTCGGCTTGTTCGACTTCACGCTTCACACCGAATATGACCCAGAAGTGGGTGCGCGTGTACTGGAAACTCTGGCGAAAGTGAAAGAGAAAGTCGCGGTAGTTCCTGCGGTTGAGTGGGCGCGTTTCTCACACAGCTTCGGCCATATTTTTGCTGGTGGCTACAGTGCGGGTTACTACAGCTACCTGTGGGCTGAAGTGCTGTCGTCAGACGCGTATTCTCGCTTTGAAGAAGAAGGCATCTTCAACAAAGAGACGGGCCTAAGCTTCCTGAACAACATCCTAGAAAGGGGAGGCAGTGAAGAGCCAATGGAGCTGTTTAAGCGCTTCCGTGGCCGCGAGCCACAAATCGATGCACTGTTGCGCCATTCGGGTATTGCGGCGTAAATTGAGCAAAAAACATCAAGGCCAACCGAACGGTTGGCCTTTTTTGTACATTTTTTATAAAAAATTTTACGGATTTACGTTTCGGTTGATCGGGTTCTGCAACGATATCAATGTCTCCGTGGACTGAACCTCATCAATGGCTTGCAGCTTGTCGATCAGTACAAATTGCAGCTCTTCAATCGATTTGCACATCAATTTGACGAATATGTTATACGCGCCCGTGGTGTAGTAAGCTTCAACGACTTCGTCGAGCGCGTTGAGTTTTTCTAACGCGGAGTGGTAATCACGAGCTGCATTGAGGTTAATACCAATAAAGCAGCACACATCGTAGCCAAGCTTTTTGGTATTGATGATCACCTCCGTTCCTTCGATGATGTCCGCCGACTTCATCTTCTCGATACGCACATGGATAGTGGCAGGGCTGACATCGAACTGCTTTGCCATTTCTGCGTAGGGCGTTCTGGCGTCAGCCATCAGTGTTTTTAATATTGCGCGGTCAAGGTCGTCGAGTTTCGGCAGGCTCGCATTCATACTATGATTTCCGTTAGGGATAGAGTTTTACCTCCCTTTTATACTCATAGCGGATAGGATTCACAAGGTTTGGCAGGAGTAACTGCGGGTTAACTCCGAGCTATGGAGATAATGTGCAGCGTTTTCTGGTTATTGCCGCGCTATGTTGGAGCGCGTTTGCTACGGCCTCAGATCCGAAGGTGTTGGTCGTGCACTCCTATCATCAGGGTTTTTTCTGGACGGACTCCATACAGCGAGGCATCGAGCAACAGCTGGGCGATCGAGCGCTGGACATGCGTGTGCTCTATCTAGACTCGAAACGTAACCAGAGTGAGCAGTTTTTTGCACAACTAAAATCCTTATATCTTACGAAATTACGCAAAGAGCGATTCGATGCCATTTTAGTGAGCGATAACAATGCGCTTGAACTCATGCAGCGTTTAGCCCCAATCATCAAAGACACCCCAGTTATATTTAACGGCATTAATAACTACCATCCTTCTTTACATCGTTCTCTGAATGCAACCGGAGTCATGGAAGATGTCGATTTGGAAGCGAATCTCGCTCTTATTGAGCGCTTACATCCGAACTACACACAAGTTCTCATCGTCAGTGACCACTCGGTGACCGGTGAGGTGTTGCGTTATCAAATCGACAATTTTGTCCTCAAGTTCCCGCAATATCGAGACAAAATCGTACAAGTTGTCCCAGACAGTATCATCGATCTAAAACAACAAGTCGCAAAACTGAGTTCCGATAAAGTCGTCTTGTTCTGGACCTATTACCGAGATAAACAAGGTATGGTTGGCAGCGAGCGTGACTGGGTTGGTGTCAACAAAGTCTCAAACGCGCCGCTGTTTATGGTGCATGACATTGGTTTGGGTCATGGCGCAGTTGGAGGGGTTATTCAAAGTGGTTATCGGCATGGTATTGAGAGCGCAGAGATGCTTGAGTTCGTTTTGGATAACCCTGATCAGCCTCTGCCTGCCGTGAAAAAAAGTGATTCTGAAATAAAGCTCGATTACCAAGCGGTAGCGCGTTGGGGATTGGGGGCTGAACAAGAGGTTTCTGCGGTATTTTTTAATAAGCCAATGAAGCTTTCTGAACGTTTTGCCAAGGAAATTCGCCTGTTTGGTAGCCTGTTTGTGGTGATGTCGGTGGTCATTTTGCTGATGGGTTATTATTTACAGCGGATGCGTCGAAGTGAGAGCGCTGCGCGAGAAAGCCAGGCTATTCTAGAATCGATTTTCGATCAGAGCATGCAGTATATGGGCATTTTGGATGCCAACGGTGTGCTTAAATCGGGCAACGATCACCTTCAATCCTTACTTTATCACCAAGGACTGCGTTTAGACCGACCACTTTGGTTTCACCCCAACTGGAGTGAAAAAGCACAAGCGTTGCTTGAGGAGTATTTCCACGCGCCTCACCATCAAGTGTCGACGTTTGAAGCTGAAATTTGGAGTAAAGAACACGGCGCATTGGTGTTAGAAGTTTCGCTCAAGCCTTTTTCTCAGCAAGTAGGGAATCATAAGCAATACTTGTTTGAAGCGCGCGATATTACCAGTCGTAAATTGATGGAGGACAAGCTCTACCAACGTGAGTCAACCCTACGCAACTATTATGAGCAGCAGCCCGTGATGATGGTGACGCTTGATAGTAATAACCGAATTCAAGAAGTGAATCGATTTGCTCAACTACTTCTTGGCTACAAACCGATGGACATGCTCGGACATCGCCTGAGGGAGTTCTATTTTGATGACAAAGTGCTGTTCCCTCGCCAAGTGTTATTGCAACCCAACCAGCAAGTGCATGGTGTTTGGCGACGTGAAGTCGAGTATCGTCATGCAAATGGTCATCGTGTTTGGGTGCGCGAGAATATTCGTCCGCTGAGTGAATCTGAGCAACTGCTGATTGTGGGCGAAGATATTACCGAAACCAAACTGCTTTCCGAGAAATTGGAATACCAAGCTCGCTATGACTTACTGACGGGGACTTACAACAGAAACCACTTTGAACTAGAGCTTAAGACCGCACTGTGCGAAGTGGACAGCCATCGTCGAGTCCACGCCATGTTGTACCTCGACTTAGATCAACTAAAAGTCCTCAATGATACGGTTGGGCATGATGCAGGTGATGCGGCGATTCAATTCTGCGCAAGTATGCTGGAAGGCGTTCTGCCGTACAATTCCATCTTGGCTCGAATGGGAGGCGATGAGTTTGCGGTGTTACTCAAAGACTGTGACGAATATGGCGCCATCAATATTGCCAAACTGATCATCTCGACACTAAGCGAACACCTCTTTATTTGGGAAGACACACGCCTGTTCATCAGTTGCTCAATTGGTATCCGTATCATCGATCATACCGCTGATACGCCACAAATGGTGCACGCTCAAGCAGACTCTGCTTGTCACGCCGCTAAAGAGCAAGGCCGTAACCGCTATAATCTATTCAGCTTAGATAACGAAGAGTTGCAGCGTCGTCAGATGGAAATGCAGAGCGTCAATTTGGTGCATGAGGCATTGTCGAATCAACGTTTAGAACTGTTTGCTCAACCGATAAAAAGCTTACAAAAGCACGAGACTCAAATGTATTTTGAGATTTTGGTGCGTATTCGCAATGGGTACGGTGATTATGTTTCTCCTGCGCTGTTTATCCCTGCTTCCGAGCGCTACAACATTGCCCATTGGATTGATAAGCAGGTTATTACTCAAACGCTAGAGTGGTTTGAACAGCGTCCTGAGGTGATTGAACAGCTTGGTCGCTGTTCGATAAACCTTTCAGGTCAATCTATGGGGAATCAAGAGTTTATTGACTTCTTATTGGAGCGATTGGAAAGTTCGACTCTGCCGTGTGAAAAAATCTGCTTAGAAATCACCGAGACAGCAGCGATGAGCAATCTGGATCAAGCCATTGAGCTGTTTACCAAGCTAAAGTCTTTGGGTTGCATGATTGCATTGGATGATTTCGGATCTGGATTGTCTTCATTTGGTTACTTAAAGAAACTTCCTGTCGATATCGTGAAAATTGATGGTCTTTTCGTGCAAGATATCAACATAAATGAAATGGACCGCGTGATGGTTCGTTCAATCAATGACTTGGCGAAACAGCTCGGCAAAGTGACGGTGGCGGAGTTTGTCGAAAATGACCAGGTTATGCAGCATTTGATAGACCTCGGTGTGGACTACGGCCAAGGCTACGGTATTGGCCATCCTAAGCCGCTTTCTGAGCTAGTGGAGCAACTGACGGCTGTATAACCTCTGCGTAGCAAGCTCAACCTAGCATTAATAGGTAACTTAGGTATACACTCAGCGCCAGTTACCTCGATTTTTATTGGAGCCTCCTTTTGCAACTGCAATTGATCTGTGAAAACCCGTCTCAACAATCTCATCTTGATGAACTCGCTGCGCGTTGGCAGCTTTCACACACTGACGATAGCGATTTTGCTTTGGTGCTAACCACCGAGCGTTTGGAGCTACGTAAAGTGGATGAGCCAAAGCTGGGTGCAATCTTTGTGGATTTGATTGGTGGTGCGGTCGGTCATCGTCGCAAGTTCGGTGGTGGTAAAGGCCAGGCAATTGCGAAAGCTGCGGGGTTGAACAAAGGGGCAACGCCAACCGTGTTAGACGGCACGGCAGGTCTTGGTCGTGATGCGTTTGTGCTCGCCTCGCTAGGTTGTAAAGTGCAGATGGTCGAGCGTCATCCAGTCGTAGCGGCTTTGTTAGATGATGGCTTGGATCGAGCGAAACAAGACCCAGAAATCGGCACCTGGGTATCTGAGCGCATGTCGCTAATCCATGCTTCTAGCCATGATGCGCTGGAACAATTGGCGCAAGATAAAGACTTTGTCCAGCCAGATGTGGTGTATCTTGACCCGATGTATCCGCACCCAGAAAATAAAAAGAAGTCGGCGCTCGTAAAAAAAGAAATGCGCGTTTTCCAATCGTTGGTTGGCGCCGATTTGGACGCCGATGGCCTACTAGAACCAGCCATGGCGTTAGCCACAAAGCGTGTAGTAGTTAAACGCCCAGACTATGCTAACTGGCTGAACGAGAAAAAACCGACCATGGCGATTGAAACGAAAAAAAATCGCTTCGATGTCTACGTTAAAGCATCGATGGCATAACTTCCTGACGGCTCAACTTTTCTTGTCACAGTATGGTGTATCGTGCTGTGACTCAGCCTCTCTTTCCTCGTCTCTATTGATAGTTTTCTCTTGCTAATTCCCTTCCCTGACTGTATATCTAACTAAGAATTATTATTATTTCACTTGTTGTGATGCGGTCGATAACTGGGAAGCTGGAGTAGTAGAATGGCTAAACGTTTATGTAAAATGAGTCGCAAACAGATCGCGGCAGAACTTGGTGATATCCATCGTTTAGTTGTCGCACCAAAATTCGTTTGTCGTTCTTGCGCACGCTCTTCATCGGCCAAAGATACCCTTTGTAAGCCAGCCGCAATTCCTCCACAAAAATGCCAAGACAAGCCATTGAGTGAGCAACAAGCATGTGGCTTATTGGTTGAAGCTCTGCCATCACAAGCGATTCCAGTGACCACTAAACAAAGCAACGAAAAAGCCGCGATTGTGAAGCGTGTTGTTGAGCGTGTGAAAGAGAAAAAACAAGCCGAAAAATCTCTGGAGCCAGTAAGAGCCGACGCACCAGTATGGTTTGATTTAGCGGATAAAAAATCGCTCAAGAAAGCGAAAAAAGCACTGAAAAAGCACTATAAGCAGCAAAAGAAGTTACTAAAAGTGGCGAAAAAACAACAAAAGTTACTTAAGCGTCAGCGCAAGCTTGAAGCGCGCAATGCGAAGCTAGAAGTGTTGCTGCCAACGTCGCCCAAGGCGTTGATGAGCGCAAGCTCGCAAGTCAAAGTGCATTAATCTAATCCAAAAAAACGCTCTCCAGTTGGAGAGCGTTTTTTATTGTCGGTATGTGTGTTGGGAGCGGTCGCTTTACTTCTTGGCGTAGCTCATTTCGACGCGCTTTTTCACCCAGGTTTCGTTAATCCATAGGGATAGCATGATGATCGCACCGCCAATGGCGAGTCGCATGACATCAACATCGCGGTTCCAAATCACAATGTTTACAATCAAGCCCGCCGGAACCAATGCATTGTTCATTACTGCCAGTGCCCCTGCGTTCACCATGGTCGCGCCTTTGTTCCAAGCAAAGTAACCAAAACTAGAAGCAATCAAACCAAGGTATGTCAGAATGCCCCATTGCGTTGTAGTGGTTGGTAATTTGTCTAGGTTACCCATGAGCGCGAAAGCCACGGTTGCTACACAAAGTGCACCTAAGTAGAAGTAGCCAAACACGGTGTGTTGTGGCAAATCGACGGGTTCACTCTCCATGATATATTTGTAGCCCACCTGACCGATGGCAAAGCAGAGGTTTGCTCCTTGTACGACCAAAAAGCCCAGTAGGAAATCTTCATTAATGCCTGCAAATTTAATCCAGGCGGCACCAAATACGGCTATTGCTGCGGTAACTAAGTACCAAGGTGAAAAGCGACCTTTCAAGAAGTCATAGATTAGCGTGACGTAAATGGGTGTGAATACGGTGAACAGCAATACTTCTGGCACGGAAAGAAGCAAAAAAGATTGGTAGTAGAAGCAATACATCAAACCGAGCTGGAAGCCACCGACGGTCATCAGTTTCGCGATCAGGGATTTGCTAACGCCACGGAATTTCAAAAAGGGAATGAAAACCAGGCTCGCCAGTGCCACGCGCATGAACACCGAGAACCAAGAATCAACCTGACCGGCGAGGTAAACGCCGATCAGGCTAAATGAGAATGCCCAAAGTAGGGTAACTGCGGATAGATAAGCCATGGATGAGAATCTTTATCAACAACAAATGTGCCCGCAGTCTAACCAAGTTTTATCGTTGCGCCAATCAGTCTTTTAGCGGTACGACCAGCATATCGACTGGTGAGCAGTTAATCAGCTGTCGAGTCGAAGATAGAATCTTGCTCCAGAAATCTTGGTGATGACCACAAACCACCAAATCGATACTGTAGTCTTGAATGGTATCGCACAGCTCATTACTCAAATCGCCACTACCGACTAAAGTATGGGCAATTGGGTATTGCGCATATTCAGCGAAGTTTGCCAATTGTGTGCGCGATGCTTCCATTGCTTGATGTTGCGCTTCTGCCATATTGATATCGATAAGCCCGGTGTAGAGTTCTGCGTAGTTCACGTCGATGTGAATAAAAGAGACTTTCGCATCCAGAGGTTTAGCCAGTGATACGGCTTTCTTAATCAACACTTTACTGTCGTCTGAAAGGTCGACTGCCACAAGTATGTGTTTGTAACTCATATTGCTATCTCCTTGTAAGGTCATAGTTTTAGATTAGCACCAACCCCAAAAAAAATTTGCTGAAGTGATCTCATATCGGTGCCGTAGGTACAAAGTCTTGTCTCAGTAATCATGTTATAGTGGCGTTATACCCAAGTGACTTTGATATGCTGAAATAAGCGTAGTGTTACTGACTAGAGTTGAAGTGAAACTTCGCCGTGTCTGCCGACCAAGCTATTCTCGCAGCGTCACTTATTTCGAGGTTACTTGGGTATATTGCATGCACAATAATAGGAGTTAACATGCTGTCTCAAACTATGGTCGAACAATTGAATGAGCAAATTAACCTAGAATTTTTCTCATCCAATCTATACTTACAAATGAGTGCTTGGTGTGAAGACAAAGGTTTTGAAGGTGCGGCTGAATTTTTACGCGCTCACGCCGTAGAAGAAATGGAGCACATGCAACGCCTATTCACTTACGTGAGTGAAACTGGCTCAATGCCAATCTTAGGCGCTATTGATGCGCCTAAGCATGACTTTGCGAGCCTAGGTGACGTTTTCCGCGAGACATTTGAACATGAGCAAATGATCACGGAAAAAATCAACAAACTGGCGCACGTTGCATTTACTAGCCAAGACTACTCAACGTTTAACTTCCTACAGTGGTACGTGTCAGAACAGCACGAAGAAGAGAAGTTGTTTAAAGGGATTTTAGATAAGATCGAATTGGTAGGTGAAGACGGTAAAGCGTTGTTCTTCATTGACAAAGATCTAGCACAAATGGCGAAAGAAGGTTCATCTTCAATCATGGATGCTCCAGCTGCGTAAACGCGTTTTGGGACGTTGTAAGTAGCGGGTAAAGACGAAGTGTTGATCGTCTTTTTCTCTTGAGCATTGTTGAAGATGTAGGGAGGAAAAGATGATCAGTGGAGACACAATCTTATTTGCGCTAATGGTGGTAACTGGAGTTAATATGGTCCGGTATCTCACCGCTCTTCGTTCTCTAATTTATATCATGCGTGAAGCGCACCCGCTGTTATATCAGCAAGTTGATGGTAATGGTTTTTTTACCACTCATGGAAATGTCACCAAGCAGGTGAGGTTGTATCACTACATTAAAAGTAAAGAATATCATCATCACCACGATGAAATTTTTACTGGTAAGTGTGAAAGAGTGCGTGAACTGTTTGTTCTATCGACCGCGTTGCTCGGCGTGACGCTACTTGCGGCCTTCATTCTCTAAGAGTCAATAATCTAGATAGTTGTTCTGTCTGAGATTTTGCGGACATACAGAGCGCTTAGAGTTTAAGCGCTTTTCCCTTTCGGTATTTGTCGGTAGAATGTCGCGCCTAGAAAGCAAGGATGTGCAATGTGCACATCCTTTTTTATTTTGATTCGATACCAATCAGTCTAAGAGCTACCGATGAGTAAGAAATTTGATGTTGTTGTAATTGGCGCAGGCGCAGCAGGTTTAATGTGTGCTGCAGAAGCTGGCAAGCGAGGTCGCCGTGTTTTGGTGCTCGATCATGCTAAAAAGCCAGGACGTAAAATCCTTATCTCGGGCGGTGGTCGTTGTAACTTCACTAACTACGACGTTTCAGCTAATCACTATTTGTGTCAAAACCCGCACTTTGTTAAGTCGGCGCTCTCCCAATACACTAACTGGGATTTCATCTCGATGGTGTGTAAACATGGCATTGAGTTCGAAGAGCGTGATCACGGCCAGTTGTTTTGTGTCGATGCATTTACGGCCAAAGATATCGTGAAGATGTTGTTAGCTGAGTGTGACATGCCGAACATCGAGCAGCGTTACCAATGCGATGTTCATTCGATTGAAAAAATTGATGGAGGCTTTCGTTTGCATGCTGGTACTGAGATTGTCGAATGTGAGTCTTTAGTTATCGCAACAGGTGGCTTGTCGATGCCAAAACTGGGAGCGACACCATTTGGTTATAAAGTCGCGGAACAATTTGGTCTTCGAGTTATCCCAACCACGGCAGGGCTTGTACCATTTACTCTGCATAAAGAAGACAAAGAAGACTTTGCTGAGTTATCTGGTATCGCGGTACCTGCGGAAATTACGGCTGAAGATGGCACCATGTTCAAAGAAGCCCTGTTGTTCACACATCGTGGGTTATCTGGTCCAGCAGTGTTACAGATTTCTTCATTCTGGCGGGCCGGACAAAAGGTGTTGATCAATCTTGTGCCAAACGATGATGTTGCTGAGTTATTAGAACGCAGTTGTGAGAAGCATCCAAATCAGTCACTCAAGAATACGCTTGCCAAAGTGCTGCCTAAGCGTCTGGTTGAAGTCTTAATTGAACGTAAAGAGCTAGTCGATAAACCGCTAAAACAGTTCAATCAAAAGGAGCTTGCGGCGATTGTGGAGCGTCTAGAGCATTGGGATATCGCCCCGAATGGCACCGAAGGCTACCGAACTGCGGAAGTGACACTCGGCGGTGTCGATACTGATCACTTATCCTCGAAAACCATGGAATGCAAAGACATTAAAGGGCTTTATTTTATTGGTGAAGTGATGGATGTGACTGGTTGGCTAGGGGGCTACAATTTTCAGTGGTGCTGGTCGAGCGGCTTTGTTGCGGGGCAGTGGGTTTAATCAAACACCAAACGCAGCCTAACTGCATAAAAGATAAGATACAAAAAGAGCAGTGAATAAAAGCCAGTGCTCTTTTTGTATTCCCATAGCGAGTTACTCGTCTTGATACTTTTCGAGTTTGTTATAGAGCGTTTTCACGCTAATGCCTAACTCCTGCGCTGATTCCGTTTTATTGCCTTGATTCTCTTCAAGGGTATTGAGAATGGCGGCTTTTTCTAGCTCTTCTAGCGAAACGCCCGCCGGAACAAGGTCTTCGATGCTGGTGCCTGTTTCCAATGGTGGTGTGTCGAAGATCAGGTGTTCATCTCGGATGGTGTCATCAGCCAAAATAAATGCACGCTCGATCGTGTGTTTGAGCTCACGGACATTACCTGGCCAGTCGTGTGCAGCGATTTTTTGGATCGCAGAGTCAAGAATCGTTTTGGTTTTTGCCTCATTGGCGTTGCGGTGCGCAATAAAGTGCTTGGCCAGACCGACGATATCACCGCCTCGTTCTCGCAGTGGCGGTATCGTTAATGGGAAATGCGATAAGCGGAAAAACAGATCTTCACGCAGGAACTGCTCCTCAATGGCGATTTTAGGATCACGGTTTGTAGCAGCAATGATGCGAGTATTAGCGATATGAACTGTATTACTGCCAACTGGGCGATACTCTCCGGTTTCTAGCACCCGCAATAGCTTCACTTGATGCTCGATAGGCATCTCGGTGATTTCATCTAAAAATAGGGTGCCGCCCTCTGCCTGCTTAAATACACCTTTGTGAGTTTTATTTGCTCCGGTAAAAGCGCCTTTCTCATGGCCAAACAGTTCACTATCAACCAATTCAGGGCTAATGGCACCACAGTTAATCGCTATAAAGGGCTGTTGTTTACGCTCACTCGCTAAGTGGATGGTCTGCGCCACCAGTTCTTTGCCTGATCCACTTTCACCGACAATAAGGACGTTGGCTTCGGTTTTTGCAACGCGCCTGATCATACGATAGAGCTGATGCATCGGAGAGGAAGAGCCGACCAAAAGACCAAATTGGTCAAGATCGCTGGTGGACACTTTACGCCCTTGATCTTGTTTGTGTTGATAGTACTGGCTGACTTCGCCCAGGGTGTCCGTCAGAATGGCAATATCAACGGGCTTTCTGTAGTGAAAAATAGCACCCAAGTTCATCAGCTTATCCAAGTTCTCATTTGGAGCGCCTGAGCTAATGATGATCAAGTCCATATCGTAGATGTCTTCGATATTAGAAAGACGTTGATAATCTGCACTAGTAAAGTGGGCGACTTCAACAATCGCAACTTCCGGTTTGAGTTGTAGAAAATCTTCAATCCATTGGTCTGCGGCATCGATGTCATGCAGACGAAATTTGTTCAGTTCCTGGCAAGAAGCGATGGCATTTTTAAGTGATGGATCTTGTATTCTTAGAAACAGGCTTGGCATCGACATAGAAATGTCCTCTTTACTATGACAGAAACAATGTACGTGGATTATTCTCACTTCACAAGACAAAATATTGTCAGCATAGATTTAAGGATTTGTTCGATATTTTTATGTTGTTAGCCCCTTTTTGATATATATCGGTGAGAGCCATCAGTAGATATTTCCTTTTGTTCTGATTTTTTTATTTAAAATAATAATTTTGCTATTAATTGATTCTGGAGAAATAGCCTTTCTGTTTTATCAGGTTATTTAGGCACAAGTGACGGAGGCTTTATCACCGATTAAAAATTACATTTATTACGTGTAAATAATTCATGCTTATACTTTATTGCTCATCTCATTTTTACCTCTTTCCCTTATTAGTTGCTTAAAAACAATAAGTTATAAAGTTGGCACATGGTTTGCTCCTAGGGAAGTGCAACGTCAATAAAGGAGAATTACCATGAATAACATCGCAGCTAAAATTGTACTTACGTCAGTTCTTGCTACTTCATCTACAGCAGTCTTAGCGAGTGATAAATGGCAAAAAGAATCCATGGACGCTTGGCTAGATGGTAAAGCTGAAACCACGCTACTGCTAAACAGCAATCTCAACTCTTTTGATATCAATACCGATGTTGAGAATCAGGTCGTTACCCTTTCTGGTTCGGTAAACAATGATCTTGAAAAATCACTTGCCGAAGAGCTTGTTACTGGTCTTGATGGTGTGAAAAAAGTAAACAACGAATTGTCAGTAGTGAATGAAGGCAAGAAAGAAACTGATTCAGAAGCTTTAGCTACACTGACCGATTCTAAAATCACGACTATAGTTAAAACGCGCCTACTAATGGATACCAATGTGAGTGGTACGGATATTGATGTAACGACAGAACGAAAAACGGTAACGTTGGCAGGTAAAGTTAATTCAGATGCGGAGCATGATCTTGCAATTTCAATTGCAAATAACACCAATGACGTAAATAAGGTGATTGATAAGCTAGAAGTGGTTCAATAATAGCGAGCCGAGTGATTTAACCCACTTTTATTAGGAGGTAACACTATGGTTCGTTGGATGTTTATTTTTCTGGCACTGGCACTAATTTCTGCACTATTAGGCTTTACCGGTATTGCAGGAGCTGCTGCCTCTATCGCGCAAGTGATATTTTACCTATTCCTACTGTCATTAATTGTATCAATAGTGATTGTTCTGCTGGGAAGAAAAAACGTAAATAGATAGGAGATTCCATGCGACTTACGTCATTTATTTACCGTATCGCCGCAGTATTCGGTTTGGTGTTTGCGTTGGCAGCTTGTAGTGAAGAAGGGCCAATGGAACAGGCCGGCAAAAAGATAGATGAAGCCGCCGAAGAAACCCAAAATGCGATTGAAGATGAATGTGAAAACATTAAAGAAAACCTAAACGCTGAAGACCAAGACTGTTAGCCGAATTAGGTTAGGTTTTTTACGCATAGCTATGTAAGAGAGGGGCGGTCAATCACCGCCCTTCCTTTTGTCCCAATTGTTTACAATCAGATAAGGAGTCAAAGATGAAAAACATATTTGATGTACTGAAAGAGAGTCATGAAAAGCAACGCCTTTTACTCGATGCTCTGATGGAAACGTCTGGAGATTCCCCCGCTCGTGAAGAGTTTTATCACAACCTTAAAGAGGAACTCGAACAGCACGCAGCGGCAGAAGAGCGGTTTTTCTACGCGCCTTTAATAGATAGCGATAAGACCATTGATCTCACTCGCCATGGCATCGCAGAGCATCATGAAATTGATAAAGTGATTGCACAGCTTGATGCAACCGATATGAGCTCGCCAGCGTGGCTCAACCTAATGAAAACCTTGCGTCACAAAGTGTTGCACCATCTTGAGGAAGAAGAGCAGCGTTTCTTCCAGTTAGCCGGTAAGGTAATGACCGATAAGCAGAAAATGAAACTAGCGGATGGTTATGTTGAAGAGATGGCAAGCTAGGTAGAGTGTTGGACCTTTTCGTGCCATTTCGGCACGGGAAGGCACTCAATCAAGGCGTTTACTCAAGTTCATGTATCCAAGCTCAATCCCCCGCGTATTCTAACTTCCACTAAAAAGTGCACTCGCTGAAGGCAAGGAGAGCGAATGTTTATCATCAAATATTATATTCTTGGCGCTCTGATCAGTTTATTGGCCGCTATCTATACGCCTCAAATTATCGTTAGTTTGCTGTTCTTATGGATATCGCTTTCTTTAGCGTTGGTCAGCGTAGCCTACGTATTCGACATTCCCTCTATTTTTAGAAAAAACCAAGATGGCAAGATTGTCAGGTGGATTCGCTGGGCATTCATCCCATTTTTATTGGGGGCTAGAGCGTATAACGCCTGGGAAAGACGGCGTGATACAGTGCCTCCAATCCAAAAAGTCAGTGACAATTTATACCTATCTCGCCGTTTGTTTCAGAGTGACTTAGATTTTCTCGAATCCAATGAGATCTCTTGTATTGTCGATGTCACCGCAGAATTTGCAGGCCTTGAAAGCGCGATGACCGACAAGCAGTTTCATTACCTTTCGATTCCGGTACTCGACCACAAAGCCCCAACGCTAGAGCGTCTTCGCCATGCGATTAACTGGATTGATACTCAAATCTCGTGCTCGCGGGCCGTGGTTGTGCATTGTGCGTTAGGGCGTGGTCGTTCAGTGTTTGTTGTGGCGGCGTATTTATTAAGTAAAGACCCGTCACTGACGGTTGAATCCGTGATGAAAAAAATCAATGACGTACGTAGTACCGCGAGATTGAATAAATTACAGATTAGAACGTTACGAGCGATCAGTGAAAAAGGCGTACTAGGGCTGGATCAATCCACTTGGATGGTGGTTAACCCTGTTGCAGGTGGCGGCAAATGGGTGGAAAACGAACAGCACTTGATTCGTGAACTAACCAAAAAATATCGCTTGAGTATTCATCAAACCACCACAAACCTCAGCGCCGAGCAGCTAACACAACAGGCAAAAGAAAGTGGAGCTAAGCAAATCATCGTAGCTGGTGGCGATGGCACAGTAACAGAGGTGGCGAGCCAATTGGTGGATACCGACCTCAAACTCGGTATTGTTCCGCTCGGAACTGCCAATGCGTTATGTCATGTGCTCTATGGCGTTGGCGCAAAATTCTCACCGGTCGAAAAAGCGTGTGAAGCGTTGCTTGGCGGACACTGCCAACGTATTGATACTGCGGACTGCAATCAGCGGCTTATTTTATTGGTCTTAGGCATTGGGCTAGAACAGAAAATGATCGAGCACGCTCAGCGAGAAGAGAAAAATGTTTTTGGACAACTCGCTTACCTCACCGGCTTTTTTAATGCTGTAGTGGCGGAAGAAACGCAAGCTTTAACCGTTTCGTTAGACGCTCCCACTGAAGATGGAAACCACGACAATAATACACAAACGCTTGAAGTCCATAGTTTTGTTGTTGCGAATATCGCCCCATTTAGTACGTTGCTTGCCCAAGGTGGTGATGCGCCGCAGCCTGATGATGGCAAGCTACATATCACATATTTAGATAACACCGAGTCTTTAGGCGGACGTCTTATCGCATTGTCGGATCTGACATTAACGAGCGTAGGCGCACAGGAAGAATCGACACATTTTCAATACGCGACGGCTCAGAGCGTCACTATTTCTGCGAATAAACCGATTGAGTATGTGATTGATGGTGAACTGTATTCTGATGAGCAACTGGCAATCAAGCTGCGTCCAAAGTCATTGAACGTATTTGTTCCAAGCCAGAGACGTAAATCAGCTTCGCTTTAACACAGATAATCCGCGGATAACGCGCCATTTGCTTCGTATTCTACATGGCGCTTTTTCTGTGCTGTTTGATGATTTGGTGTGCGTCGTAAAAAGGCTATCAAGGTCGCTGCGTAGTAGATGCAGCGGCTTTTTTCTATCTGCACCTTTTACTAGGTTGATTGGGGATGAGGGTTAAACAAAGTGAAGAAAGAAGGGCGAGTATAATTACTCACCCTGAGGTAAGTGCTTTTCAATTTCATCGTTTTCAACTTGTAAAGCAGCTAACCAATAAGAAACAAGTGCGGTTAAGTTGGTGTCGTCAATGGCTCTAAGCAGGGCTTTTAAATCATCTAACAGTAATTTATTCATAAAATGCATTTCTTTGTAATTACCTAGCTCGGCAACGCCGTATTCGGTGGCATTTTCTGCAATGAATTGTTCACCATCTTGGTCGAAAAACAGCTTCGCCATCTTTTTGATCATCACTTTTTCTATTTTCACGAATCGATATGCCGCTCTTGCGAGTGTCATATGTGATTGCGGGTTAACGAGAGGCAAACACGTTTGGCGATGGTGTGTCATTTTTACGAGTAGCTCCCTTACTCGATTGTTATCCAATGTCATAGTGACCTCTTTATTTATGACTATTGTCGTGGGACATTTCTCGTGATGGTTATGTTAATGCGCCTGTGGGCTTGTCAGAAATGGCCAAAGCAAGTTGGCCATTTCTTTGTTCTTTGCTCAATACCGAGCTTTATTGCAAAGGCGACCACCAGGTTTTAGCTAATAAGGCTGATGCTGCTGAGTTTTTCTTTGCAGCTTTTTATATCGCTACGAACTTTCAGCAGAACCGAGTTATCCGCCTGCTCTGGGTGGGAAGTAATCAAATTCTCAATCTCTTTGAGTACCTTGCTTTCGACACCTTCAAGCTGTTCTAAATACATAGACTCTTTGTCAGAGGACACTTCCTTCATCACGTCGCTGTAGACCTCACGCGCCTTGATGGTGTAGGAAACCGGAGTGTCGTCGGCAGATTCTTCATTGTTACTTGCTAGAGAGTAGGGAGTGAGCTCAATGACTGCACGCTCACGTACTCTGAGCAGTTCTACCAACACATTATTCAAAGAAGTGTTGTCGATGTTCTCGATGGCCTTGTTGTAAATTTCATTTCCGCTTTCGATAAGCTCAATGATTGAGGCGATGTTTTCATTTTTCATATGCCACTCCTTATTTACTGGTGATAGGGGTGTTTGAGCGTATGGAATACAAACACGATGTTTCATCTTTAATTGCAGGTTGTATGCCAATGAATTTTAAGTCTTATTAATCAGTGACTTAATATCTTTTTTTGCAATAACTTGCTAACAGTCGGTAAGGCGCTAAGAAAAAATTACAAGAATGGCGGGGAAAGCTTGGAAAGAATTACACGTACAGATACGGCTTTTTATCGAAATGAAAATAAAATCAATAAAAAACAATAACTTAAAATTCTGGCATGGATATGGCTTTGTAGGGAGTAAGTGAGGTCAAACATTGTTTCACTTGATTCACTATTCAACTCATTAATGGAGGCTAGTTATGGCTACTACAAAAGAAAGCACAGTAAAACCTCAAGAGCAGTTAGAAGAAGCATATCACTTAGCGGAACAAGCCACGACGGAAGCCGTTGGCGCGATGAAAGACCAAGCCAAAGAGAAGCTGGATGTCGGTGCACAGCAAGTTCAGCAGGCGACTAAGTCGGCAGAAAATGTAATCAAGGAGCGCCCATTGCTGAGCATAGGCTGTGCCTTCCTTGCTGGTTGGGCGGTTTCGAAGCTGATCAAATAATAGTGGTCACCAAGGATTAAGCCACACAACAGAAAGGCGAGGCTTCACATGAATAACTCAGGGCAAGTTACCAATCAGCAATCAGGCTCGGCGGCTTCAGACAGCGGCCGAGCCCCTGATGGGGCAGAAGAACAGGATATCCAACAAACCATTAATGGTTTGAGTAGCATTCTTGCGCAATTGGACCAACTGACGAAATCGCTAAAAGCATGGTCAGGTTCAACGTTGGATTTGTTCCTCTTGGAGATGAAAGTTAACGTGTCCGCAGTGCGTCAGATTTTGCTGTGTACCGTTGTTTTTACCCTATTGTCGGTATTGTTCGTATTCAGTTTGTGCCTTGCCTCTGGGGTGGTGGCTTATCAGTTAACTGCCAACGTATATGTTGCCGTGGGTGTATTTATCACATCATTAGGCTTGGCATTATTTGCTTTAGCCTGGTGGCAGAAGCGTTTAGTTGGATTTCTTGGATTCAAAAATACGACAGAACAATTACAGGAGGGGTGGGATGCGCTCGCTACAAAAGCTCAATCGAGCCATGCGGATCAAGCGGATGGAAGGTAAAGCGTCTCTAGAGCAATGCTGTTTGTCGATGGAAATGTTCACGTTTACCACCAAGAAGTTTGTGAGAGAAAACCCTTGGACGACATTAGGCATTAGTGCTGTCGTTGCCGTTACCGCAGCAAAAGCAGGTCGATTGTCTCGACTGACTTCTTCTATTTCGTCAATGGGGCTATTGGTTAGCAGCGTGTCTGATATTACCGATTCGCTCACAAAGCCGGTCGCGGCAGCTTCTCTGGATGAGTCAGATGCGGAGCAAAATGGAAATGCAGCAACACAAGTAAGCAACGCTGCGACGACAGAGGGCGAACCACTCTAATAGCGGATTTCACCGCAAAATTTTCTTACCGATTCTGAGCTTATTATGACAGCGAAATTGAACATTCCTGCCAACACTGCGATTGGTGCAACGCTTCTCGTCCTGTTACTCGTCCCAGGGCTGTATTTTGCCAAGCCAATATTGTTACCTATTGTGCTTAGCACCTTTATTTCTCTGCTGTGCAGCCCTTTCATTAATTATCTTGAAGACAAAGGTTTACCACGTGCTATTACCGTCGTGTTGACGCTGTCATTCCTCGTTGGCGCCTCAATTATTGGTCTTGCCGCCATGTCGGAGCCCGCCAAGCAATGGTGGTCTGAGCTGCCCAGTATCGTGAAAAATGTGTCGCAAGAAGTAAGCGAAGTTACTAAAGCTTCGGCTGATCACCTTAATACTCCATTGAATATCGCCAACGATATGAGTATGGATGAGGTCGGGAACAACACCGTATTTTCTTTGGTAAAAACGCTCGCGACCACTACGCCGACGATTTTGACACAAGCGATGATCGTGCTGTTTATGGTTTACTTTATGCTCAATCATGGACGAAGCTTATTTCGAAAGTCAGTGTCTTACTTACATGGGTTCGCCAAACAGCGCCAAGCGATTGAGTTGGTCAAAGCGCTACAGAAAGACCTATCTCGATACATTGGCACCATCACTTTAGTGAATGCGGGGCTGGGGTTGAGTGTTGGGGCCGTGTTTTTTGTTCTAGGCCTTGAAGATCCATTTCTATGGGGCGCATTTGCAGGCGTGATGAATTTTGCGCCGTACCTCGGCCCTGTCATATCCGTGGTGAGCTTTGGCTTTGTTGCTTATCTTCAGTTGGAGTCGGTCAGTTTTATGCTGACGGTGGTGTCTATCTATTTACTGCTCAATTTGATTGAAAGTCAGTTTGTTACACCAACACTATTGGGGAAAAGGTTTAACTTAAACCCGTTAGTGATTTTTGTTTGGCTTGTTTTTTGGGGCTGGCTTTGGGGCGGAATGGGACTATTGATCGGCGTGCCGTTACTGGTTTGTATCAATATTTTGGTTGATCGCCTAGAGCTATGCCAATCAACCCAAAATCAAGCAAAGCAAATCACCTCCGCGGACGTGGCACCGCGAGAGTGACTTGAGGGTCAAGCTGGTTCAACGAAACAGTTTTCCAGCGCTCACTGGCTGACTAAATAAATATCCCTGACCATAAATACAGCCTTTTTCGAATAAATAATCGGCTTGTTCCCGAGTTTCTATCCCTTCCGCGACGACTTTCAACGACAGCGTTTTTCCCATGGCAATAATGGCATTCACAATCGCGTTGCTGTCACTATTACTTGGGACATCACTGACAAATGAGCGGTCAATTTTCAGTTTGTTGATTGGCAAACCTTTCAAGTAAGACAAAGACGAATAGCCAGTTCCAAAGTCATCCAGAGAAATCTCAATACCCAGTTCTCGTAATTGATTTAACGATGCAATGGCTTGTTGAGGGTCGATCAGTAAAAAGCTCTCTGTGATCTCCAAATCTAACCGTTGGGCAGGGTATCCGGTGTTATCGAGGATAGTACTTAATCGCTGAATGAAATTTGACTGCTGAAGCTGCAACGCAGAAACATTGACGGCGATTTTGCCAAACTCGATGCCTTGGTCCAGCCAAGCATTACCTTGCAAACAAGCTTGTTGTAACACCCACTCACCAATGCTTTGAATCAGCCCTGTTTTTTCTGCAATTGGAATAAAGTCTGCTGGTGGTACAAGGCCAAACTCTGGATGCTGCCAGCGTAATAAAGCTTCCACGCCGACAATCGAATTTTGTTCCAAGTTGTATTGCGGTTGGAATTCTAACCGGAGTTGTTGTTTTTCTATTGCTTGATGCAAAGCGGATTGAATGCGTACATGGGATACGGATTTATCGGTCAAATCCGGTGAGTAAAACGCGTAGCCGTTGCGTCCATTTTTCTTCGCTAAGTACATCGCGGTGTCTGCGTTTTTCAGTAAGGTTTCACTGTCTTGACCGTCTCTTGGGTACAAGGCAATACCAATACTGGTCGAGACACGAAGTGAGTCGTGATTTGCCAAGTCGAATGGTTGCTGGAATACGCTTAGAATATCGCCGACGGTTTCCAATAAGGCAACATCACTATGGATGTCTGGCAAAATAATCACAAATTCATCGCCGCCAATGCGAGCCACATGCGCATTGAGGTGAAGCACATCTTGCAAACGAATCGCTAACTTAGACAGCAATTGGTCACCACAGAAGTGGCCCATGCTATCGTTGATGTGTTTGAAATGGTCGATATCTAAGAATAGGGTGGCAAACGTCTGCTGGTTTTTGTGTCCGGTTTCGATGTGTTGCTCGAGTAAGCTAAGTAAATGGGTGCGATTAGGTAGATTGGTTAATGGATCGTAAAAAGCCATGCGCTGCAGCTTTTCTTCGTGTGCCTTACGCACAGAGATATCTTCAAACACACAAATGTAGTTAATAAGGTGGTTTTTATCGTCCATTACGGCGCTAATGGTCGCTAATTGCGGATAAATGCTGCCATCTTTCTTTCTGTTGATGAATTCGCCTTTCCATTGGCCTTTGTTTTCGAGTTGATGCCACAACTGTTGATAGAAACCTTGATCATGATGGCCTGAGCGCAGAATTCGTGGGTTTTTTCCTATCACCTCTTCAGAGCGGTAGCCTGTAATTTGGGTAAAAGCCGTGTTTACATCAATGATGTTGGCATTGCGGTCTGTAATGACCATGCCTTCTTGCGAATTGTTGAAAATTTGGGACGCTAAGGAGAGCTGCGTTTCTACCATTTTTCGGCGGGTGATGTTACGTGTCATCCCCAGAATGCCGATTAAGTTTCCCGCATGATCACGGACAGGAGACTTAATGGTTTCTAGCCAAGTGGGGTTATTGTTTTCATCAATTTGACGGCATTCTTCAACAATATTTTGCGTGCCAGTGGCTACCACCAATTTATCGGCATCAATGAATTTTTCCGCACGTTCATGGCTAAACAGGGCAAAATCGTCTTTTCCAATGATTTCACTGTTGGTTTTTTGCCACGCGTTTTCTACGCTTCGGTTGGTCATCGAATAAAGGCCATCCATGCCTTTTATCCACACGTGGTCTTCAAGGCAGTCGATAAACTCTTGTAGTGTTGGTGTTGGCTTTATTTCCGCGCTTTGATGTCGCGTTTGTTCTTGCTGACAGTGCAAGTTGATATCAAAGCTGATCCGCCCCGCGATTGCGCTTAGCCATGCCGAAACAACCGTTGATTGATCATTAGGGTGAGTCAATGTCAGTACGGCAAGCAATTCGCCATTAGGTAGCCAAATCGGTCCAATGCTCAAGGTTTGCTCTTCAAAGGGGGTATGGCTAACTGTAAAATCTGTCGGCGTAAAGTGATCGACAACTTGCGTTATCACATCGACGATAGCACGATGATTTTGGGTTGAGGTGGACACCTCAGTCGATAGCCACTGCTGAGTATCGCTCAGAGTATAAAGCTGTCCCTGAGCTTGAGTTACATCACAGCATTGTCGCAGAACGTGTTGCCAGTCTGCCATCAAAGGCGAAGGAATAGCGAAGCGAAACATAATTAATAACGAGTCCTAAATCGCCCAAAGGTAATTATATTAGAATCTAGCGTAAGCTATTGGGCTTTGTGAGTATCGTATCCAACGCGTAGCTAAATCCTAGCAGCGTAAAGTGCTTTCTATCATTAAAATGTTATCTATATCTCTTTTTTATCCAACTTATTGCATCGTTTTTTAGGGCTTTTGATAGGTGATTAAGAAGCGTTTACCGCTTTGGTTTTCTTGCCCCATGAGACTTGCTGAATGACTAAGCCACTGATGATCAATACCAGGCCAATCAAGGTTGAAGGATGAATTTCTTCGCCGATGATGGTAGCTAACAACATGAGTGAGATAAATGGAGAAGCAAAGATCAGATTACTGATACGCGCGGTGTTTTGCGTTGATTTGAGTGCGCTCAGCCACAAAACGAAAGTGATCCCCATTTCAAACAGTCCGACATACGTCACCGCTGCCCAGCCTTTAGCTGAGATCATCTGCCAGTCAGCACCTTCATAAAGACTTAAACCAATGGCGAATGGAATAGCGACCAAAAAGCCGAGCAGAACGCCAACCACAGGGTCGGCCTTATTTTTGGTATTTAAAATCCAGTAACCGGCCCACAGCAGTGTTGATAGCAGCGCAAGACCAACACCCAACGGGCTCTCAAATTCCATGCCTAAAAGATTGCCTTGTGTGGCAATCACTATCACGCCGACATAACTAAAACCGCAAGCCAGCCAGTCCTTACCACGGATCTTTTGTCCTAAGAAAACAGCGGCCATTAGCGTTAAGGTGATGGCCCAGCTGTAGTTGATCGCTTGAGCCTGAGATGCGGGCAGCAAGTCATATGCTTTGAACAGAATAACGTAATACGCCAAAGGGTTAATCAACCCAAGCAGTAGGTAATACCAAGGGTTTGAGAAAAATGTAGCGCTTAACTGGCCCAGTTTACCTTGCACACCACAGATTACTGTTAGTGCAATCGCAGAGACGATGCTGGCAATGCATAGCATTTGAATCGGCGTAAATTCTGCCAGCGTGAGTTTAAATGCGGTTGCAACGGTAGACCAAAGTAATACTGCTGAGAGCCCAAATCCTAGGGCGCGACGCTCGTTCATGATGCCTCTGCGTGATGATGTGCCGCTCGGTTTGGATAATTTGAGCGGAAGAAAGAATATTATAGGAAGGCCTAGTGTATGCGAGGATTTTTCATCCAACAAACTGGACATTTATCCAGTGTCTAAATACCATTGTTATAGATACAAAACACAGGCTAACTCGCTATTATGCAATGGATTCTTGAGTACCAATCTCTCATTCTCTCTTCTCTTTGTGCTGCCACGCTTAGTGGTGTCGCTGCCGGTTGGTGGGTGAAACAGCGTTTTATCACCCAAACTCAGCTTCTCGAGCAACAACTTGTTTCAGAAAAACAGCTTCATCAACAGCAACTTGAACAGGTCAAGCAAAGCCTTGCCGATGCCCAGCAAGAGTTGGATGAATTAGATGATGAGCGCGATAAAGCCGCGTTTGAAGTACGCCAAACACATGGAAAGCTGATGGCAGCAATGGAAAAACTACGTTACTTCGAGGCTGTAAAGCAAGAGCGCCAGCAATACTTTGATGAGCTTGGTCAAATGCGTGAACACAAATCACGTCTAGAAACGCAGCTGCGTGAACAGCAAGCTCGCCATGAGCAAATTAACCAAGCTAATGCCGAAAAACTGCAAATTTTAGAACAAGCGGAAGCACGCTTGAAACAACAATTTGAGCACTTGGCCAACCAATTGTTTGAAGAAAAAACCGCGAAGGTCGATTTGCAAAACCGTCAGAGTTTAGAAGGCTTGTTGTCACCGCTTAGAGAACAGTTAGAAGGGTTCAAAAAGCACGTTAATGACAGCTTTAGCCAAGAAGCTAAAGAGCGCCATACCCTAGTGCATGAGCTGAAAAACCTGCAACGTTTGAACGAGCAAATGACGCGCGAAGCGGTTAATTTGACCCAAGCGTTGAAAGGGGACAACAAACAACAAGGTAACTGGGGCGAAGTGGTGCTCGCTAGGGTACTTGCCGAATCTGGCTTGCGTGAAGGGCACGAATATCAGACTCAGGTGAACTTACAAAATGAAGCAGGCAAGCGTTACCAACCTGATGTCATTGTTCATCTCCCACAGAACAAACAAGTGGTTGTAGATTCCAAAATGGCGTTGGTTGCCTATGAGCGCTACTTCAACGCCGAAACTGATGCTGAGCGCGATCAGGCTTTGAATGCGCACTTAGCTGCTCTACGTGCACATATCAAAGGGTTAAGCATGAAAGACTACCACAAACTCAAAGGTATTCAGAGTTTGGACTATGTACTTATGTTTATTCCGGTTGAGCCGGCGTTCCAAGTCGCGATTCAAGCCGATCCGAGCTTGATTAAAGACGCGATGGAGCAAAACATCATTTTGGTGAGCCCAACAACGTTGCTGGTGGCACTGCGCACCATTGATAATCTATGGCGCAATGAACGCCAAAATGAAAACGCCAAAATGATTGCGCAGCGTGCGACAAAACTCTACGACAAATTACGATTGTTTGTAGACGACATGGAGGGGCTCGGCGGTGCGCTGGATAAGGCGAATCAAAGCTATCAAGGTGCGATGAACAAGCTTGCCACAGGGCGCGGAAATGTGATTCGCCAAGCCGAAAGCTTTAAACACTTGGGAGTTGAAATTAAACGACCGATTTCTTCCGAACTCGCGCAGTTAGCGCAGAGTGATGCATTTTCAGAAAATGACCCGTTAGTAGAAAGACATCCGGCTGAGGATAAAGTAAACTAATCGCCCGCAGTGCAGTGGGCGATTTTATTTGTCAACAAACGCCCCGTAGAGGAAAGCGCTGCCTAAGAGGAATTAGAATGACGGACACAAGTTTGCAATCCAATACAGCGTTAGAGAATGAAACCACTCACTTTGGTTTCTCTACAGTGGCAAAAGACGAAAAAGTGACTAAGGTTGCCGAAGTATTCCACTCCGTGGCAACAAAATACGACATCATGAATGACCTGATGTCAGGTGGTATTCACCGCCTTTGGAAGCGCTTCACTATCGATTGTAGTGGCGCTCGCCCTGGCCAACGTATTCTTGACCTAGGTGGTGGTACGGGGGATTTGACGGCGAAATTCTCGCGCATTGTTGGCGATGAAGGCCATGTCATCCTTGCCGATATCAATAACTCAATGCTTAACGTTGGTCGCGATAAACTGCGTGATAACGGTATTGTGGGTAACGTGCATTACGTTCAAGCCAACGCAGAAGAACTGCCGTTCCCAGATGATTATTTTGATGTCATCACCATCAGTTTTTGTTTGCGTAATGTGACTGAC
The DNA here is from genome assembly GCF_033344315.1 of Vibrio sp. 2132-1. NCBI lineage: Bacteria > Pseudomonadati > Pseudomonadota > Gammaproteobacteria > Vibrionales > Vibrionaceae > Vibrio > Vibrio sp. 2132-1. Next base: position 142,830 of record NZ_JAWPON010000011.1, on the reverse strand, counting down.
AAAGACAAAGCGCTTCGTTCAATGTTCCGCGTACTGAAGCCAGGCGGCCGCCTATTGGTGTTGGAATTTTCAAAACCAGTGCTAGAGCCGTTATCTAAAGTATACGATGCATATTCATTCCACTTGTTGCCGAGAATCGGTGAGCTAGTTGCGAATGACTCAGAGAGTTACCGCTACCTAGCGGAGTCAATCCGTATGCATCCAGACCAAGAAACGCTGGAAGGCATGATGCAAGACGCAGGTTTTGAAAACACCAAATACTACAACTTAACTGGTGGTATTGTGGCTTTGCATCGCGGTTATAAATTCTAAGGGTTAACGGCATGCCATTTGAACCACTTATCACCGCTGTGATTGAAACGTCACTGAATACACTGATCAAAGACGACCCTGCATTGGGCCGTCGTTTAGCGCGTCTAAAAGGTCAAGTTATTCAAGTTCACCTGAAAGAGATCAATAAAACACTGACATTCGTTTTTAGTCAGCAAATTGATGTGCTCGGTCATTACGAAGGGCAGCCTAACTGCTATCTATCGCTCAACTTGAGTGTATTACCAGAGCTGCGCGATCAGGCCAACATCACTCGTCTTATTAAACAAGATAAACTTGAACTTGAAGGCGATATTCAATTGGCGCAGAAATTCTCTCAGTTGATGGTGGATTGCAAACCAGATGTTGAAGAGTGGTTGTCTCGCGTGACTGGCGATGTCGCCGCACATACCTTTGTGCAAGGTTCAAAAAACATCGGCAACTTTCTTGCGTCTCAAGCAGAAAAACACCAGCGTCATCTTGCACAAGTAGTGACTGAAGAATGGAAACTGGCTCCCGCTCCGTTAGAAGTGGCCTATTTCTGCGACCAAGTTGATGAGGTTCGCAGCCAGGCTTCTCGCATTGAAGCTCGTTTAACGGCTTTGCTGAATAAGCTGGATGCAGATAAGCCTGCATTGGAGAAACCATGACGCCAGCAGAACTAAAGCGCTTATACCACATCGCCAAAGTACAACTGGAATACGGCTTAGATGAGCTGCTTCCCGATCACCAACTGACCAAAGCTCCGCTTTTACTGCGCAAAAGCTTGTTTTGGATTAAGAACAAGCATCCAGAAAAACCACTCGGTGAACGTCTGCGTTTAGCACTGCAAGAGCTGGGGCCGGTTTGGATTAAGTTCGGTCAGATGATGTCGACGCGCCGTGACTTATTTCCTCCGCATATCGCTGATCCCCTAGCTTTACTTCAAGACCAAGTCGCGCCTTTTGATGGCGAGTTGGCAAAAAAGCAGATGGAGCAAGCATTAGGTGGTCCGTTAGAAAAATGGTTTACCGAGTTTGATATCAAACCACTGGCGTCTGCGTCGATTGCTCAGGTACATACTGCGCGCATAAAAGACACTAACCAAGAAGTGGTATTAAAGGTTATCCGCCCAGATATTCGCCCAGTCATTGATTCAGATCTAAAACTGATGCACCGAATGGCGCGTATAGTCGCCGGAGCGATGCCTGAAGCACGTCGTTTAAAACCAGTTGAAGTCGTGCGTGAGTACGAGAAAACCCTGCTTGATGAACTCGACTTGCGACGTGAGGCGGCGAATGCCATTCAGTTGCGCCGCAACTTTGAGGGCAGCGAAGAATTGTATGTTCCTGAAGTTTTTCCCGACTTCAGTAATGAAACTGTCATGGTTTCTGAGCGAATATATGGCATTCAAGTCTCTGATATTGAAGGCTTGAAAGCAAATGGCACCAATATGAAATTGCTCGCGGAACGCGGTGTGAGTGTGTTCTTCACTCAGGTGTTCCGAGACAGCTTTTTCCATGCCGATATGCATCCGGGTAATGTGTTCGTCAAACCCGAACATCCAGAGAACCCAATGTGGATAGGGCTAGATTGCGGAATCGTTGGTACACTTAATAGCGAAGACAAGCGTTATCTGGCGGAAAACTTCCTGGCGTTTTTCAATCGTGACTACCGCCGAGTGGCTGAGTTACATGTGGATTCAGGGTGGGTGCCTGCGGATACCAATGTCGATGAGTTTGAGTTCGCGATTCGCATTGTGTGTGAGCCTATTTTTGCTAAGCCATTGTGCGAAATCTCCTTTGGTCATGTGTTGTTGAATTTGTTCAATACGGCACGTCGATTCAATATGGAGGTTCAGCCACAGCTTGTACTGTTGCAAAAAACGCTGTTGTACGTGGAAGGGCTTGGTAGGCAGCTATATCCTCAACTTGATTTGTGGGAGACCGCAAAACCATTCCTGGAGGAATGGATGATGAATCAAGTTGGGCCACAAGCTCTAGTGAATGCGATTAAAGACCGCGCACCATTTTGGGCAGAGAAATTACCTGAACTGCCAGAGCTACTTTACGATAGCCTGAAACAAGGTAAAGCGATGAATCAACGTATGGATCAGCTTTATCAAGGGTATCGCCAGAGCAAGCGCCAGCAGGCGACAGGAAAGTTTTTGTTTGGCGTTGGCGCTACTTTAGTCGTATGCTCGGCAATATTGGTGAACGATGCTTTTGAGCAGCTTTCGTTGGCCTGCGGTATCGCAGGTGTCACATTTTGGCTGCTTAGTTGGCGAGCTTATCGTCAATAGACGTTAAACTCTTGAAATATTTTTGTTTGTTTAAAGACCCGAGGTAAAGAGAATGGGTGGTATCAGTGTTTGGCAACTTCTAATCATTGCTGTAATTGTTGTATTGCTATTCGGAACAAAGAAACTACGCGGTATCGGTGGCGATCTGGGTGGTGCCGTTAAGGGCTTCAAAAAAGCGATGAGCGAAGATGAACCTGCGAAAAATGACAAAGACGCAGACTTCGAACCAAAAAGTCTAGAAGAGCAGCAGAAAAAAGAAGCTGCTCCTGAAACGAAAAAAGACAAAGAGCAGGCGTAAAACGTGTTTGATATCGGTTTTTGGGAACTGGTATTAATATCTGTTGTTGGTCTGGTCGTTCTTGGGCCGGAGCGTTTGCCTCATGCTATTCGCAGCGTGTCTCGCTTTATCGGTGCCGCTAAGAGTATGGCAAATAGCGTCAAAGACGAATTGTCACACGAGCTGAAAGTCCAAGAGCTGCAAGAAAACTTGCGCAAAGCAGAACAAATGGGGATGGATGATTTGTCCCCTGAGTTGAAATCTTCAGTTGAAGAGTTGAAGAAGGCAGCGCAATCTGTAAATCGTCCTTACGCAAAGAACACCGATTCAGAGGCTGAGCCTGTAAAAACAGAGCCAGCAGCAGAAAAGGTAGAGAAAGCGCAAGAGAGCAAGGTTACAGCGGCAGATAAGAAAGCCGAATAGTCTCATTAGGAGGAGCTACTAGTGATTGGTAGCTCCTTTTTGATCTGGTTTTTAATAAGAGGTTTGCCATGTCTACCGTCGAGCAGACACAACCTTTAATTAGTCATTTGTTGGAGCTTCGCAACCGACTACTGCGTTCAATCCTCGCAGTGTTGGTCGTGTTTGTTGGACTAATTTATTTCTCTAACCACATTTACGAGTTTGTTTCCGCACCTTTAGTAGAGCGTCTACCTGAAGGCGCGACCATGATTGCTACGGATGTAGCGTCACCTTTTTTTACGCCACTTAAGCTGACGTTAATTGCTTCGGTATTTATTGCGGTGCCGTTTATTTTGTATCAAGTTTGGGCCTTTGTTGCTCCTGGCTTATACAAACATGAGCGTCGTTTGATTATGCCGTTGCTGTTTTCCAGCTCACTGCTGTTTTATTGCGGTGTGGCATTTGCGTATTTTGTGGTGTTTCCACTAGTGTTTGGCTTCTTTACTGCTATCTCATTGGGTGGTGTAGAGTTTGCGACCGACATTTCTAGCTATCTCGACTTTGTGCTGGCGCTATTTATGGCGTTTGGTATCGCATTTGAGGTGCCTGTTGCGATTATTTTGTTGTGTTGGACTGGGGCCACTACACCAGAAGATTTAAGACAGAAACGTCCTTATATTATAGTGGCTGCGTTTGTCGTAGGTATGGTGTTAACGCCACCAGACATGATCTCGCAAACCTTACTCGCTATTCCGATGTGTTTACTGTTTGAAGTCGGTTTGTTCTTCGCGCGTTTTTATACTCGTCGAAGCGAAGAAGTAGAAGCGGAAACCGAAGAATAAGGCTAATCTAGATGTGAAAAGCGGCTCAATTGAGCCGCTTTTTTTGCGGTTGGTTTTTTCTTGGGCTAATTACTTAACTTTCATGACGTAACCACATTTTGTGCATACGTATACTTCCTTGATGCCCAGCAGCTTTTGAAAAAAACTGCGCGGTACGCGTTGTAAGTAAGCACCATGTGTACACACTTCAACTTCCATATTCATGCTGTTTTACATTTGTGCTAATTAATGGGCGTAAATCAGTATAGAAAAATAATGTGTCGAGTTGTCGACAGTTTTGCAAAGCGGACGAAGTAAAGTGACGATATGAGAAGTAAGTAGAGTTGCTAGTTAATTATTATGTTTATCAATAATTTTGTATGGATTGTTCTACTATTTCAACGGGTTGAATCGTTCATTCAATAGTTTAGGTGATAAAAAAGCGACGTTGATTTCGTCGCTTTTTCAATTCTCGTGAATTAAATATTAAACAGCTTTTTGGCATTCTCAGTCGTTATGGCATCGATGGTTGCGATGTCGACATCACGCAAGTCGGCAACACGTTGTGCAACGAGAGAAGTGTAGGCTGGTTCATTACGTTTGCCACGGTGTGGCACCGGCGCTAAATATGGACAGTCGGTTTCTAAAATGACCCACTGCATATCCAAATGTGGAATGACTTTATCCATCCCGCCATTCTTAAAGGTTGATACGCCACCTAAGCCTAAGTGGAAGCCTAGCTCATTGATTGCTTGTGCTTCTTCTAAGCTGCCTCCAAAACAGTGGAATACACCACGCAGACGACCATCTTGCTCTTGTCGTAGCAAAGTGAGTGTTTCTTCAATCGAATCACGAGTGTGGATAACGACCGGTAAATCCATCTCTTTTGCCCAGTTAAGTTGAGCTACGAACGCCATTTCTTGCTCAGCACGATAGGTTTTATCCCAATATAGGTCGATACCGATTTCGCCCACCGCAATAAACTTGTGTTTCTCAAACCAACCGCGGATGATCTCCAACGTTTGTTCAACATTGCTGTCCACATAACAAGGGTGCAGCCCCATCATTGAGTGGCATACGTCAGGATATGCCGCTTCGGTTTGTAGCATGGGCTCAATAGAGTCCAGATCGATGTTTGGCAACAGGATTTTATTAATGCCTTGCGTTAAGGCGCGTTGTACTACTTCATCGCGGTCGTTATCAAATTCGCTAGCATAGATGTGCGCGTGGGTATCGATCATCGTTACTCTCTGTGCTTCATGGTTGGTTTCGTATTCGAAGTATACTTGAGTGTGAGTGCTGGGTCATTTTCAGTTTTTTTCATTACCTTTTTCCAGATTGTCACTCGCAACATGCATCAAGAGTGATATGATTTTGTTCACCAGATGATTTGATCATCATAACCGTCCAGACAAGGAGAAAATGGTGTCTGTATCAATTCAAGGTCCATTCCCTGCACGCCGTATGCGTCGTTTACGTAAGCACGATTTTAGTCGTCGTTTGATGGCTGAGAACCAACTTTCTGTTAATGATCTGATTTACCCAATGTTCATTCTTATGGGTAAAGATCGTCGTGAGAGCGTGGAGTCCATGCCGGGTGTAGAGCGTTTGTCGATTGATTTAATGCTAGAAGAAGCACAATACCTTGCAAATCTAGGCGTTCCAGCAATCGCGCTTTTCCCTGTCGTAAACCAAGACGCTAAAAGCCTATGTGCTACTGAAGCCTACAACCCAGAAGGTTTGGTTCAGCGAGCAGTACGAGCGCTTAAAGAACACATTCCTCAAATTGGTGTAATCACAGACGTGGCACTTGACCCATTCACGACACATGGCCAAGACGGCATCATCGATGAAGATGGCTACGTAATGAATGATGAAACCACAGAAGTATTGGTTAAGCAGGCTTTGTCTCATGCAGAAGCGGGTGCTGACGTAGTCGCGCCTTCAGACATGATGGATGGCCGAATTGGTAAGATCCGCGAAGCATTAGAAAACGCGGGCTATATTCATACTCAAATCATGGCTTACTCGGCTAAGTACGCATCGAACTACTACGGACCATTCCGTGATGCGGTTGGCTCTTCTTCAAATCTAAAAGGCGGCAACAAGAAAAACTACCAAATGGACCCAGCAAACATTGATGAAGCGATTCACGAAGTGGCGCTAGACATCAATGAAGGTGCGGACATGGTGATGGTTAAACCTGGTATGCCATACTTAGATGTAGTTCGCCGAGTAAAAACTGAACTTCAAGTACCGACATTTGCTTATCAAGTCTCTGGCGAGTACGCGATGCATAAAGCGGCGATCATGAATGGCTGGCTCAAAGAGCGTGAAATTGTGATGGAATCACTATTGTGCTTCAAACGTGCAGGTGCAGATGGCATCTTAACGTACTTTGCGAAAGACGTTGCTGAGTGGTTGGCAGAAGAGAATGCACAAACTGCTCAACACCTAAATCGTACTCCGGAAGCGACAGAAGAGTAATTATCGCTCAGTGAGAAATACCAGACCAACAAGAGTTGTTCGTCTGTATATACCCAAGTAACCTCAGGCGGATTACAACAGTAACAATCCAAGGTGCTTGGGTATTTTTATTTTGGAGAAGAGAACAATGACAATGCTGATTCGTGAAGGCACATTGGAAGAAGCACTTCAAGTTGTGGCGCGTGTTACCGAGTTTTCGAAAGGAGAAACGGTAGACTCCATGACTCAACGTTTAGAAGAGAAAAACAGTTTAATCCTCGTTGCAGAAAAAAATGGCACGATTGTCGGCTTCAAAATAGGTTACGAATTAGAGGATGGTGTTTTCTATAGCTGGTTAGGTGGTGTTGTCCCTGAAGCTCGAAATGAAGGCGTGGCACAGCTGCTTTTGGAAGCTCAAGAGGATTGGGTGGCAGAACAAGGCTACAACACATTAAAAGTGAAATCTCGAAACCAGTTTCCGGCTATGCTTCGCTTGTTATTGAGAAATGGCTATATCATTGAAAAGTTTGAAGAAAAAGTAAATCTTCGAGAGTCTCGAGTGCATTTCATTAAAGCAATGTGAAAATAAATGAGATTTTTTCTCATTTAACTGTTGACTACGAAATGAGAATCATTATTATTAAACCTGTCTTAGGGAATGAGGAAAGTTCACAAGGACGTTGAGTGACTTATTAACAGAAGTTAATTAACTGAAAGTTGAGAAGTGATGAAACATTTTTCCGAGAACTTGCACGAATTCTTTTTGACACGACATTGCTCACATTGCTTCCAGTGTAATTTATAGCTTCTTGGTTAAGCTGCTCTATTTACAGAATTTGCTTTACCACTTCTGCTAGGCGACCCCATTCGGGTCGCTTTTTTCTTTTCTACGATTTCTATTTGACGTCACTATTAATATCTTTTCCACATGCGATGATCATTTTAGGATCGTTGATCTTCTCGCCGTTATGTGGATTTATTATTATAAATCAATAGTTTGAGTTGGTGTTTTCTTGTGTTTTTTGTTATTGGATAACCAGTGGATAATTTCTATAAACAGAGTTATCCACAGGGGGTGGTGTTTTCGTGAATAAAGTCGGAAAAATTTACGCGACCTAGATCGAGCGAACAAGATAGATTCAGATCAGCAGTCATGGCATCCTAGGCAGATCTCTCAAGTACTGAATTGGATACAGACAATTATGGCAAGTATTCCTGAAAATCCGTTGATCCTTATCGACGGCTCTTCTTACCTATATCGCGCTTTTCACGCCTACCCGGGCACCATGAGCAATGGTGAAATTCCAACTAATGCCGTTTACGGCGTCGTGAACATGTTACGCAGCATGATGCGTCAGTTTGCGTCTGAGCGCATCGCGGTGGTTTTCGATGCAAAGGGAAAAACCTTTCGTGATGATATGTATGCAGAATACAAAGCGAATCGTCCGCCAATGCCGGATGACCTGCGTTGTCAAATTGAACCATTACACAATGTTATTCGTGCAATGGGTTTGCCGCTGATCTGTGTTCCTGGCGTCGAGGCGGATGACGTCATCGGTACGTTAGCATACCAAGCATCACAAAAGGGCATGCCTGTATTGATCAGTACTGGTGATAAAGACATGGCGCAGCTAGTGGATGATAACATTACCTTGATCAACACCATGACGAACGTCGTAATGGATCGTGAAGGTGTGGTTGAAAAGTTTGGCATTCCACCTGAGTTGATCATCGACTACTTAGCACTGATGGGCGATAAAGTAGATAACATTCCTGGTGTACCGGGTGTCGGTGATAAAACAGCGACCGCACTACTGCAAGGTATTGGTGGTCTGACGAAGTTGTATGAAAACCTCGATGATATTGCAGGGCTTGGTTTCCGTGGTTCTAAAACCATGGCGAAAAAGCTCATCGACAACAAAGAAAATGCCATGCTTTCGTATGAGCTCGCGACCATCAAATTGGATGTTGAGCTTGAGGAAACGCCAGAATCATTGCTGAAAGCGGAACCAAATAAAGACGAATTAGTGAAGCTGTATGGTCAACTGACGTTTAAATCTTGGTTGAATGAACTACTTGAAGGCGGTTCTGGATCTGTGGAGGCCGTAGAGCTTGCAGGATCTTCACAAGCTTCTTCTTCTCAAGCCGAGATGGAAACTTCTGCGGTAACAATCGATCGCAGCCAATATGAAACAATTCTGGATAAAGAAACCTTCAATGCTTGGCTAGATAAACTTCAAACGGCTGAGCTGTTTGCATTTGATACGGAGACCGATAACCTAGATTACATGCTAGCGAATCTAGTTGGTTTGTCATTCGCTGTCGATGAAGGTATTGCGGCTTATGTGCCAGTTGCACATGACTATTTAGATGCGCCTGAACAGCTTGATCGTGATTGGGTACTAGAACAGCTGAAGCCAATTCTTGAAGATGCAGCGAAAGCAAAAGTCGGTCAAAACTTAAAGTATGATGCGTCTGTACTCGCTCGTTACGACATTGAGCTAAAAGGTATCAAGCACGACACGATGTTGGAATCGTATATCTACAACAGTGTCGGCGGTAAACACGATATGGACAGCTTGGCGCTTCGCTTCCTACAGCACAGCTGCATTTCTTTTGAGCAAATTGCAGGTAAAGGCAAAAATCAGCTTACGTTTAACCAAATCGAACTGGAACAAGCATCGCCATACGCGGCAGAAGATGCGGATGTGACCCTTCGTCTGCACAATCGCTTGTTTGCTAATATCGAGCAGGATGAAAGCCTGAAGACAGTTTACGAAGAGATTGAAATGCCGTTAGTGCCAGTTCTTTCGCGCATTGAACGCACTGGGGTCTTTATCGATGAAATGAAGCTGAGTGCGCAGTCGGTCGAGATTACCGCTCGCCTTGATGAGCTTGAAAAGAAAGCGTACGAAATTGCTGAGCAAGAGTTTAATATGAACTCGCCAAAGCAATTACAAGCCATCCTATTTGAAAAAATGGGTTTACCGGTTGTGAAGAAAACGCCATCAGGCACACCATCGACGAATGAAGAAGTTCTGCAAGAACTCGCGCTAGACTACCCACTACCAAAACTGATTTTGGAATACCGTGGTCTGGCGAAGCTAAAATCAACTTACACCGACAAACTGCCGAAGATGATCAACCCATCAACGGGTCGCGTGCATACTTCTTACCACCAAGCAGTGACTGCAACGGGTCGTCTATCTTCTACTGATCCGAACTTACAGAACATTCCAATTCGTAACGAAGCTGGCCGTCGTATTCGTCAAGCGTTTGTCGCGCCATCAGGGCATAAAATCTTAGCGGTCGACTACTCGCAAATCGAACTGCGCATCATGGCGCACCTTTCTGGCGACCAAGCTTTATTGAATGCATTCCGTGATGGCAAAGATATCCACGCGGCAACCGCAGCAGAAATCATGGGTGTTTCTATTGAGGACGTTTCAAGTGAGCAACGTCGTCGTGCGAAAGCGGTTAATTTCGGTCTTATTTACGGCATGAGTGCGTTTGGTTTGGCGAAGCAATTAGGCATTCCTCGTGGTGAGGCTCAAGCGTACATGGATACATACTTTGAACGTTACCCAGGCGTGATGCAGTACATGGAAGACACACGCAGCACGGCAGCAGATAAAGGGTATGTTGAAACGATTTTTGGTCGACGTTTGCATTTACCAGAAATCAAATCGCGCAACGGGATGCGTCGTAAAGCTGCTGAACGTGCGGCAATCAACGCACCAATGCAAGGTACGGCTGCGGACATCATTAAGAAAGCGATGCTGTTGGTTGATCAGTGGATTCAGGAAGAAGGCAATGGTCGTGTGAAGTTATTAATGCAAGTACACGATGAATTGGTCTTTGAAGTTGAAGAGTCATCATTGTCCGAAATTGAAAGTAAAGTACAGAAATTGATGGAATCTGCAGCAGAGCTAAAAGTACCGTTGGTTGCAGAAGCAGGTCACGGTGATAACTGGGATCAAGCTCATTAGTCACTTTTAGACCAAAATAACCAATTAATTATGAGCCAGCGCACAAACGCTGGCTTTTTTTTGAGATTAAAAAAGCTAGCGCAAAGTTAACTTTGATGTTGCTTAATAAAAATTTCATGAAAAAAAACTACAAAAATTCTTTGCAATTCTGACCAATTGTTGTACATTAATACTCGTAGGGTACAGAGGTAAGATGTTCTATCTTTCAGACCTTTTGTTTCACGTTATTGGATTAGGCTGATTCAGCCGCCCCAGTCAGTTTTTGACTGGGGCGTTTTTTATTGGGCGAAAGAAAATTATTCTTTTGGATCAGCAGCTTAAAGTTAGCCTTCAAAAACCTTCTTTTTTGACCTTTCTAAGTCACTGCAAAATCTCGATTTTTCCTTCAAATTTATTGCGTTATTCATCCTGTAAATTTACGCCAGTCACACTATTATTTTTTCTTGAAAGAAACTAAGTTACATCTTTTTGAAGATTTGCTTGGCTTAACTGTCTGAATTGTAACGCTATTGGGTGTTTTTGGAGTGAATGTTTGGTGATACACAGGAAACAAGAGCGCTTTTTAACCTATTGAAATCGAATCTCAGTTCAGCAATGCTTCGTCACATAACAATAATTACCAATTTTTCTCTCCCGTTATCCCTGCCAGGAAGGCGGGGATTTTTATTGCCTGTTATTTAGTTCAGATAAACAAAAGCCCCACCAAATGGCAGGGCCGTGTCGAAGAAATTTAACAAATATTGTTAATTATTCTTCATCGCTCGCTGGTGTCTCTTGTTCGTCTTCTTCTATCAGGTGCGCTAGTGCTGGTGCAAACCAGGTATCCAGTTTTGCACGTAGCTGATCGACACCTAATCCTTTAAGTGAAGAGAACACATCAACAGAAACGTCACCACCGAAAGTTTCTACTTGCTTACGAACTTTCAGTAGAGTTTGTTTGCGTGCACCACTTTTTAGTTTATCTGCTTTGGTTAGCAAAACCTGCACAGGAATGTGGCTATCGATGGCCCAGAAAATCATTTGTTGGTCGAGATCTTTCATTGGATGACGAATGTCCATTAGAACCACTAAGCCTTTTAGGCACTCGCGTTTCTGTAGGTATTCACCCAAAGATTTCTGCCATTTGTTTTTCATCTCTACCGGTACTTGAGCAAAACCGTATCCAGGTAGATCGACAATGTGACAACCTTCTTCTACTTTGAAAAGGTTGATTAATTGCGTACGACCAGGTGTCTTTGATGTCTTGGCTAAGCTTTTTTGATTAGTTAGACGGTTAAGTGCACTCGATTTACCAGCGTTTGAGCGTCCTGCAAACGCAATTTCGACACCTTCGTCTTCCGGCAGGTGACGAATATCGGGTGCGCTGGTGATGAAATGCGTATTTTGGTAATGAATTTTTACGCTCACTGTTAACTCCATCTCGACTTTGTGTAGTCGATTGATTACTTTTTTGTGAAAATGTGTAAAATAACCGTGCTCGGCATAAGGTCGCCTATTGTACCATGAGTGTACGCGGTATGTTCACATTCCGTGGTACTGGAAGCTTGATAATTATAATGGAATGTCATGAAGAAATTAGCGCTAATTTTGAGTCTTTTAGCCAGTTGCTCAGTATGGGCCCAAGGTAATATTGAGGCTGGTAAAGCAAAATCACAAACCTGTGTCGCCTGTCACGGAGCAGATGGCAACAGTGCAATAACAACGTACCCGAAACTCGCAGGCCAACACGCTAAGTATCTTGAGAAGCAGTTAAAAGAACTTAAGCTAGGCATGACAAGTGGTGGTAAACAAGGTCGTTACGATCCTGTAATGAGTGGTATGGCAATGCCACTGAGCGATGAAGATATCGCAGACCTATCTGCTTACTACGCTTCGCTACCAGTTTCAGAAAACTCAACACCTGAAGATGTAGTAGCAAAAGGCAAAACGCTTTATACCGCTGGTGATGCCGAGCGTGGCCTAACCGCATGTATTGCATGTCATGGTCCTCGTGGCAACGGTACTGAGCTTTCAGGTTTCCCGAAAATTTCTGGTCAGCATGCTGACTACATCAAAGCTCAGCTAGAAAAATTCCGTGATGGCGACCGTGGCAATGATATGAATGCCATGATGCGCGACATCGCGAAGAAAATGACAGACGAAGATATCGAAGTGCTGTCTAAATACGTTGGCGGTCTGCACTAATATACCTAAATCGCTCAAGATCCTGCATCTTGAGCTGGTTGGGTAGATGTCCCTACATCGTTCGAGCAACTTGTACAAAAATGCCCTAGTGAATCCACTAGGGCATTTTTGTTCGTGACAGATATCACAGTCGAGTTTGGATGCGAAAGCGATAGTTGGCTCGGCAGTTTGTGAGACATTTGCCATACTTGATGTTGGCTTTTTCTTGTTAGTGTTTTTAAGCTTTTGATTAAATGATAATTTTGATTTTTTAGAAAAATAGGCGGATTATTTTTTCAACCCATTACTTGTGAGCATAACGGGATGGCGTAAAGTAGAAGTCGTTCACAGGGAGTGAATGTAAGGATTTAAGACCACGGTTTAGGTCTCCAAGGATGTAGCTCGGATGCTTGGTGATTTAGAAAGGGATTTAGATAGGTAGGGAGCCTATCAGATAAGGATGGTCATCTCGTCTGACGGTTAAGACAGTGAAACGGATCAGGCACAGGAAGTTGCTCAGTAGACAGGAAGTAAACGGATAGCCAAAACTCATCAGGAAGATGAAAAACAACTCTTTTTGGCAGGGAAAGCTCTAAAAACAAAGGGATCATTGGTGCACCAAATGTGTGCAACACAGTTTCGCCAATTGATGGCACTTAGAAAGCGACAGTCTGACTGTCGCTTTTTTTATATCCGTTGACTTGCTCAGTCGTAACTTGAATTGAGATTACTGCACTTATTTAGCTTTATAGGTTGTAAACAAAGTTTTTTAATAAAAATTGCTGAAAAAATACTCAACAACACTCCAATCCGAGTTCACTTTCTGGTATGTTTCGCATCCCTGTTTGAGGAAGTCAGCATGCATACCTGTCCTTTATGCCAAAATCAGCGCACTCACCATTATTTTGAAGATAAGCGTCGTGAATATCTTCAATGTGAGCAGTGCAGCTTGGTATTCGTAAATCCAGACCAACGTTTGGATGCGGAAAGCGAAAAAGCTCACTATGATTTGCATGAGAACAACCCCGATGATTTGGGTTACCGAAGCTTTTTGTCGCGTATTGCTGACCCGATCACAGAGCGAATTTCTCCACAATCAAATGGTATCGACTTTGGTTGTGGTCCTGGCCCAACGCTCTCCTTGATGCTGGAAGAGGCGGGGCACAACATGGCGTTGTACGATCTCTACTACCACCCTGATACGTCGGTTTTAGAAAAAACGTACGACTTCATGACAGCAACAGAGGTGATAGAGCACCTCTACCACCCAGATTTGGTGTGGAAGCAATGGTTGAATTTAGTTAAGCCAGGGGGCTGGATAGGCCTGATGACGAAAATGGTCATCGATGTTGAAGCCTTTCAATCATGGCACTACAAGAACGATCCAACTCATGTGGTGTTCTTTAGCCGTGAAACGTTCCAGTTCCTAGCTGAGCGGGATAAGCTCGAACTCGAATTTATTGGTAATGATGTAATTTTACTGAGGAAAGCCCAGTAATGAGCCGTAGTAAAAAATCTAGAAAACCGGGTGCCGCTGGTGCACCTGAGTTTGTTGTAACTCGTAACCGTACAGAATCTGATGTGGAAGGCCGCTTACGCAAGCGTGCTAAAAAGCGTAAAGGTCTGAAAACGGGTAACCGTAACTCAGAAGTTAACGAGCAGAAAAAGCAAGCTGCTGCACAAAATCGCGACCCGCGCTTAGGCAGCAAAAAGAAAATACCTCTGATTGTTGAACCTGCGAAGAAAATGACGAAGCAAGAGCGTCGTTTGTCGGCAGAGCAAGAACTAGAGATGCTAGAAAATGACGCGCAATTGAACGTGTTGCTAGACCGTATTGAAGCGGGTGAAAACCTGGGCACAGGTCTACAGAAATTCGTCGATGAGAAGCTCGATCGCATTGAGAAGCTAATGGACCAACTAGGTTTGTTGGAACCTGAAGAAGAGGAAGACTTCACTGCACCTGCTGAGAAAAGCACGCGCAACGATGATGACTTGCTGGCAGATTTCGACGACATTAATTTCGACGACTATAAAGGATAATTAAGCTATGAATGTAACCTTATTAGCTATTGCTGGTGTTGTGATTATCATCGCACTCGCTTCTTATGCAGGTTACCTTCTGCTTCAATTGAAAAAGCAAAAGGAATTGCAGCTGAAGCATCAAAAATTGGCGATAGACAAACGTAACGCCAACATTTTTGAGAATGTGCATACCTTGTGTCAGGCGGGCATTCAAGGCCAGTGCGATTTATCTGAAATCAGTATCCGTGTGTATAACATCATGGATTATGTACAAGGTGAAGACCGCGTTGATTTCGATAAAACGTACCCTGCGATTTCTGAGCTTTACCACATCGTGAAAGATATGGCGCGTGGCGAAGAACGCCAACAACTTGCCAAGAAAGAGCGTATGCAACAGAACTTGACGCGTCATAAAGCGGAAAGCCGCCTCACTGATGCGATTATTGAGGAGCTCAAAGTGTTGCAGAAAAACGTCCAGCCACTGAATAATCAAATCAATATTCAGATGATTTAAGCGCGACCCCCAATAGTCTCCTTATGGCTAATGGGGGTATCGTGATCACGCTAGCACTTCTTTAGTTTTATACTTAAAAAGCCAGTCGGCGTTGCCACGCTTGTCATCGTCGTATGGCAAAATAGCGGCTCTGAATATCGGGTGACGGCTTTCGTTGCCCTAGCATTTAACGGAAAGTACCACCATGTCGAATCAACACACTGAATCGAAACAGCAAATCGTCTGGGATCAAGCGGTATTGGATAAGTACAACTATTCCGGGCCTCGTTATACGTCGTACCCAACGGCGCTGGAGTTTCATGAAGCGTTCACCATTTCTGATTATGATATGGCATGCACTCAATACCCAGAACGCCCATTATCGCTGTACGTACACATTCCGTTCTGTCACAAGCTTTGTTACTACTGTGGATGTAATAAAGTCATTACACGCCACTCGCACAAAGCGGATGAATACCTCGACGTGCTTGAACACGAAATTCGTCAACGTGCTGCATTACTTGTTGGTCGCACTGTGACGCAATTGCATTTTGGTGGTGGTACACCGACGTTTCTCTCTGAAAAGCAAATCACGCGTGTAATGAGCCTGCTACGCCAAGAGTTTACTTTTAGTAGCGATGCTGAAATCAGTATCGAGGTTGACCCGCGTGAAATCGAGCTGACCATGCTGGATCATCTGCGTAGTGAAGGCTTCAATCGCTTGAGCATCGGTGTGCAGGACTTCAACAAAGAAGTGCAAAAACTGGTGAATCGTGAGCAAGATGAAGAGTTCATCGTTGCGATGGTTGCGCGCGCAAAAGAGTTAGGCTTTCGTTCGACGAACCTAGATTTGATTTACGGTTTACCGAAGCAGACCAAAGAATCTTTTGCCAAGACTCTAGAACAAGTGCTAGAGATGCAGCCGGGCCGTCTATCCGTGTTTAACTACGCGCACATGCCACAGCTATTTGCAGCACAGCGTAAGATTAAAGACGAAGACCTGCCAAAAGCAGAGGAGAAGATGGCGATTCTGCAAGACACCATCGCGACACTGACTGGTGCTGGCTACCAATTTATCGGTATGGACCACTTTGCTTTGCCGGACGATGAACTTGCTGTTGCCCAGCGCGAAGGTATTTTGCATCGCAATTTCCAAGGCTACACCACACAAGGTGAATGTGACTTGGTTGGCTTTGGTGTTTCTGCAATCTCGATGATCGGCGATGCTTACGCGCAAAACCAGAAAGAGCTGAAGAAATACTACGCTCAAGTCAACGAACTTCGTCACGCTCTATGGAAAGGGGTCTCGCTGGACTCCGATGATTTGCTCCGTCGTGAAGTGATTAAGCAGCTGATTTGTAACTTCAAGTTAGACAAGAAAGCCATTGAGTCTGAGTTTAAAGTGAAGTTTGATCAGTACTTTAAAGAAGACTTACAGCTACTTCAGACCTTTATTAACGATGAGCTGGTGGAAGTGGATGACAATGAAATTCGTGTGACGCTGCGAGGTCGTTTGCTGATCCGTAATATTTGTATGAGCTTCGATAAGTACCTGCGAGCGAAGGCGCGTCAGCAACAATTCTCTCGTGTTATTTAATCAGAGATACAGATTCAAGATATAAAAAATGCCAGCAGATGCTGGCATTTTTTATGTTTTCGCTGGATTTAAGCGCGATCTTTTACTTTTTCTCTCAGTTCCGCTTTTTCTGCTTCTGAAAGGAACGCAATCTCAAGGCCATTGATTTGCGCTTGGCGAATCTGGTCTTGGCTCAGACCAGCGGCTGGTGCTGCTACTTCGTATTCGTATGGCAGTTCGATGCCTTCAACCGCTGGATCGTCAGTGTTCAGACACGCAAGAACGCCATGCTCTAGGAACTGCTTGAGAGGGTGGTTTTCTAGCGTTTCTACTGTACTTGTTTGGTAGTTTGACGTCAGGCAAGATTCAATACCAATGCGGTTTTCTGCTAGGTAATCCATCAGTTTTGGATCGTGAATCGCTTTTACGCCGTGACCGATACGAGTTGCGCCCAGCTCATTGATTGCTTGCCACATGCTCTCTGCACCTGCTGCTTCACCAGCATGGACCGTTACCCCAAGGCCAGCATCGCGTACTTGCTTGAAGTGAGACACAAAGCGATCACCCGGTTGGCCTAGCTCGTCCCCCGCAAGGTCGACGGCAACGATGTGATCTTTCTGGCTCAGAATGCCGTCCAGTTCTTGTTGACATGCGTCAGTGCCAAATGTGCGACTCATGATACCGATCAGGTTGGCTTTCACGCCAAAATCGCGCATACCCGCTTGCACACCGTCCACGACGGCTTCAACAACCCCCGCTACTGGTAGTTTGTGTTTCATCGCCATGTAGTAAGGAGAGAAACGCAGCTCTGCGTAATCGATTTGTGCGTTTAGCGCGTCTTCTACGTTTTCGTACGCGACACGACGACACGCATCTAGATCGCCCAGTACAGCAACACCCCAGTCGAGCTTAGAAAGGAAAGCAACAAGAGAGGGTTCCGCTTCGACAATTTGAACGTGAGGAGTGAGAGACTCAATATCGTACGCTGGTAGGGCAATGCCAAACTTTTGGCCTAGCTCAAGAATCGTTTTAGTACGAATGTTACCGTCGAGGTGACGGTGCAAATCAGTAAGAGGAAGGTTCTTCGTTATCATTTTGTCGATCCGATAGTTATGAACTGGAACAGGGCCCAAACATCATCTGTGACAATACATGGGTAAGATTTGCAGTTAAGTATAAATAACAGTTGGGTAGATTGTCAGTAGAGGATGACTAGGAAATCAACGATTCTCGCTCTTTTCTACTTCATGTTCACCAAATGTGTTGGCCATTCTTCTAGTGGCATAGGGCGGCTGTAGTAGAAGCCTTGCACCTGATTACAGCCTAAAGAGCGCAGTAATTGTGCTTGATTGCTATCCTCGACACCTTCCGCGACGACATTAGTTTTGAGACCTGCTGTGATATTGATGACGGCAGCGACGACTGAACTGTTTAAGTTTTCTTGTGTGAGTTGATTGATGAAGGTGCGATCAATCTTCAAGCAGGTAAACGGCAGAGAGTGGAGGTAACCCAGTGATGAGTAGCCGGTGCCAAAGTCATCTATCGCGATACCAATACCCATTTCACGCAGTTTAGTCATATTTTCTAGTGTGGTCGGTGCGCTATCAATGATACGTGATTCTGTGATCTCTAGTGTGAGGTTACTTGCTGGTAATTTCGTGATATCCAATACGCTTATCACCGTATCAACAAAACTTGGGCAAGATAGTTGATTAACGGAGATATTCACATGCAGTTGGAAGTCCGACGGCCACTGTTTGCTTTCGATCGCTTGGTAAGTGTCGCGACAAGCTTGTAACAGAATCTGTTGGCCGATGGCTTTGATCATGCCGCTTTCTTCCGCGATTGGGATAAAATCTAATGGTGACACCATACCTGAGTCACTATGCCAACGCGCAAGTGCTTCGGCGCCACACACTGTGCCACTGACGAGATCCACAATCGGTTGGTAATGAGGAATAAACTCTCGGTTTTCAATGCCAGTTTGGATCTTGGTCAGCATTTGCGTACGAAACTTTGAAGCGCTCGCTAGTTCTGGGCTGTAGTGACAAACACCAGTCAGTGAGTCTTGTTTAGCGTAACTTAATGCGATGCTGGCGTTGCGTAACCATAAAGGCATGGTTTCGTTTGGCTGGGTTTGTACAATACCAAGTGAAATCTTCATCACTACATTCTCGCCTTCCACCATAAATGGGGTGGAAAAGAGTTGCTGTAATCGACGCTCGGTTTGTTTAATTTTGGTTTCAGTGTCGACATTTGAGAGAAACACCGCGAACTCATCACCACCAATCCGAGCCAATAATGCGTTGTCACGAAACTGCTGTTTTAGCCTTTCAGCGATGCTGACCAACAACTGGTCGCCGTTGTGATGACCCACACTGTCGTTGATATCTCTAAATTTGTTGATACCAAGTAAAAATAAACTGCCGTGACAAAGATGAGACTGATTTTCACAGATTTCGACCAAACCCTGACGGCTATATAAGCGTGTTAGAGAGTCATAAACTAACTGTTCACGCAATGCTTTGAATGAAGCTCTTAGATTGTTCGCCATTTCATTAAAAGCATGAACCAGTACGGTTGTCTCATACACATAACCAGGCTTTGGCATGCCGCTATCCCAATCCCCATTTGCCAGGTGCTGAGCGGCGGCGGCCGTCGCGTTAATTGGTCTGGTAACTCGGTTGAAAATGATCCAACTGATGGCGATCCCAAATAGGCTTACAATAATGCCAACGAGCCAACTCTCTTGCTGGCTTTTTGGTAACAGGCCGAGAAGCTCGGACTCCGAAATGGAGGTGCCAATAAACCATGTTAAGCCATCTTGGTCTCGATACGGGGTTAGCCGACTGAAAATACGTTGTCCATCATGTTCAAATGAAAAAGTATAAGGTTGCTTGGTGTTGTTGAGATCGAAAGACCGGACGCGGCTCGCACTGATTTTGATGATCGGGTCTGCGTTTTCAGCGGCAAGCAAACGCTGCCCTTTATCCGAAAATTTTGTGCCCCATGAGATGACGCTTCCCGGGCCTGAGTGAGCGATTAAACGATGATCTGGGTCCATGATGTAGACCGACGCTTTAGTGTTGTATTTTAACTCGCGCAGGAATTCGTTGAATGTATTGATACGAATGTCTGTCACCAAAACACCAGCAAATTGGTCGTGTTTGTACACCGGCGTCATGGCTGATAGCGTAATATCCTGGCGTTCATCAGCGTTGGTATAAATTTCAGACCAAGTGGCGTTTTGGCTCTCTGCAACGGGCTTATACCATGGGCGAGTGCGAGGATCGTATTGGGAGATAACCGTTCGAATGTTGTTACTCACATGGTTGGTTCCATAAATAACCAGATCACCATCGGTGTGGCGATCTTGCACCATTAAGGTGTAATCGTCGGAAAGTTCGCGGCGAAAGCCTGCAAAGTCGCCGTTTTCTGAACCAAATGCGATTACATCCAACTGCGGTATCGATTGGTAAAGATTTTTGAATGCACTTAGCAGGTAGTTTTGAATGTCTGAGGTATCGTGAGGGCGATAAAGGTTGTGATAGCTGACGTTGTGCGCGAGAGCCATAACCGCAGTAAAAGGCTTACGTAGATAGCTATTGAGGTGGTCGTGGACACTTTCGGTTAACACGGAAAGTTGCTTGTCACTGATATCCGTGACCACTTCTTCGTAACTTTGTTTTTGGACGTAGACAATGACACCGATCGCCAGTAAGAAGATCATGACAAATGGAATCAGAACAGCAGTACGCAGTGTAATTTGAGTCGTAGCAGTAGACATCGCCTAATCACATAGATGGTGGTGCGCCACAATTGTACTGATGTTTTTATTAATATCGAGTGACAAACGACGCTCGTTGTTAACGCACCACGTAAGTGATTGTCAGTACAATTCTTTTAATTTTCTGGTGAGTGTATTTCGCCCCCAGCCTAATACTTTAGCGGCATCTTGCTTATGACCTTTAGTGTGCTCTAAGGCTGCTTCTAATAAAATGCGTTCAAATTCTGGTAAAGCGTAAGAAAGTAGTTCTTTATCTCCTGCTGCGAGTGAATGCCGTGCCCAATCCGCCAATTGTTCTTGCCAACTACCATGTGCAGAGTCTGAAATGGATTTTTTCTCTTCGAGTAGTTCGCTTGGCAAGTCATTTGGTAACACTTCGCTACCACTGGCCATAACGGTTAACCAACGGCAAATATTCTCTAATTGACGAACGTTGCCAGGCCAATCAAGGCGGTTAAGAATCTCCACGGTCGATGGGTGGAGAGTTTTTGTTTCCACACCAAGCTCATCAGCCGCACGGATAAGAAAATGCTGTGTAAGCTTTTCAATGTCTTGCTTACGCTCACGCAGTGCCGGGATCTGCACGCGAATCACGTTTAAGCGATGAAAGAGGTCCTCACGGAAGTCACCTTCTTGCACCAGCTTTTCTAAGTTCTGGTGTGTTGCCGCGACAATTCGTACATCGACACTGATCGGAGAGTGACCGCCCACTCGATAAAACTGCCCGTCAGCTAGAACGCGTAGCAAACGAGTTTGAATGTCCAATGGCATGTCGCCGATTTCGTCTAAAAATAGAGTGCCGCCATTGGCTTGTTCGAATCGTCCTTGACGAACATTGTTTGCCCCCGTAAACGCGCCTTTTTCGTGGCCAAACAGTTCTGATTCAATCAAGTCTTTGGGAATTGCCGCCATATTGAGCGCAATGAAAGGTTTGTTAGCACGTGGACTGTGACGGTGCAGTGCATGAGCAACGAGTTCTTTACCCGTGCCCGATTCACCGTTAATCAAGACTGAAATAGAGGAGCGAGAAAGACGACCAATGGCGCGAAACACCTCTTGCATCGCTGGTGCTTCACCGATAATTTCAGGCGTTTCTGCTGGAATGTCTTCTGGAGAGAGCTGCTCGCGTTTGTTTTCGTGGCTGTGTGCAATGGCTCGTTCAACCAGAGTTAAAGTTTCATCAATATCAAAAGGTTTTGGTAAATATTCAAAAGCACCTTTTTGGTACGCATTCACTGCCGCATCTAAATCTGAATGCGCGGTCATGATAATCACGGGAAGGTCTGGGTAATCGCGCTGTACTTGCTTTAGTAGCTCCAACCCATCAATACCTGGCATGCGAATGTCTGATACTAGAACATCCGGCACTTCGCGTTCGAGCGCCATTAACACGCTTTCTCCATCGGCATAGGTTTCACATTTGATGTTGGCAGAGGAGAGTGTTTTCTCCATTACCCAGCGAATTGAACTGTCGTCATCAACGACCCAAACATATCCTTTACTCATGTAGTAATCCTTGCAGCAAACCGAAAAACTGACGCGACTTGAAGTCCATTAGCGCACTCAGATCGGCAGATAAATAGTAAATGTTGTGTGACCAGGCCAGCTTTCTACGTCTATTTTTCCATTGTGCTGGTCGATCAAATTTTGCGAAATAGATAGCCCTAATCCAGTTCCTCCCTCGCGGCCACTGACCATGGGATAGAACAGCGTGTCTTGTAGTTCCGGTGGAATACCTGGGCCGTTGTCTGTGATTTCGACACGAGCAGCGAGTTTACAGCGTTTGCCGTGAATATTGGCTTGATGCACCGTTCTGGTGCGAATGGTTATTTTCCCGTGCTCTTGATGGCTAAGAATTTGTGCGGCGTTGCTGACGATATTAAGCATTGCCTGCTCGATTTGGTCTGTATCCATCAAAATCTCTGGCAAGCTTGGGTCATAATCTCGTTCAATGATGATTGAGCGTTGTGACTCTAATTCAACCAGTTGACGAACCTTTTCAAGAATTTGGTGCAGATTCTCTTGTGTCTTCTTACCTGGCTTTTGCGGTCCTAGTAATCGATCCACGAGCGCCCTTAAACGGTCTGCTTGCTCAATGATGATGTGTGTATATTCGGTGAGAGAGGGCTCTGGCAGCATTTTTTCTAGCAATTGCGCCGCACCGCGTAAGCCGCCAAGCGGATTTTTAATCTCATGTGCAAGCCCTCGGACTAACAGCTTCGCTGCTTGTTGTTGGGCGTGTTGGTTCAGTTCTTGAGAGAGTCGGCGCTGCTGATCAATTTTGCGCATCTCGACCAGAAGCATCAACTGCTTTTGCCAAGTGATAGGGCTAACCGTCACCTCTAGCATTAAAGGGCGGCCATCAACAACGAAAGTGACGTCACTGTCGGTGATGCTTTGGCCACTTTGCAACGGTTGAGTGAGCAGCGCGAGATCCAGCGACGCATGCTGAATCAATTGAGAAAGTGATTGTTCAATAATTCGTTTGGCGCTTTGAGAAAACAGCAATTCGGCAGCCGGATTGGCATAACGGATGGCCAATCCATCATCAAGAATCAGCGTTGCTGTCACCATATTGTTGAGAATGGCACTAGGAAGACTGGTATCCACATTACGTCCTTGTTTTGCTTTAAGATTGTGCGATGCACAATAATGGTGCAATTGAACGTTAAGTATGGCGAATAAATCTTAGAAGAAAAAGTGAAAAGCATCGCTGTGATGTGATTTTTTTCACCAGATATTCTATTTTGCCCCTTTTACGGTCGGCTTAACACTTGCTCTATGTAAATGCACCGTTATAGGGCTAGTAGATGCAATAAGCTTGCCGCTTCTTTTCGCGTGCACAGCAAGTGTGTGAGTGCCTCGGTCAATATTGTTTAACTGCCACACTATATGGTTTTGTGGTGCACCATAAGGTTTTCCATCGAGTAACAATTGCAATTGCTCACCGATACCAAGCTTGCGATTGGTTTCTAATTGAATATTGATGATGCCTCGATTGCTGCGGATGGTCTCGTTGTGCTTGGGAGTCAGCATCGAGAGTTGTAATGGGAGAGGCTTCTCGGTTGTTTTCTCTGGCTTGTTTTGTGATGCAGTAGATGGCGTAGTCTGAGGTGCGAGCGATTCAGTACTTTCTACCTCAGGAGCTGGTGCGCTGGCTTCAAGGTTTGGCAGTGCGATCGCTTTTGCTCCTTTGTTTGGCGTATCACTAAAGTGAACCACGCCATTTTCATCTACCCACGTATACGCGACCTGCGCGAAGGCGATAGAGGCGATTAACAATCCGCTGAGTGCACACAGTGATGGAATAAGCTGAACTTTCATTGCTCACCTTCTCTTGTTCGATGATTTCACGTTTCAATGGCTTAGCTCTTTGACCTGTAAGGAAAAATTCTAAGTGTATTTTTATTATCCTCTCATGTTAAACGTCGAAGCTTGACTGGCGAATACAAAAAAGGCCCGCCTGCGAGGCGAGCCTAATATTTTATTGCTGTGTTTACATTTTACACAGTGTCGACCTTACACAGAGTAGTAAAGTTCG
Organism: Vibrio sp. 2132-1; assembly: GCF_033344315.1. Classification (NCBI taxonomy): domain Bacteria; kingdom Pseudomonadati; phylum Pseudomonadota; class Gammaproteobacteria; order Vibrionales; family Vibrionaceae; genus Vibrio; species Vibrio sp. 2132-1. The sequence continues at coordinate 118,703 of NZ_JAWPON010000011.1, read as the reverse complement.
AACTCAACAGGGTGAGTTGTCATGTTCACACGCTCTACGTCCTGAGACTTAAGGTCGATGTATGAATCGATGAAGTCGTCAGAGAATACGCCGCCCGCTGTTAAGAACTCACGATCAGCATCTAGCTCTGCTAGCGCGTCTTTTAGTGAGTATGCAACAGTTGGGATTTCTGCTGCTTCTTCAGCTGGAAGATCGTAAAGGTCTTTATCCATCGCTTCGCCTGGGTGGATCTTATTCTTGATACCGTCAAGACCAGCCATAAGCATTGCTGCGAAACATAGGTATGGGTTCGCCGCTGGGTCACCGAAACGAACTTCGATACGACGTGCTTTCGGGCTTGGTACCACTGGGATACGGATTGAAGCAGAGCGGTTACGCGCTGAGTAAGCTAGCATTACTGGTGCTTCGAAGCCTGGTACAAGACGTTTGTACGAGTTGGTTGATGGGTTAGCGAATGCGTTGATTGCACGAGCGTGTTTGATGATACCACCGATGTAGTAAAGCGCCATTTCAGATAGACCGCCGTACTTGTCACCAGCAAATAGGTTTACGCCATCTTTTGCTAGAGACTGGTGAACGTGCATACCGCTGCCGTTGTCGCCAACAAGTGGTTTAGGCATAAACGTCGCTGTTTTACCAAACGCGTGAGCAACGTTGTGTACAACGTACTTGTAGATTTGGATTTCGTCAGCTTTGGTTGTTAGCGTGTTGAAACGAGTTGCGATTTCGTTTTGACCCGCCGTTGCCACTTCGTGGTGGTGCGCTTCAACAACAAGACCCATTTCTTCCATTACTAGACACATAGCAGAACGGATGTCTTGAGATGAATCTACTGGAGCTACTGGGAAGTAACCACCTTTAACGCCTGGACGGTGACCTTTGTTACCTTCTTCGTAGTCAGAACCTGTGTTCCATGCCGCTTCTACGTCGTCGATTTTGAAGAAAGAGCCTGACATGTCTGTCGAGAACTTCACGTCATCAAATAGGAAGAATTCTGGCTCAGGACCGATAAGTACAGTATCTGCAACACCAGTAGAACGCATGAAGTCTTCAGCGCGTTTTGCGATAGAGCGTGGGTCACGGTCGTAGCCTTGCATTGTTGCAGGCTCTAAGATGTCACAACGGATATTTAGTGTTGCGTCTTCCGTGAATGGGTCAAGCACAGCAGAAGATGCGTCAGGCATCATTACCATGTCTGATTCGTTGATACCTTTCCAGCCAGCAACTGATGAACCATCGAACATTTTACCTTCTTCGAAGAAGTCTGCGTCGATTTGGTGAGCAGGGATCGAAATGTGCTGCTCTTTACCTTTTGTATCAGTGAAGCGTAGGTCAACAAACTTAACTTCGTTTTCTTGGATCAGCGATAGAACGTTTTCTACTGACATCTTGGATAACCTCCAGTGTTAATAAGCGGTAAAAGCTCGATTTATGAATTATTCATGAAACCTGGCATTGATTAATCAATTTGACTTTTCATTAACCGATGCTGTTTTAACTAAAGCCAAAACCGTGCCAAAAAAAATATTCCATTAATTTCAAGCAATTGTGTTTTTGAATGCTAGTTTGGTGCAGTTGCTTGCACCAAAATGATCTTTGATTGCACTATTATGGTGCTAAAAATCATTGTTGCACCATAATGTGACAGGTACATTGCGTATTCAGCCCAGTTTTTGAGCAAGAGTCAATTTGAATTATGCATCGATTAGAATAAAGTTGCGTTTAATCAATTCGTTCTGAGGAAGAAAATGGGCATTAAGCGTAAAAATCGCAGAAATGCTCGGGAGTAGATCACATATTTCTAGGCTTTTTGCTAAAATCTGGTACATTATGGCCGTTTTTTTAATCAGCAAATGTCGCCAGAGAGCACCCGTTCTCAGCGTGGGGGCATTTCATCTATCTAAGTGAATCAATATCCATGGCTACTCCACAGATTGATAAATTAAGAAATATCGCGATCATCGCGCACGTTGACCACGGTAAAACCACGTTGGTTGACAAGCTGCTACAACAATCAGGCACGCTTGAGTCTCGCGGTGAAGCTGAAGAGCGAGTCATGGACTCGAACGACATCGAGAAAGAGCGCGGTATTACCATTCTTGCTAAAAACACAGCAATCGACTGGAACGATTACCGTATCAACATCGTAGATACTCCGGGACACGCGGACTTCGGTGGTGAAGTTGAGCGTATCATGTCGATGGTAGACTCTGTACTACTTATCGTTGACGCAGTTGATGGTCCAATGCCTCAAACGCGTTTCGTAACACAAAAAGCATTTGCTCACGGTTTAAAACCAATCGTTGTAATCAACAAGATTGACCGCCCTGGTGCACGTCCTGATTGGGTTATGGACCAAGTGTTCGATCTATTTGACAACCTAGGTGCAACTGATGACCAGCTAGACTTTAAAGTAGTTTACGCATCTGCACTTAACGGTTGGGCTTCTCTAGAAGAAGGCGAAACTGGCGAGAACATGGAACCACTATTCCAAACTATCGTTGATGTTGTTGACGCGCCAAATGTTGACCTTGATGGTCCACTACAGATGCAAGTTTCTCAGCTAGACTACAGCTCTTACGTTGGTGTTATCGGCGTGGCTCGCGTAACTCGTGGTAGCGTTAAACCAAACCAGCAGGTAACCATTATTGGTGCTGACGGTAAAACTCGCAACGGTAAAGTGGGTACAGTAATGGGCTACCTTGGCCTAGAGCGTCACGAAGTGGAACAAGCTAACGCGGGTGATATCATCGCAATCACTGGTCTTGGCGAGCTGAAAATTTCTGACACTATCTGTGCACAAAACGCAGTAGAAGCATTACCACCATTGTCTGTTGATGAACCAACAGTAACAATGACGTTCCAAGTAAACACGTCTCCATTCGCGGGTAAAGAAGGTAAGTTCGTAACGTCACGTAACATCCTTGAGCGTCTTGAGAAGGAACTGGTACACAACGTTGCACTACGCGTTGAGCAAACAGACGATCCAGATAAATTCCGCGTATCAGGTCGTGGTGAACTTCACCTTTCTATCCTGATCGAAAACATGCGTCGTGAAGGCTTCGAGCTAGCAGTATCTCGTCCAGAAGTAATCATCAAAGAAGAAGATGGTCAGTTGATGGAACCGTTCGAAACGGTAACTATCGACGTAATGGAAGAGCACCAAGGCGGCATCATGGAGAACATCGGCTTACGTAAAGGTGAGCTGAAAGACATGTCTCCAGACGGTAAAGGTCGTGTGCGTATGGACTTCGTTATGCCATCACGTGGTCTGATCGGTTTCCAAACGGAATTCATGACACTGACTTCAGGTTCAGGTCTTCTTTACCATACGTTTGATCACTACGGCCCTCACAAAGGCGGTAACATCGGTCAACGTGTAAACGGTGTACTAATCGCGAACGCGATGGGTAAAGCGCTAACTAACGCACTGTTCAACCTTCAAGAGCGTGGTCGTCTATTTATCGGTCACGGTGTTGAAGTTTACGAAGGTATGGTTATCGGTATTCACAGCCGTGACAACGACCTAACGGTAAACGCACTGAAAGGTAAGCAGCTAACCAACGTTCGTGCATCAGGTACCGATGACGCACAGGTTCTTACTCCGCCAATCAAGATGACTCTTGAGCAAGCACTAGAATTCATCGATGACGACGAGCTAGTAGAAGTAACGCCTGAAAGCATCCGTATCCGTAAGAAGTTCCTAACGGAAAGCGACCGTAAGCGTGCTTCTCGTGGCGCGAAATAATTTTCGTTAAGCGATTCAATTAAGAAGAAGCCTCGAGTTATGCTCGGGGCTTTTTGTTTTCTGGAGTTGAATATGAACCCGATTATTATCACCGGTGGGCCTGGTGCGGGAAAAACAACACTGCTGAATGCGCTAGACGCGTGTGGTTACGCCACGTTTCCTGAAGGGTCTCGCGACTTGATTGAGCAGCAAAGCCAGTTAGAAAATGGTATTTTGCCGTGGACGAATTTACCTGAGTTTGCCAAGTTATGCCTTGGGTTGATGGACAAACAAAAGAGTGATGCGCGTTGTCATGATGTTGCGTTTGTTGATCGCGCCATCCCCGACATCATTGCATACCTACAAGTGGGCGGCTGTAAGGTTGACCAAGCTTTCTTAACCGAAAGCGCTGGGTACCATAGTCAGGTGTTTACTTGTCGACCTGAAGCATCCATTTACGTACAAGATGAAGTGCGTCCGCACAGCTTTGAAGAAGCATTGGAGATTCATCAGTCGTTAGTGAGTGTCTATACTGAGTTGGGTTATGAAGTGATAGAAGTACCATGGGGAACTGTGCCAGAGAGGGTAGGCTTTGTTCGAAGAGTCATCGGTTTACTCGGTAAGGTCGCCGACTAAAACCTCCTCGCTAGGAGGAGGTCTGAATCATTTACTTTTGATTGAGCTTTTGTAGGAATTTATCGGACTCTGCAATCGCTTCGTTCATTTGTTTGATCGCAAACTGAATGTCCTTCTCTAAGCTAGAGAACTCACCTTGCAAAGAACCAATCGCACTGGCGTTAAGGTTGTGTTTTAAGTACAACGTGTTGTCACGTAGCGTATCCAGTACCGGTGTCATCTTTTTCTCTGCACGCTTCATAGCGCTAAGCATGGTTTTGTACGAGGCTTTGGTTTCACGTAGCTTTTGCTCGCTTGAACGACGCAGTTTCGCACTCGAGTACAGCTCTAGCTCATCTTGCCACTCATCAAACAGTGCGCCGGATACGTCTTCAATCGCAGCAATACGGTCACGTACGTCTTGAGCCGCTTTTTCGCTATCTTCGTATTTGTCATTGATGTTGTTGTAGACATTTTCTAGCTCACCACCATCAAAGTTGGTGATCGCAGACAAGGCTTCAAGTGCACTGGTGAATTCTTCTTGTGCATCTTGTTGAGATTCTTTGGCATCTTCGACGCGGTCGACCATAATATCTCGTTTATGATACCCAACCTGCTCCATTGCTGAGTAATAAGCAGATTGACACCCTGTTAAAGTGAAAATTGATAGTACAATTGCTAATAAATAAGGCATTCTTATGTCCTCGGCGCTAATTATGGGATGAACTATGAACCAGTTATCAGAGAGTTACAAGGCGAGATTAATCAATCTACTGCCAAGTTGCGTCGCGTTTTTTAAGTATCTTCTTAAGCGATTAACGCATGACCGTGTGAATGTGAACGCGGGCTATCTTGCCTACATTACCTTGTTATCCATCGTGCCAATGCTGACGGTATTGTTATCAATATTGTCGAAATTTCCCGTTTTTGCGAACGTTGGTGAGGTGCTGCAAGGCTACATTATTGAGAATTTTGTGCCAGCTTCTGGAGAAGCTGTACATACGGCATTACAGGAATTTGTGGCGAATACGGGCAAAATGAGCGCGGTTGGCGGTGGGTTTTTATTCATCGCAGCGGTCATGCTGATTTCCAACATTGATAAGAACTTAAACTACATTTGGCGAGTTAAAGACAAGCGCCGTTTAGTCTTTTCATTCTCTATGTATTGGATGGTACTCACGTTAGGGCCGATCATGGTCGGTGCGAGTATTGCGGCGACGTCGTACGTGACTTCGCTGCAAATTTTAGAGAACGAGACATTATCTGGTGCGTTTAATTTATTTCTGCGTTGGCTACCGTTGTTGCTGTCCTTTTTTGCTTTTCTTGGCTTGTATATTCTAGTGCCGAATAAAAAAGTACATCTCGCTCATGGTGCCATGGGGGCAGCAGTCGCCGCGATACTGTTCGAGTTGAGTAAAAAAGGCTTTGCACTCTACATCACTCAGTTTCCGTCTTATCAGCTCATCTACGGCGCGTTAGCGGCGATTCCTATCTTATTTGTTTGGGTGTATTTATGCTGGATGATCGTGTTATTGGGGGCGGAAGTTACAGCTGCGCTTGGTGAGCGAGAGCACTGGAGTGAAGATTTAGACATGATACACTCGACCGCTGAATCTCAGTTAACAGATGAAGGAAGCGAGAGTAGTGATAGCGCTAATTCAACGAGTCAGTGAAGCAGCCGTCCGTGTGGATGGTGAAGTCGTAGGAGAAATTGATCGTGGTCTGCTGGTCTTATTGGGCGTAGAGAAGGACGACGATGAAGCTAAAGCAAAGCGTTTAATGGAGCGTGTTACAACCTACCGTGTGTTCGAAGATGACGAAGGCAAGATGAACCTGAACGTTAAACAGGTGGAAGGTAAAGTGCTGGTGGTTTCTCAATTTACGCTGCCTGCGGATACAAAAAAAGGCACGCGAGCTGGCTTTTCTCGCGGTGCGCATCCTGTTGATGCAGAGCGCTTGTATGATTACTTTTCTGACTTGTGTGAAGAAGTCTTACCCACACAGCGTGGCCGCTTCGCTGCCGATATGAAAGTGTCCTTGGTGAATGACGGTCCAGTGACGTTTTGGTTGCAGGTCTAATCTGGTAACACAGGCGCCATAGTCTAAGCTTTAACTCCAAGCTCATGGAATTGGCTTGGAGTAATTTTTCCGACACTGATTAGTGTTGTGCTTTCAAAGGATTGATATGTTCAAACTCATTACTCCCAAAACCGATAATCAGATAAACAAGTATTATCAGTTTCGCTGGCAACTGCTTCGTGAGCCATGGCGTATGCCGATCGGCTCAGAGCGCGATGAATACGACGAAATGAGTCATCACCGCATGATTGTTGATGGTCGAGGTCGTCCTATGGCGATTGGCCGTTTATACATTACGCCGGACAATGATGGCCAGATCCGCTATATGGCGGTTAAAAATAATCGCCGTAGCAAAGGAATGGGTTCGCTGGTTTTGGTTGCACTAGAGTCGTTAGCGCGCCAAGAAGGAGCGAAACGCTTGGTGTGTAATGCCCGTGAAGATGCCATCGCCTTTTATGAAAAAAATGGCTTTGAGCGTCGAGGCGAGCTAACCGATGAGCGTGGCCCTGTGCGCCATCAGCAAATGGTGAAGCAACTGGATCCGATGGCCAATGTGTTACGTCGCCCTGAATGGTGTACTGAGCTTCAACAGCGCTGGGAGCAACAAATCCCAATTAGCGACAAAATGGGGATCAAAATTAACCAGTACACGGGTTACCAGTTTGAATGCTGTGCGCAGCTTAATCCTAACCTTAATCCGCATAACACCATGTTCGCCGGGTCAGCTTTTACCTTAGCAACCCTGACAGGGTGGGGGATGACGTGGCTGCTGCTTAAAGAGCGTGGGCTGCACGGTGATATTGTGTTGGCCGACAGCTCGATTCGTTATCGTCAACCAGTCGAACAAAACCCCGTGGCGAGTACTTCGTTGGATGGGATCAGTGGTGACCTAGACCGATTGGAGTCGGGACGCAAAGCACGCATCGTTATTCACGTAGTGATTTATAGTGGTGACACGCCAGCTGTGGATTTTGTCGGTACCTATATGCTGATACCGAACTACTCGCAGTTACTCAGTTGCTGATGGGTTAAGCGCCGACTGACCTGCTGGGCGCTTATCTGTTTCACCTTCTTGCTCTGTCGGTGAGAGGATTTGTTCTTCTGCTGCGGAATGCGTGTTGGGTACTTCATCTTCTTCGATAATTTCTTCGTAAAGCTCTTCCTCTTGAGTCTCCAAATTGATGTTATCAATCACGATTGGCTGCTTGATGGAAGGATCATTTTTCTGTGGAGTCTCAATATCAGTAGGCTCGGCCAGTTTTGATGCGTTCACGCACTCATTACGGTGGGTTTCACCACTTAGTAGATCGCCTTCAATGTTTCCGCACGACTCTTCCAATTGATAAGTAATGCCACTTAGCGGGTTGTTGGCCATATCAAATGTTCCCCAAACCTTACCACTTATGGCTTTTCCTGAGATGGTGACCGGCTTTATGGCAACTTCCCCTCGTTGCGCGCTTAAACGCAGTGGACTTAAGGTAATGGCTTTGAGCGAATGATCCGCTTGGGACTTCAAGCGGGTATCTCGGAGATTGGCTTCCACTTCACCCGATAAGCTGTAGGCCAGCATGTTGCGATCACCTGATAACCCTTGTAGATCGAGGCTGAGATCGGAAAAACCATCAATAGCCAGTGTGTCGGGTAAAAAATAATCGTGGAAGAGCGATAAGGGAATACCATCAGCATTGACGTTGAGCGCCCAAGGTTGGCTTGGGGTACTCAAATCTATCTGTCCGATGCCTTCTACGTAGCCTTGATCGAGTGGCGCAAAAAGGCGAGTCAATTGCCAAAAGCCATCTTTGCTTTGCATGGCAAGTGCTGCGTGAGACGTGAGTATTTGGTCATAGCTGGCGTTGACAACGCTGACTTCCAATTCGCCTTGCCAAAGGCCCCAACGTTGAGCCGACTGTTTAATATCAAGCTGTTGTCCTTCGATATTTAAACCGGAAAGTTGCCAATAAGGTTCGTGAGATAGCTGGATAATTTGGCTGCGCTCAATGTCGAGTCGTTCGATTGCAACATGCTCTAACTCGCTGGTGGCGGCGTGCCACCAATTTAGGTTGTCTTCTGGCTGTGTTGCCCACTTGAGGCCTTGAATAGAGGCTTCTTTGAGCTTCCATTGTGTTGGCGTGAACAATCCAGAAACTTGCACTCGACCTTGCTGCCAATCTAAACTGAGCTCGTTGAGCTGGATTACTCCTGGCTCGATAGCGGCACTCAAACGTGGCTCTATTGCGGTTTGCTGCTGGAATCGAACGCTATCCGCCTGCAATGACACTTGAGCTTTTGTCTTCCAGAGAGACAGTGGCAGTGTGGCGTTTTCCACAGAAAGATCCAAGTTCTGCCAGTGCCAGTCGCCCCATTCAATATCGGCGTTAAGCAAATCTAAGCTATTAATATGATTAATGTTAAATGGTAGATCGTGCCAAGGTTTTGCAAGCAGTGACTGGCGCTGCGTATTACTCAGTTTCAGCTTGTTGATGGTCACATTTACTAAAGACCAGCCTTGAGGATACTGCTCCCCTTGCCCAGATATTTGACTGTTACGCCAGTTAAAAGAGGTGCCATAAAGCGTACTGTCTTGCGGTTTGTAGTCTATATCGACTAAGACTTGATTAAAGGCTTCGCCATTCCAATAGAGTTGGTCAGCTGCAAGTTGAACTTCGCCATATGGTATTAATTGACCATTCCATTGTGGTGATTGAATTTGAAGGTCAATGCCATTGGCAGAGAACTGCTCGTCGGCGTAATCAATATTTTTGAGCGCGATTTGATGGAATAAAACGTTATCTAAAGGTGGGAGCTTTGGTGCGCCATACTGCAAGCTCATACCATCAATCAATAAACTATCAACGATCCATTTACCATCGCGATAAACATCGGGATTCATCCATAAATCGACTTGCTCGATGTAAGACGCATCGTCTCCGCTGGTGTTCACGCGTTGTAAAGTTAGGTGATAGGGAAAGCCATAACGCACGCTTTCGGCCCGGAAGGGAAGAGAAAAGGTGTTTGACAGCAAGCGCCAGGTTGCGTCCGCGTAAGATGTTGTTAGCAGCGCAATCGTAGCGGCTGGAATGGCAACTAAGATAACCAGTAACAGAAGTAGAACTCGACGCGCTGTTTTCATCTTTGCTAGAACCTACGTGTGTTATGAAATAAAACTAGATAGGCTTTAGCTTGTATCAATATTCTGTGGTATTCAATAAAAAGCCCCTCAAAAGAGGGGCTTGAAGCAATTTTTGTAACTTGGCCTACGTAAAGGTGATAAGTTAATGCCAACTTTTCACTGCGTTTACGCGACGTCGCTGTTACTCGATTTAATCAATCTGAGGACCAGCCGCAACCAGAGATTTACCTTCAGCGTTGTCTGTGTACTTATCAAAGTTATTGATAAAGCGCGCTGCTAAATCTTTCGCTTTGCTTTCCCACTGAAGTGGGTCAACGTACGTGTCGCGAGGGTCTAGAATGCTAGGATCCACACCTGGTAGTGACGTTGGTACTTCAAGGTTGAAGATTGGAATGTGCTTAGTTGGTGCTTCTTCAATCGAACCATCAAGAATGGCATCAATAATTCCGCGTGTATCTTGAATAGAGATACGTTTGCCAGTGCCGTTCCAACCAGTATTCACTAGGTAAGCCTCAGCGCCTGCTGCTTCCATGCGTTTAACCAGTACTTCTGCGTATTTAGTTGGGTGAAGCGTTAGGAACGCCGCGCCGAAACAAGCAGAGAAAGTTGGTGTTGGCTCAGTAATACCGCGCTCTGTTCCCGCTAGTTTGGCGGTAAAGCCAGACAGGAAGTGGTACTTAGTTTGCTCGGGTGTCAATTTAGATACTGGAGGCAGTACGCCAAATGCATCGGCTGATAGGAAGATCACTTTATTCGCGTGACCGCCTTTTGATACTGGCTTAACGATATTATCGATATGGTAGATAGGGTAAGAAACACGTGTGTTTTCTGTTTTCGAACCATCATCAAAGTCGATAGAACCATCGCCACGTACTGTTACGTTTTCTAGCAGTGCATCACGACGAATTGCGTTGTAGATGTCCGGCTCCGCTTCTTTCGAAAGTTTGATGGTTTTTGCGTAACAACCACCTTCGAAGTTGAAGACACCGTCATCATCCCAGCCGTGCTCATCATCACCAATTAGCGCACGTTTAGGATCAGTCGACAGGGTCGTTTTACCCGTACCAGATAGACCGAAGAATACCGCTACATCGCCATCTTTGCCCATGTTAGCGCTACAGTGCATTGATGCGATGTCTTTTAGTGGAAGGAAGTAGTTCATCATCGCGAACATACCTTTCTTCATTTCACCACCGTACCAAGTACCACCGATAAGTTGCATGCGCTCAGTTAGGTTAAATACGGTGAAGTTTTCTGAGTTCAGGCCTTGCTCTTCCCATTTTGGATTAGTGCATTTTGCGCCATTCATTACTACGAAGTCTGGTTCAAATGTCGCTAACTCTTCTTCCGTCGGGCGAATAAACATGTTTTTAACGAAGTGCGCTTGCCATGCGACTTCTGTGATAACACGAATGCTCAAACGTGTATCTGGGTTTGCACCACAGTAACCGTCAACAACAAACAAGCGTTTGTTAGAAAGCTGGTTTGTGACCAGTTCTTTTAGCTCGTCCCACACTTCAGGAGTGATTGGCTTGTTATCATTTTTCACTTGATCAGACGTCCACCACATATGTTCTTCTGTCGTAGCGTCTTTGACGATGTATTTATCTTTTGGTGAGCGACCAGTAAAGATGCCAGTGTCAACGGCAACCGCACCTAGTTCAGTAACCACGCCGCGCTCATAACCGGTTAGGTCTTCACGCGTTTCTTCCTCAAACAACATTTCGTAGCTTGGGTTGCGAATAACCTCTTTTACGTTATGCAGTCCGTGCTTGGTTAGATCAAGTGTTGCAGCCTTAGTATGTTCCATAACGGTCATAGGTGCTCCTTATAAGGATTTTGTAGGGATTTTGTAAGAATGTTTTAATTTTAATCTGCTCACCATGCTAGCAACGGGGCGGGGAGAAAACAGGGAGATAGCTCAAAATTTACCCATGATTTCAATAAGGTTTTAGGTAACCCGTCACATATTGGTGGGAATAGTCTATCGTGCACGCAATCCTTTGCGCTAGGGCAAAATCATTATTAATTGTTTAAAATTAAGCAGTTGTTTTATTACGCTTGAGGCTAGTTATTACGAGGGGTTGATCACAAAAAGGCCAGCATTAAGCTGGCCTTTTGTAGGGTAAATTACGTGCTTGATAAGCTATGTAAATTAATGCAGGGTTTTCTTGTCTGTAGAAGCTTGTGCATACAGTTCAGTGACTTCAGATTCGTCGAACGTATAAGTTGTGCCACAGTAATCACAATGTAAAGAAACTGATCCAACTTCTGCCAAAATGTCATAAATTTCAGCTTTCTCAACGGTGATGATTGCTGCACCGCTACGCTCACGAGAACAGCCACAATGGAACTCGACAGGTTGCGGCTCGTACAGACGTACTTTGTCTTGGTTATATAGTCGATACAATAACTCGTTCGCTTCTAAACCAAACAATTCTTCATCTTTTACTGTGTCAGTGAGCTGCTCTAGATGTTCGAAATCATCTGGAGAGCCAGTGCCGTCAGGGATCACTTGAATCAACATACCTGCTGCGTGTGCTTTGCCTTCATGCTCACCAGTGCGGATCCATAGGCGCGTTTTTAACTGCTCTGAGTTTGCAAAGTAGCCTTCTAGCACTTCTGCTAAAGTGTCACCTTCTAGTCCAACGACGCCTTGGTAACGCTCGCCGTTTTTCGGTTCGATGGTGATCACAAGGTAGCCCTTACCCATTAGATCGTGAATATTTGCGTCATCGGCAACATCGCCTTCCCAGCGAGCTACGCCACGAACACGTTGGTTATGGTCACCGTTGATAACGGCAAGAGACACAGGACCGTCGCCTTGTAGCTGGATGGTGATCGAACCTTCGAACTTAAGAGTGGCAGTTAAAAGAGTAGTTGAAACGAGTAGCTCACCCAGCAGTTTCTCTATTGCTGCCGGATATTCCTTGCTGGAGATAACACGTTGGTACGCTTCATCTAATTGTACCAACTCGCCACGTACTGAAAGATCTTCGAATAGGTAGCGGTTTAAAACATTATTTGCCATGGAGTGCTTTCCTCGTTGGTAATTCCGGCTTTTATTGGTGTTTGAACTTAATGATGTCTCGGCGCTGCTTTTTATCTGGGCGGCGTTCCGGACTTGGGTTGTGGGCATTAAGCTTACGTTGAGTCGCGTGTTCCTCACGTTTCGCGATACTCTCATTGGTTTCGCGATATAAGGTTTGTGCGATGGGAGCGCCTCGGCGTTGATCTGAGATTTGTTCGATGATCACGATTTTTTCTTCGTTGCCTTGACGAAGTCTGACTTCAGCGCCCACTTCAACGATTTTACTCGGCTTGCTTCGTTGGCCATTATAGTGGACTTTACCGCCATCGACCATGTTACGCGCGATGGAGCGGGTTTTGTAAAATCTTGCGGCCCATAGCCATTTATCTAGCCTAACGGCTTCATTTAGGGAACTCATAGAACACTACGCTATCTAATCACTGCCCGAATACGGCAATGAGTGATGGATTATTCACCTACAGATGGAGTCAAGGCGTATTTTTTTCAAGGGAGTTGGCAAAAACTGCATAAGAAAAAGGTATGAAAGACAACTTGTGATATAGTTCACTGCTCTTTGTTGAGTAATAATTTTATTGCAAATTTAGCAATTTAAAGTCGATAGCTATCGTTATAGCTTAAATGACGGACGTTAGAATAAAGGAATCCATTCAGTGAAACGTTTAGAGCTAAGTGCAGGATTATCAAGCAGACCGCTACTGGCTCAGATCAAGTCCAATCATTATACCATTCAAGCCAAACTTAGCTTGTTGCTTACCTGTCTGTTTATTGCGATAACCGGATGGATACTTGGCAAAATTGTGTGGTTAGCCATACCTCAATCGTCGGAAGTGCCGCAATGGCGTCCATCGGCGAGTGGCGTTGTCGCGAGCAATAAAGGCGACGCGATAGATTTTAATGCCCTTCAGAATGCCAACCTATTCGGTAAATACACTGAGCAAAAAGCGGCAGTTGTAGAACAGCCCATTGTTAAAGACGCCCCTAAGACGCGCCTTAACCTTACGCTGGTCGGTGCGGTTGCAAGTAGTGATGCCAACACCAGCCTTGCTGTTATTGCTAACCGAGGTAAGCAAGCTACGTACGGTTTGGGTGAAGAAATCGAAGGGACACGTGCGACACTAAAAGCGGTATTGGTGGATCGCGTCATCATTGATAACCAAGGTCGAGACGAGACCTTAATGATGGAAGGTATAGAATATAAGAAGCTATCTGAATCGCCGCAGGTAGCCAGGGCGCAAGCTCAGCGAGCAGAAGCAGCGACGTCTGACGTTGGAGAGAAATTAGAGCAAATCCGCGAGGAAATTGCGAAAGATCCACAAAGCGTTTTTAAATACATCACCATTTCACCCGTCAAAAAAGACGGAGACATTGTTGGTTATCGAGTATCACCTGGTCGTGATGCCGCATTATTTAATGATGTAGGACTACAACCTGGCGATATTGCGGTTCAACTGAACGGGATCGATTTAAGTGACCCGTCTTCTTCAGTACAACTGATGCAAGTGATGAGCGATCCGCAAGAATTAAATTTAACTGTTGAGCGAGACGGCCAACAGTACGATATCTATATCCAATTGTAAGACTTAGGCAACCGGCGTAAGTTCAGGGAGACATACGTGAAACATTGGTTCAGCAAAAGTGCTTGGCTACTAGCAGGAAGTTTACTCTGCGTACCAGGTGCAATGGCAAACGAATTTAGTGCGAGCTTTAAAGGCACTGATATTCAAGAATTCATCAACATAGTGGGTCGTAACCTCGAAAAGACCATCATTGTTGATCCTTCAGTACGCGGTAAAATCGATGTCCGCAGCTATGACGTTCTTAATGAAGAGCAATACTACAGCTTTTTCCTTAATGTCCTTGAAGTATACGGTTACGCAGTCGTAGAGATGGACAATGGGGTACTTAAGGTTATCAAAGCAAAAGACTCAAAAACCTCAGCAATCCCTGTGTTAGGTGATGGCAGCGCGCAAGGCGATAGTGTTATCACTCGAGTTGTCGCGGTGCGTAATGTGTCGGTTCGAGAGTTGTCTCCTCTACTTCGTCAGCTGATTGATAACGCCGGTGCCGGTAACGTGGTTCATTATGATCCAGCGAATATTATCTTGATCACAGGTCGTGCGGCAGTAGTGAATCGCTTAGCAGAGATCATCAAGCGAGTTGACCAAGCCGGTGATAAAGAAATTGAATTGGTAGAGCTGCGTAATGCATCTGCTGCTGAAATGGTACGCATTGTTGAAGCACTGAATAAAAGTGCGAATCAGAAAAGCACGCCAGAGTTCCTTGAACCTAAAATTGTGGCCGATGAACGTACTAACGCGATTTTAATTTCTGGTGATCCAAAAGTAAGAGCCCGCTTGAAACGTTTGATTCGTCAACTTGATGTTGAAATGGCGACAAAAGGTAACAACCGAGTTGTGTACCTGAAAAATGCGAAAGCTGAAGATTTGGTGGATGTATTGAAAGGTGTTTCCGATAACCTGCAAGCTGAAAAACAAGCCGGTCAGAAAACATCAGGAGCATCGCGTGGTGAGGTCGTCATTGCTGCTCACGCTGCAACTAACTCGTTAGTTTTAACAGCGCCACCAGATATTATGATGGCATTACAAGACGTCATTTCTCAACTCGATATTCGTCGTGCTCAGGTTCTTATTGAAGCGTTAATTGTCGAAATGTCTGAAGGTGATGGTATTAACCTAGGTGTTCAGTGGGGTTCATTAGAAACGGGTGCTGTAATTCAGTACGGTAACTCAGGAGCCCCGATTGGTCAGGTGATGGTTGGGCTAGAAGAAGCAAAAGATCAAACCCGAACTGAATACTATACCAACTCTAATGGCGAACGAACGCCATATGATGTTACTGAATCAGGTGACTACTCTACGCTAGCGTCAGCACTTAGCGGAGTAAATGGTGCGGCAATGAGTATTGTCATGGGTGACTGGACAGCGCTAATTAGTGCTGTTGCTTCTGACTCCAACTCAAACATTCTATCTTCTCCGAGTATTACCGTAATGGATAATGGCGAAGCATCATTTATTGTGGGTGAAGAGGTTCCGGTTATTACGGGCTCTACGGCTGGCTCAAACAACGACAACCCATTCCAAACGGTTGACCGTAAAGAAGTCGGTATCAAACTCAAAGTAGTGCCACAAATTAACGAAGGTGACTCTGTACAGCTAAACATTGAACAAGAAGTTTCCAACGTATTAGGCGCAAACGGTGCGGTTGACGTTCGCTTTGCTAAACGACAGTTAAACACCTCTGTCATGATCCAAGATGGTCAGATGTTGGTTCTTGGTGGTTTGGTCGATGAACGCGCACTTGAAAGTGAGTCTAAAGTGCCGCTATTGGGTGACATTCCGGTACTGGGTCACCTGTTCAAGTCAACTAGCACGCAAACAGAAAAACGTAACTTGATGGTGTTCATCAAGCCGACGATTATTCGCGATGGTGTGACGGCTGACGGTATTACGCAGCGTAAATACAACTTTATTCGCGCAGAACAGCTTTATAAAGCGGATCAAGGGTTGAAGTTGATGGCAGACGAGAAGATCCCGGTTATGCCAGCCTTTGGCCAGGAGCGTCAGCACCCAACAGAGATTCAAGCGTTTATTGATCAAATGGAAAACAACTAATGGTTGATATGTTAGACACAGCGCCAAGTATGCGTCGTCTGCCATTCAGTTTTGCCAACCGCTTTAAACTGGTGCTGGAGACAGAGCATCCTGAGCGTCCACCTATTCTTTACTATGTCGAGCCGCTTAACCCTGCGGCTCTGGTTGAAGTCCGTCGTGTATTAAAGAAAAGCTTCGTACCGCAACCTATCGATAAAGAAGCCTTTGATAAAAAGCTGACCGAAGCATATCAACGCGACTCGTCTGAAGCGCGTCAGTTGATGGAAGATATTGGTGCTGATAGCGATGATTTCTTCTCTTTGGCTGAAGAACTGCCGCACGATGAAGACTTATTAGAATCGGAAGACGATGCGCCAATCATCAAATTGATCAACGCCATGTTGGGCGAAGCGATCAAAGAAGGTGCGTCGGATATTCATATTGAGACGTTCGAGAAAACCCTTTCGATTCGTTTCCGTGTCGATGGCGTATTGCGTGAAGTCCTGACTCCAAGCCGTAAGCTAGCGCCTTTGCTAGTTTCTCGTGTGAAGGTTATGGCTAAACTAGATATCGCAGAAAAGCGTGTGCCTCAAGATGGCCGTATTTCGTTGCGTATCGGTGGTCGTGCGGTGGACGTGCGTGTATCTACGATGCCGTCCTCACATGGTGAGCGCGTGGTAATGCGTTTGTTGGATAAAAACGCGACTCGTCTTGATTTACATAGTTTGGGCATGACACCTTCAGTGCATGACAACTTCCGTCACTTGATTGGCCGCCCTCACGGTATCATCTTGGTGACGGGCCCGACAGGTTCTGGTAAATCAACCACCTTGTACGCTGGCTTGCAAGAGATCAATAGCAACGAACGCAACATTCTAACGGTTGAAGACCCGATCGAATTTGATATTGATGGCATCGGTCAAACTCAGGTGAACCCAAAGGTCGACATGACGTTTGCGCGCGGCTTGCGTGCCATTCTGCGTCAGGACCCGGATGTGGTGATGGTCGGTGAGATCCGTGACTTAGAAACCGCACAAATTGCAGTGCAAGCGTCCTTAACGGGTCACTTGGTAATGTCGACTCTCCACACCAACACCGCAGTGGGTGCGATTACGCGTCTACGTGATATGGGTATTGAGCCATTCCTTATTTCTTCTTCGTTATTAGGGGTGCTAGCGCAGCGCTTAGTTCGAACGCTTTGTCCAAGCTGTAAAGAGCCGTATGAAGCCGATGCGGAACAGAAAAAACTGTTTGGTATGGAAGCGCATGAACCGTTAGAACTGCACCGAGCAAAAGGCTGTGAAGCGTGTAACCAAAAAGGCTACCGAGGTCGAACAGGTATCCACGAGCTCATTATGGTTGATGAGCAAGTACAAGAGTTGATTCACCGAGAGTCTGGTGAGCAAGAAATTGAGAGAGCCGTTCGCGCCCATACGCCAAGTATTCGCAGCGATGGTTTAAGCAAAGTGCGTCGTGGCATTACGTCACTTGAAGAAGTGATGCGAGTGACGAAGGAAACCTAATGGCGGCATTTGAGTACAAAGCGCTAGATGCAAAAGGCAAGCATAAAAAAGGCACGATAGAAGGGGACAACGCCCGACAAGTGCGCCAGCGACTCAAAGAGCAAGGGATGATCCCGATTGAAGTGGTTGAGACGAAAGCTAAATCGGCTAAGTCTTCAGGTTCAGTCAGCTTTAAGCGCGGCATCTCAACATCTGAGTTAGCACTCATCACACGTCAATTGTCTACGCTAGTCCAATCAGGAATGCCTTTGGAAGAGTGTTTGCGTGCGGTCTCTGAGCAGGCTGAAAAGCCGAGGATTCGTTCTATGTTGGCTGCGGTTCGCTCGAAAGTAACTGAGGGTTATCCGCTCGCCGACAGTTTTGCCGATTACCCACACGTGTTTGATGAACTGTACCGCTCCATGGTTGCGGCGGGCGAAAAATCAGGTCACCTCGATACCGTATTAGAGCGTTTGGCAGACTACGTCGAAAACCGCCAAAAGATGCGATCTAAATTGCTTCAAGCCATGATTTATCCTGTAGTTTTGGTGGTATTCGCGGTTGTCATCGTTTCGTTCTTATTGGCGACAGTTGTTCCTAAAATCATTGAACCCATCATTCAGATGGGCCAAGAGTTACCTCAATCGACGCAATTTTTACTGGCAGCCAGTGAGTTTGTGCAAGATTGGGGGCTGATTATTTTCGTTGTGCTGGTGGCGCTTTTCTATGGCCTCAAACTGGCGTTGCAAAAGCCAGACTTTCGCTTAGCTTGGGACAGAAAAATCTTGAGCTTACCGCTAATAGGTAAGATCTCTCGAGGTTTGAATACCGCACGATTCGCACGAACACTTTCGATCTGTACTTCCAGTGCGATTCCAATTCTCGAGGGTATGCGCGTTGCGGTAGATGTTATGTCTAACCGTTATGTGAAGCAGCAAGTCTTGCTTGCAGCGGATAACGTCCGAGAGGGCGCTAGTTTGCGTAAGGCGTTGGACCAAACTCGCTTGTTTCCACCAATGATGCTACACATGATCGCCAGTGGTGAGCAAAGTGGTGAATTAGAGAGCATGTTGACGCGGGCAGCCGATAACCAAGATCAAAACTTTGAATCAACAGTCAATATTGCTCTGGGTGTGTTTACTCCTGCGCTGATTGCATTAATGGCTGGATTAGTGTTGTTCATTGTGATGGCGACCTTGATGCCAATGCTAGAAATGAATAACTTGATGAGCGGATAATTTCGAATTAAGACGTGTCTACTAACGGCATGGCTTTAATCTAACTTTCGGAGAAAAAAATGAAGTTTAAGCGTAGTAAACAACAGGGTTTTACACTTTTAGAAGTGATGGTTGTTGTGGTTATCCTGGGTATTTTGGCAAGTTTTGTTGTTCCAAACCTATTGGGTAACAAAGAGAAGGCTGACCAACAAAAAGCGATTACGGATATCGTAGCGCTGGAAAATGCCCTAGATATGTACAAGTTGGATAACAGCGTTTACCCAACAACGGACCAAGGTCTAGAAGCATTGGTTAGCAAGCCATCTAACCCAGAGCCACGCAACTACCGTAATGGTGGTTACATCAAACGTCTTCCTAATGACCCTTGGGGCAACCAGTACCAATACTTAAGCCCAGGTGATAACGGTACAATCGATATCTTCACTCTAGGCGCAGATGGCCAAGAGGGTGGAGAAGGTCCAGCTGCAGATATTGGCAACTGGAACATGCAAGACTTCCAATAATTGAGCCTAAGCCAGCACTAATGAAACAAATGCGAAAACATAACGGTTTTACATTGATAGAAATTCTATTGGTGCTGGTTTTGCTATCTCTTACGGCTGTGGCCGTGATCTCGACGTTACCGACTAGCCAAAAAGATCTTTCCAAACAGTATGCTCAAAGCTTTTTTCAGCGTTTACAGCTGCTCAATGAAGAAGCGGTGCTGAGCGGTAAAGATTTTGGCGTTCGAGTGGATGATACCAAATCGACCTACGCTCTACTGAGTTTAACCTCAGAAGGTTGGCAGCCTCTGAAATTAAAGCAGATTCCGAGCAAAACCAAGCTAGAAGAAGATATTACGCTACAACTCGAGCTCGGAGGTGGTGCTTGGGATAATGATGAGCGCTTATTCAAACCAGGTTCTCTTTTTGATGAAGACATGTTCGCAGAAGAAGAGGACGAAAAGAAAATTCAGCCACCGCAAGTGTTTATCTTTTCCAGCGCCGAAGTCACGCCATTTACCCTGTCTTTTTTTCCGCAAAATGGTGATGCCTTTAATGACGGTTGGCGAGTCATTGGCAAAGAAAGTGGACAAATTTTGTTATTAGCTCCGGGCGAAGAAGTGAAAGAGGATGAGAATGCGCAATTTTAAGCAAGCTCGCCCAAATTTGAGTCATCGCCGGACGAGAGGCATGACCTTACTGGAAGTATTGGTCGCACTGGCAATTTTCGCTACCGCTGCCATCAGTGTCATTCGCTCTGTGAGCCAGCATATTAATACAATCAGTTATCTAGAAGAAAAAATGTTTGCAGCCATGGTTGTGGATAATCAGATGGCAAATGTGATGTTGAATACCGGAGAACTCAAAGCGAAAAACGGCACAGAAGAGCTGGCAGGACGCACTTGGTTCTGGAAAGTCACGCCAGTCGCCACGACGCAGCCATTGCTGAAAGCATTTGATGTGAGCGTCTCGGTAGAGAAAAGCGCGAGCCCTGTATTAACGGTACGAAGCTATGTGGCGCAATAATCATCCCCGCGCAAACACGCGCCAAAGGGTAAAAGGTTTTACACTTATTGAAGTGTTGGTATCGATTGCCATCTTTGCCAGTTTAAGTGTCGCAGCGTACCAAGTGGTATCGCAAGTACAGCGTAGCAATGCGCTATCACAAGAACGAACCCAACGCTTAAACGAAATTCAGCGTGCCATGGTTATGATGGATAACGATTTTCGTCAAATGGCGATGCGTCAAACGCGTACTAATGGTGAAGAGCCTTCTAGCCGGCTAATTTTTTGGTCCGATTACCTGTTGGACTCCGATACCAAAGGACTGATGTTTGCCCGTTTAGGTTGGCACAACCCTCAGCAGCAGTTCCCTCGTGGAGAAGTAACCAAGGTTGGCTATCGCTTAAAAGAAGAAACACTGCAGCGAGTATGGTGGCACTATCCTGATACGCCGGTTGGGCAACAAGGCACTGTTACTCCATTGCTAACGCAGGTCGAGTCATTTGATATGCGTTTTTATGATGGTAAGCAATGGAAAAAAGAGTGGGCTGAAGAAAAAGCGCTGCCGAAAGCGGTTTCTGTTGTTCTCACTCTCAAAGACTATGGAGAAATTGCCCGCACTTATCTCACTCCTGATGGCACATTGAGTCAGAAAGAGGAAAGTTCAGGAGACAGCAATAATGGTTAACCGTCAGCGCGGTGTTGCTTTGATTATAGTGTTGATGTTGCTGGCGATTATGGCGACGGTTGCCGCCAGCATGTCGGAACGTTTGTTCTTGCAGTTTCAGCGAGGCGCTAATCAAATCAATTACCAGCAAGCGTACTGGTACAGCCTTGGCGTCGAGGCGCTAGCAAAAGTGGGTATCGAACAAAGTTATAAAGACACCGACACGATTAATATGAGTCAACCGTGGGCGATAAAAGAGCAAGTCTATCCGTTAGATTATGGTCAAGCGGCGGGACGAATTAGAGACAAGCAAGCGTGCTTTAATCTAAATGTATTGAGTCGTGTGCAACCAACGGGTCAGCAAATTACAAGACCATATTTAGTGAATGTATTGCAGCGCCTATTAGAAGAGTTGGATGTCGAGCCATATCAAGCAGAAATCATTGCAGACTCTACTTGGGAATACATTGATGCTGATGACTCTGTCCGTTCGACTACTGGGGTTGAAGACAGCACATATGAAGCGATGAAGCCTTCCTATTTGGCATCAAATGGTTGGATGGCAGATGCTTCCGAGTTACGGGCTGTCTATCAGGTGAGTGGTGAAATTTTCCAAAAATTGGAGCCGTTGGTCTGTGCATTACCAAGTGATGACTGGCGTTTAAACGTGAATACGATTGATGTTGAGCAAGCTCCGATTTTGGTGGCAATGTTCTCACCAAACTTAAGCAGTAGTGATGCGATTCAGCTAATTGAAAAACGCCCATTTGATGGGTGGGATAGCATTGATGAATTTTTAGCAGAGTCAGAAATGGCTGGCTTAAGTGAAGATGTAAAGAAAAACGCCAAAGGCTATTTGGGTGTGGATAGCGCCTTTTTTGAATTGGATGCACAAGTGTTGGTGGATGAATCACGTGTACGTATCCGAAGCCTTTTGCAAAGTACAAATAGAGAAACGGTGACCGTAGTTCGCCGTCGTTTTGGAGGGATCAGTGAGCGAGTTTCTGACCGTTCGGCTGAGTAGCGAACAACAAAGTACCATTCCTTGGGTGGTGTGGTCGACAGATCAACAGGAAGTGATTGCTAGCGGTGAAATCGCCGGGTGGGAACACTTAGATGAGTTGGTCTCATATGCTGGTCAGCGCCAAGTTGTGGCGCTGTTGGCGAGTAATGATGTGGTCCTGACGCAAGTGGATATACCACCTGGTGCAACACGCCAATTCGAGGCGATGTTACCGTACTTAGTGGAAGACGAAGTTGCTCAGGACGTTGATGGCCTGCACTTTAGCGTGTTGGGTAAACAAGCGGATAAAGCGCAGATTTGCGCAGTTGAACGTGCTTGGATTCAGACTGTACTGCAACGTTTCTCAAGCCAAGGTATCGCTATTAAACGCATTTTACCCGATGTGCTTGCGTTACCGGTTCGTGGAGAGCACAGCTGTGCTGCAATGATTGGCGAGCAATGGCTAATTCGTCACTCTGCGACAGAGGGCGCGGTTGTCGACGCTTCTTGGTTAGACCTTTACCTCTCTTCTTATCTACAAAATCATGAAGGTTGGAAGCTCGATTGCTTTAGCTCGGTCCCGGAATCTGCGTTACCTGAAATATGGGATCCGCAACCAGAAGAAATGACGATGGCTTTACTGGCGAAGGGGGTGACAGAAAGCAAAGTCAATTTGCTGACTGGGAGCTTCAAGCCGAAATCTTCTTGGGGTAAATACTGGAAGCTCTGGCAAAAAGCCACCATTGCTGCGGGGGTGCTTATCGTCGTTATGGTTGCGCAGCAGTTGCTCGTGGTCCATAAGTACGAAGCACAAGCTCAAGCGTATCGTGAGGAGAGTGAGCGTATTTTCCGCCAGGTGTTCCCAAATAAACGACGCATTCCTACCGTTAGTTACCTCAAACGACAAATGGATGATGAAGAGCGCCGCTTATCTGGTGGAAGTGGTCAGCAGGCAATGTTGTCATGGTTGGCGGCATTACCCGCGACGCTTGGTCAGGTCAGCGACTTGGAGATCACTAGCTTTAAATACGACGGACAACGTGGCGAAGTACGTATTCAGGCTCGTAGTTCAGACTTCCAACCTTTTGAGCAGGCTCGTGTGAAATTGGCAGAGAAGTTTAATGTTGAGCAAGGTCAGTTGAACCGTAGCGATAACGTTGTGGTTGGCAGCTTTGCTTTGAAGCGTTTGTGAGGTGATGATGAAAAATTTAATTTCTCAAGCTCAGGTTTGGTGGAGCAGCATCTCGCAGCGTGAGCAGCGTTTGGTCATGGGATGTGGCGCTATTGCCGTTATCGGTATTATTTATTGGGGTTTATTACAGCCAATGAGCCAACGTGCGGAGCTAGCTCAGTCACGTATTCAAAGCGAAAAACAGTTGCTAGCTTGGGTACAAGATAAAGCGGATGGCATCACTGCACTGCGAAAAAGCAGCGGTGTGAGCTACTCTAGTCAACCGTTGAATCAGTTAGTTTCTTCTTCAGCTCGTCGTTATAAAGTTGAGTTGATTAGAGTACAACCTCGTAATGAGAGCGTTCAAGTGTGGATCAAACCACTCGCGTTTAATCAACTAGTGGATTGGTTACGTTACTTGAAAGAGCAACAGGGTATTGAAGTCGAATTTTTAGATATCGACCGAACAGAGCAAGCGGGCATGATCGATGTAAACCGCCTTCAGTTTAAGCGAGGTTAAGGTGAAGCGAGCAGTACTTTACGTTGTTATCTTTATCGTCTTTTTTTCAGTCAGTCTTTTAATGGGATTACCAGTCTCTTGGGTATTACAACAAGCACCAACAGTGAGAGGCCTGGACATTCAAGGAGCCAACGGTTCGGTATGGCAAGGTCAAGCTTCTAGTATTCGTTGGCAGCGCCAGAACCTTGGAGAAGTTAATTGGGATTTCCAATGGTCGAGTCTACTGACAGGTAAAGCTGAGTTTGCTGTGCGCTTTGGTCGTGGTAGTGAAATGGACGTTCGTGGGCGCGGTTTTGTCGGCTATAGCTTAAGTGATGGCCCTTATGCCAAAAACTTAGTTGCCTCGATTCCGGCGGTAAAAGTTGTTGAGCAAGCGCGCCTCCCTGTGCCTGTTGGTGTTGATGGGCAGCTTGAGCTGAATATTCGTCATGCGACTTATGCTGCGCCTTGGTGTAAGAACGGTGAAGGCACTTTAGTATGGAATGCCAGTGGTATTCAAAGCCCCGTTGGCAGCTTAGATCTCGGTCCTGTGATTGCCGATATAAACTGTCAGGATAGTGTATTGACGGCAACTGGTGAGCAGAGCAGCAAACAAGTCTCTGCGGCGTTTTCCGCTGAACTGATGCCTAATCAACGGTACTCAACCAAAGCGTGGTTCAAACCTGGTGCAGAGTTCCCATCCAGCATGGGGGAGCAACTGAAATGGTTGGGTAAGCCGAATGCTCAAGGTCAATATGAGTTTAATTACCAAGGGCGCTTCTAACCTATCGTGACAAAATCCAATATCTTAAAAGAGCTGCTATTGTGCAGCTCTTTTTGCTTTTGGATCATCGTAAGCTAAAACCTCTATTCGCTGTACATTGGGAATGAATGGAAATTTAAAGCCATGATTTTTAATTGATTTGTTTTCTTTCGTTCAGCTTTACAGGCAATTGGAACATAGTAGGCCAAATACTCCAAGTGCTGTACAGAAGGTCAAAAAGAAAAGGCCACGAAGATATTCGTGGCCTTTCTATTGCTAGAATTTTGTGCTCTAAATTTTACCGATAGGGCGCTTAATCTTTGCGTTGTAAAATCTCATTCCAAGGTAAATCCGCATCACCAAGAACAATAAAGTTCGGGTTTTCTAGTGTTTCCCGCTCGTTATATGACAGCGGTTCTAATTGCGTGCTGAGAATACGTCCGCCAGCTTCTTCAACAATGCATTGTGTCGCAGCGGTGTCCCACTCACCTGTTGGACCTAGTCGGAGATAGCAATCTACCGCCCCTTCCGCGACGAGGCATGCTTTCAATGCCGCAGAACCGAGCGGTATTAAGTCGTAATTCCAGGCGCTGCTCATACGGTTAGTAATACGATTGATGTCTTGGCGACGACTAATAGCAATTGCGATGCTTTGCTCTGGCTGTTCGTGTTTGTGTGTATGGATTTTGACGCTGTCCGACATGTCGGGAATTTTCCAGGCGCCTTTGCCATTATAAGCGTAGTAAGTCACGCCAGATACAGGGCCGTAAACGACGCCCATGGTTGGTCGATTGTTGTCGACCAACGCAATAATAGTGGCAAAGTCACCACTGCGAGCGATGAATTCTTGAGTACCATCAAGAGGGTCGACTAACCAATAACGTTCCCACTGAGCGCGTTGCTCTAAGCTTATGTCTGCGTCTTCTTCTGACAACACGGGAATGTCAGGCGTCAGATCACTCAAGCGTTCAGTGATGAACTTGTGAGCTGCAATATCCGCACTTGTTACGGGAGTTTCGTCACTTTTGGTGTAGGCCTCGTATTGCTTCTTTTCATATATTTCGAGGATCATTTGCCCAGCACTGCGGGCAATGTCGATGACTTGAGGAAGTAGGTGAGATAGATCTTTTGTCATTGGCATAAGTGATAGTCCTTACTCACAGTGTTATTCGGTTCTAATGACCGTTATTGGTTATGCTTGTGAGTGGTGTTTGGTAAGTGTTTCAGTGCCAACATTAGCGCTGTGATGCTTCGTGCTTCACAGAAATCCATGTGAGTTAATAACTCTTCGGCTTGCGCAAGTGGCCAACGCACAATTTCCAGTGGTTCAGGCTCATCGCCTTCTTGCTTCTCTGGATAAAGCGCCTGTCCTAAAAATAGAGTCATTTTGCTCGAAAAGTAAGATGGCGCGAGGATAACTTGTTTCAACGGGGTTAACTGATTGCAGCCAAAGCCGATTTCTTCTTTTAACTCACGATCCGCAGCTTGGTGTGGTGTTTCTCCTGGGTCAATCAGCCCTTTTGGGAAACCTAGCTCGTAACGTTCAGTTCCAGCGGCGTATTCACGCACCAGTAATAAATCGCCTTGTTCTGTTACAGGAACCACCATTACAGCATCTCGTCCACTTGGCTTCATACGCTCATAAGTACGATGCTCACCATTGGAAAAACGAAGGTCGAGCGCTTCCACAGCAAACAGTTTGGATTTTGCAACCGTCTGGCATGAGAGTATCTCTGGTGGGGTTCGTTTCGGCATGACGCTGGCTCCTTGGTGTCGTTGGCGTTTACGAGATGCGTAAGATTCTTAATATATGAGAACTCCGCCTGAGTTTCTAGCGGATTTTACGAGTCGAGCTAAGCATCTCAGCATCACCTCAGTATCGATACAAAAATGGGAGACCGAAGCCTCCCATTTTCTGACAGTGTTTACTCTTAGTAGTAAGAGTGATCACCACGGTCATGTTCTGTTGCATCACGAACAGCGGTTAGTTCACCAATGAACTGGTTTAGCAGTTCTTTCTCGATGCCTTCTTTTAGTGTTACGTCAACCATAGAACAGCCATTACAACCGCCACCAAATGCAACAATCGCAACACCGTCTTCAGTGATCTCAACCAAGTTTACGTGACCACCGTGGCCAGCAAGCTGTGGGTTGACTTGAGTTTGGATAACGTACTCAACGCGCTCAACCAGTGGTGCGTCGTCCGCAACTTTACGCATTTTAGCGTTAGGTGCTTTTAGCGTTAGCTGAGAGCCCATTTTATCGGTAACAAAATCGATTTCAGCGTCTTCAAGGAATGGCAGGCTTAGCTCATCCACGTAAGCTGAAAAACCGCTGTAAGAGAGTTCAGTGTCGGTCGATTCTACTGCTTCTGGTGGGCAGTAAGACACGCCACACTCAGCGTTTTGTGTACCTGGGTTCACAACGAAAATACGAATGTTAGTGCCTTCAGGTTGTTGACCTAAAAGGTTAGCGAAATGCGTTTGCGCAGTTTCTGTAATAGTAATATTTGACACGACGAATACCCGAGTAAATTTGTAGGTTACTGCTGCTATTCTACTCTTGTTGACGTATGGGTCTAGTCTTTTTGATGCTAAGGCATGGCGAAGCGATCTAGAGAGAACGAGGAGCAGGTGTTCTGCAGATGCAGTAAATATCGATGCTTTCTACGCCAACTTCAAGTAGTAAATGACATAATTGTCGGACGGTACTGCCTGTGGTGACTACATCATCGACGATGGCAACATGGGAAGAGTGAGGGCGCTTATTGAGAATAAACGCGCCTTTTAAGTTTTGTTCACGGCTTGTTTTGGTATTACCACGCTGTGATTGGGCGAGCTTTACTCGACGAAAGACCTTCGCATCAAAATTAGTCTGCAATTGCTTGGCGAGGTGTCGGGCTAAAACATCACTTTGATTAAAACCCCGGCGCAGGTAACGCTGCCAGTGCAATGGCACACTGGTAATGATTGGAGCTGGCGTGGTGATGCGCTGTGCCAGTTGCTCGGTTAATGCTTTTACATGCCAAGACTCTCCGTGATCTTTAAAGCGTTGTACTTCCCGTGAAAGGGGAAAGTCGTAATCGCCTAACGTGTATAGCCTTTGCCATGGCGGTGGCTTTGAAAGACATTCACCACAAATACTATCCGTACTCATTTCTTCTTTCTGTAATGATAAACCGCAGCGTTGACATCGTTTCACCGGAGTTAGGTATTTTAAACAGTGCTCGCACCAGCGCAGAGTATTTGTGTGGCTTGGTGTTTGAATAGGGAACCGACACAGGCCGCATTGACTGCTCAATACGCGATGCATGATGTTTTGCCAGTGATGAGATAACATAGCGTTTATTCATGGTGATATTTTACTCAGCCTAACGCTTGGCTGAAGCCGTAGGGAATAAAATAAGTGGGAGAGATTGAGAGCATGAGCACGAAATTACACTGGCAGTCATTTGGTCAGGGACCAGATTTGGTGTTACTTCATGGGTGGGGCATGAATGGTGCGGTATGGCAGCAGACAGTCGAGTCTCTTCAACCTTATTTCCGAGTTCATGTGGTTGACCTTCCGGGGTACGGACATAGCGCCGAATCTCATGCCGAAGATTTAGACCATATTGCTAACTTGGTGGTGCAAGGTGCGCCAGAGAAAGCGATTTGGCTTGGTTGGTCCCTCGGAGGTTTAGTGGCGACGCATGTGGCATTAAATATGCCCGAGCGCGTGGCTAAGTTGATTACGGTTGCCAGCTCACCAAAATTTGCCGCAGAAAAACCGTGGCGCGGCATTCAACCGAATGTACTGAGTGCGTTCACCTCTCAGTTGCTAGAAGATTTCTCACTGACCATTGAGCGCTTTATGGCGTTGCAAGCGATGGGCAGCCCATCAGCGCGTAAAGACGTTAAACAGCTCAAGCAAGCGATACTATCGCGCCCTCAGCCAAACCCTGAATCGCTGTTGGTTGGGCTAAACATCCTTGCTGATGTGGATCTGCGCGATGCGTTGACGTCTCTTTCTGTTCCAATGTTGCGTCTTTATGGCCGTTTAGATGGGTTGGTGCCAATTAAAGTAGCTAACGATTTAAGTGAACAGTTGCCTCGTACCCAGCAGTTTGTTTTTAATCAGTCCTCTCATGCGCCTTTTATCACCGAACATGACGAATTTTGTGTTCAAATCCGAGAGTTTGCTCACGATTGAGCAAGTGCGAGCGGAAACACCTCAAGTTGTTTAAAAAGTGGTCGATATAAAGGCTGGTGAGGTTTTATTAGCCAATAAAGCTAAGCCATATTGACGAGTTGGGCGACTCTGAGGAGGGTTCGCAATGATTGTGTCACCGACCAACGTAAGTGTGCCACTGATCGCCCCATCCGTGAATGTGCAGACGGAACAAGCAGCTCGCGACAATAAAGTCCGAGAGCCTGTAACGCCAACGGTCGCATTGGCCAAAACCAATGCAGAGCGAAAAGTAAAAGGTGATGACAAGCGCCGACGTCAGTCTTCTTGGGATCCTTCAGAGCATCCTGATTATGATATGGAAACGGAAGTCGACACGCGTTATCAAGAAGAGCCGGAAGATACACTAGAACGGCTTTTTAGTTTGCTTGCGCTCAAATCGTATAGTGAAGACCAGGGGAAAGGCTACGCGATCCGCTTTCGCTTACCAAAGCGCATTTTGGATGCTGCGATCAATGAAGGATTAATGGAAAAGCGCAGGAAGGTGATCAAGTTTCATTATGGTCATGCAGTCGCTCCCCATACCCCGTCAGAAGTGATAGCAGTATTATGACGACTCAATATCCTACTCAAACAAAAACGCTCCAAGCAGGTTGACTGATTGGAGCGTTTTCTTTTTAGTTATGAAAGCTCGTTAGCGGTGAAGCCTAGGTAAGGTTACTTTTTCGCTTTAGCAAACGCTGCAGCAAACGCACCGCCCATCGCGCTGTTCGATGACGAATCATCACGGCGAGGCTGACGACGCTGCGGTTGGTCATTACGACGTGGCGCTGCTGATGAGCGTTGGCTGCGGTTGTCTTGACCCGGTTCGTCGTTCATACGCATCGATAGACCAATGCGCTTACGCTGCACGTCAACTTCCATCACTTTCACTTTGACGATGTCGCCCGCTTTCACCACTTCACGTGGGTCAGACACATAACGATCTGTCAGTGCAGAAATATGCACAAGACCATCTTGGTGAACGCCGATATCAACGAAGGCACCGAAGTTGGCTACGTTAGACACCACGCCTTCTAGAATCATGCCCGGTTCCAAGTCAGATACCGAGTTTACACCTTCTGCAAACGTCGCCGTTTTGAATTCTGGACGTGGGTCACGACCCGGCTTATCCAGCTCTTTGATGATGTCTGTAATGGTTGGAACGCCAAAGTTATCGTCGGTGTAATCGACCGCATGCAGACCTTTAAGGAAGCTTGAATCACCAATCAGTGCTTTGATATCTTTGTTGTTCTTCTCAGAAATCGCTTTGACTACTGGGTACGCTTCTGGGTGAACCGCAGACGCATCAAGTGGGTTCTTACCATCCATAATACGCAGGAAGCCCGCACACTGCTCGAATGCCTTAGGACCCAAGCGAGGTACTTTTTTCAAGGTTGTACGAGCTTCGAAACGACCGTTTTCATCGCGGAAGTCGACAATGTTTTGCGCGATAGTGCTCGACAAGCCTGCTACGCGTGTTAATAGTGCGGCAGAAGCGGTGTTCACATCAACACCAACCGCGTTTACACAGTCTTCCACAATCGCATCTAGGCGTTTTGCTAACATAGATTGGCTTACATCGTGCTGGTATTGACCCACACCAATAGATTTCGGATCAATTTTCACGAGTTCAGCCAATGGATCTTGCAAACGACGTGCAATCGACACTGCACCACGCAGTGATACGTCCATATTCGGGAACTCTTTTGCTGCAAGCTCAGACGCTGAGTAAACCGAAGCCCCCGCTTCACTTACGATGATCTTCTGAACTTTCAGGTTGCCACGTTTGATGACGTCTGCGACAAAGCTGTCGGTTTCACGTGAAGCCGTACCGTTACCAATCGCAATCAAATCCACATTGTACTTACGCACCAACTGATCAACGATTTGTGCTGACTTGTCGTATTGTTTTTGTGGTGGGTGAGGGTAGATGGTTTCGGTGGCAAGCACTTTACCTGTTGAGTCGACAACCGCGATTTTTGAACCTGTACGCAGACCCGGATCTAGGCCAAGTGTTGCACGAGGGCCAGCCGGTGCTGCCATCAACAAGTCTTTTAGGTTAGTGGCGAATACTTCAATCGCTTCGATTTCAGCGCGCTCTTTCATTGCGCCCATTAGCTCGGTTTCCATGTGCATCGATACTTTGATGCGCCATGCCCAGCTGATCACTTGCTTACGCCAGGTATCCGCCGGTGCGCTGCTTAGCGTCACGCCATAATGATCGGCGATAATCGTTTCGCAGTAAGACTGATGAGCGCCTTCTTCCTGTTCTGGATCAGCGTTCATTGCCAATGTCAGGAAGCCTTCGTTACGGCCGCGTAGCATCGCCAGTGCGCGGTGCGATGGCACTTTGCTTAGGGGCTCGTTGTGGTTGAAGTAATCTTTAAACTTCTCGCCTTCTTGCTCTTTGCCTTCAACGACTCGTGAGACCAGTTCCGCATTGCGATTTAAGTGGTTGCGAATTTTTTCCAGTAAGTTTGCGTCTTCTGCGATGCGCTCCATGATGATCGCGCGAGCGCCATCCAATGCAGCTTTGGTGTCTGCGATGCCTTTGTCTGCATCAAGGTATTTGCTTGCTTCGCTTTCTGGCTCGGTTTGTGGGTGATTCCAAAGCTGATCTGCGAGCGGCTCAAGACCAGCCTCAATCGCGATCTGACCTTTCGTACGACGCTTGGGTTTGTAAGGTAGGTATAAGTCTTCAAGACGAGTTTTGCTGTCTGCCTGCGCGATCTCTTGTTCTAGCTCTGGCGTCAGTTTGCCTTGCTCTTGGATTGATTTGAGGATGGTTTGACGGCGATCATCCATTTCACGAAGGTAAGACAGACGACTGTCCAAAGTACGAAGCTGGGTATCATCAAGGCCCCCTGTCACCTCTTTGCGGTAACGTGCAATAAAAGGGACAGTGTTGCCATCATCAATTAGGGTGACAGCGGCGTTGACTTGCTCTGGGCGAACATTCAGTTCTTGAGCAATCATGCGACAGATAGCTTGGCTCATCCGTGTTTTCTCTTTTAATTCGGTTTTGGTTGTATAGAACATTGGGGTCGTTCGAAGAATTTGCAATGTTTTAAATTAACGAGGCAAAAATTTACCGGGCGCTGGTGGACATCAGTCAGATTTATGTCAAAACTGTAATTAAATTGAGAACTTATATCCGCAGTTATCGACTAACCTAATTCCACGGTTGTTGATATCACTAAATGTACCTCGGCTTATACGGATAATCATGATGAAAAAAATGTCTTTGGCGTTAGCGCTTACGAGTGCCTTACTTGTCGCCCCGCTTAGTTGGGCGCAGTCTATCTCAGGAACCACACAAGCTCCCGTTTATCAGCTCGATAACAAATTGGTACTAGGGCGTGTGGAGAGCGTCTACTACAGTGACATTCCGGAACTAAAAGCGGTGCCATTTATTGGCAAGATTGATACTGGTGCAGATACGACATCGATGCATGCGGAGAATATCCATGTCAGTAGCTCACACCCAGATTACCAAGATTTGAAAGATAACGAGTTACTTTGGGCGATTGTCGATGACTTAGGTGGTACGAAGGCAAAGTGGGACGCCGACAGCTTTAAGCCATATCAAGTAAAGGTTAGCTTTACGGTTCCTCACCCTTATACAGGGAAGGAAATACAGATTACCGATGATCTGGAAAGAGTGAGCGCGATTCGCAGTCGAACAAGCAAAAAGCCCATCCTACGCCCGACAATAAAAATGCCGATGACAATCGCTGGTCACACCGTTGATACGGAAGTGAACCTGACCAAGCGTACGCAATTCTCTTCTCCTATCTTGATTGGTAAAACCTATCTCGATGATAACGCATGGGTCTTCGCTGGTTACGATTACCTTCAAGAACAGCCACGCGCAAAAATGATTGGCAAAAAAGAGACGGTTGAAGTCGAAGGTGTGCCATATAAGATCAGCATCTCAACTTCTAGCCGTTATACCAACGTCCATGCACTGGACATCAAGGTAGACAAAAAGCATAACGAAGTCTCTTTTATGTTAGAGGGCGAGAATGGCAAGCGTCATCCAATGACATTACCCTTGGTACGAATGCTGAAAACGACCAAAAGCGAGCGCCCTTTAGTCTATTTACCCGTCAAAGTCGGCGAAAATGAAACTCAACGTTGGTTGGTGTATCTGCGTGATCGCAGTAAGTTCAGTTCGCAAATTCGCTTAGGTCGGGACGTCGCGAGTCAGCACTTTGTTATTGATACGGACAGAGAAAATCTATTGGGTGGCGTAGAAAAAACGTTCAAAAGCGCACTCAAATCAAAACCTCTTGTCGTTTCACCAGAAGAACAGGTCACCATTGATGGTTATACCGTCCCTGCTTACCCCACTTTTACTGTGAAAACGCCATTACTGCGTGTAAATGGGTTTGAAGTAACAGAAAAAGGTAAGGATGAGTCCGTCACGTTTTATTTAATGAACGATGAGGGAAAAGAAGAAAAAATCACCAAACCAGTGTTGAAAAAGCTCAAGGTTGGCAGCGCGGTGCGCCCTGTTGTTGAAGGAGACTTTCTTCTCGGTAGGAAAGACACATCAATGAAGTTTGCGCTCGATGTGCTTGATGAGGGTGACACTCAACCCTTTTTCGTGTTTGGTCATGACATAGCCAAGGGTGGTGTGTTGCTGAACACTCGCGCAGACCATCTACTAGATGCAAGACCACTTTTCAAAGCTGGCCATATCGAAGTGGCTGAAGTTGAGGGGATGTCTTTCCCTGTGAAGTTAGACACGGGTGCAGATGTAAGCTCAATCAATGCTAAGAACATCAAGCAGTTTAAGAAAGACGGCAAAGACATGGTGAGCTTTATCTATGAGAACGATCTTGGCATGAAACAGGCGTTTACTAAGCCTGTTGTTGATGTCATGCGTATTAAAGCGAAGAAAGGCGAGAAAGCGAACGTACGCCCTGTGGTTGAAATGCATGTTAAGCTTGGCGAATTAGAGAAGAAGATCCGAGTCAACTTACAGGACCGAGGTCGCTTCCATTACAGCATGATTTTAGGTAAAAACTTCCTAAAACATGGCGCGGTTGTTTCGAGTGATACGAATTACATCGTGACGCAAAAACCGGATTACGAAAAGTAACACTCTGGCCGCCTTATCACCTTGATACCCAAAGCCTGAACAACATTGGACCTTTGGGTATATCATCTCCTTAATGCTGCCAAAGAGCAGCATTTTTTAGTTGAGATAGGAGTTAATTTGAAAACTAAGCTGATTACACGAGAAGGTTACAACAAACTCAAACAAGAGCATGATTACCTTTGGAATGAAAAGCGCCCGGAAATCACCAAGATCGTTACTTGGGCGGCGAGCCTGGGCGATCGCTCAGAAAATGCGGATTACACCTTCAATAAACGTTTACTCCGTCAGATCGACCGTCGTGTCCGCTTCCTTCGTAAATTCCTGCCAGAAGTCACGATCGTTGACTATTCTCCGCAACAAGAAGGCAAAGTCTTTTTTGGTGCATGGGTGGAAATAGAAAATGAGGCAGGAGAAGTGAAAAAGTTTCGTATTGTCGGGCCTGAAGAGATTTATGGCGATGCGAAAGACTACATCTCTATCGATTCACCTATGGCGCGAGCGATGTTGAAAAAACAAGTGGATGAAGAGTTCACGGTACGCACCCCAGAAGGTGAAAAAGAGTGGTTCATCAACTCAATTGAATATATTCAACCGGCCTCGGAAGACTGAGGCTTTATCACCGATTCAAGTCTCATGAAGTTCACTAGGAGTGACTTGGGTCTCAACGTCAGAATATTTGGTATAAAGGCATGGTGCCTTTCTCGGAGAAGTAAAATGAACAAAGCAGTCATGTGTAGTGCTGCACTAACAATAGGTTTCTCACTTTCAGTTTTTGCTCAAGATGAAGTGAAAGGCTGTGACGCTAAAGAGTTAGCGGTAGAGCAGCAGCTCGAGTATGCAAAAGCGCAAGGTAATGAGCATCGCATTAAAGGCTTGGAGCAAGCACTTTCCGCTATCCAGAATGAATGCTCGGAAGGTGAGCTGCGGCAAGAGCTGCAAGCAGAAGTGGAAGAAAAGACTAAAGAAGTTGAGGAGCGAGAGGAAGAATTAGTCGAAGCTCAGCATTCAGGGAAAGCAGACAAAATTGAGAAAAAACGTCACAAGCTGGCTGAGGCACAGCAAGAGCTGCTTGAGGCCAAGCGTGAACTGGAATGGAATTATGGTCAATAGTAGGTGCTGAAAATACCTGCTAGAGAGAGAATAAAGCGCTTAAGATAAAAAGAGTAACAATTTGCTTGAGCACGTTAGGAAAAACAGTGATACATTTTCGACAATAGACGCTTCTGAAAGGATGTTTCAATGCAAGAAAATCATAAAATTTTAGTGGTTGATGACGATGCTCGTTTACGTGCTCTATTGGAGCGTTACCTTTCTGAGCAAGGTTTTCAGGTACGAAGTGTCGCCAATGGCGAACAGATGGATCGCCTACTAACGCGCGAAAACTTTCACTTAATGGTGCTGGACCTAATGTTGCCAGGTGAAGACGGTTTGTCAATTTGTCGTCGTCTACGCCACGCGAACAATATGTTGCCAATCTTAATGCTCACCGCGAAAGGTGATGAAGTGGACCGCATCGTAGGTCTTGAGGTAGGGGCGGATGATTATTTGCCAAAACCGTTTAACCCACGCGAATTGTTGGCTCGCATCAAGGCCGTATTACGCCGCCAAACTGTAGAGTTGCCGGGTGCACCAAGCACGGAAGAAAAAGTGGTGGAGTTCGGGGAGTTCCGACTCAATCTA
Source organism: Vibrio sp. 2132-1 (assembly GCF_033344315.1). Lineage (NCBI taxonomy): Bacteria > Pseudomonadati > Pseudomonadota > Gammaproteobacteria > Vibrionales > Vibrionaceae > Vibrio > Vibrio sp. 2132-1. Next base: position 83,166 of record NZ_JAWPON010000011.1, on the reverse strand, counting down.
GGCACTCGCGAGATGTTCCGCGGTGACGAGGCAATGCCACTCACCTCTGGAGAGTTTGCTGTTCTAAAGGCGCTCGTGATGAATGCACGTGAGCCAATGTCACGAGACAAATTGATGAACATGGCGCGTGGCCGTGAATATTCTGCAATGGAACGTTCTATTGACGTACAAATCTCACGTTTACGTCGCATGTTAGAAGACGATCCGAGCAAGCCGCGCTACATTCAAACCGTATGGGGCCTAGGTTATGTTTTCGTCCCAGACGGCAAAGAGGTGTAACCTCTTCACTCCATAGCCAGCACTTGGCTATAGCAACTTCAGCCTTCATTACCTTCCCTTTGAAGGCTGAAATTTCGCGATTAGGACCACTAGGAACGTTCCATGCGCATCCGAAGTTCACTGACACAATCTATTCTGCTGTTCATCTCTTTGCTTCTCGCGAGCCAAGTTTTCTCTTACTACGCCGTTTTTAACTACGCGTTGATGCCGAGTTTGCAGCAGTTCAATAAAATTCTCGCCCATGAGCTCAATTTGGTGCTTGATGATGAAGGACCTTTAAAGTCTGATGCACCGTTAAGGCGTCAATTATTAGAAAGATTAGGGGTGACGGTTCACAGCCTTGACAGCGATAAGGCGATTGAATTTCATCACGCAATGTCGATTGATTTGATGTCTGAAGAAATGAGCCAAGAGCTGGGTTCGCCTACAGAAGTACGCTTATTGCTTGGCGATGAAAGTTACATTTTGTGGATGCACATCGAAAAGTTGCCGAACTCCATCATTCGTATTCCGTTATCTGAGCTGCAAGAAGAAGATTTTGCACCGCTGTTTCGTAACAGTTTGATTATGGCGCTGCTGATCATTGCAGGTGGTTGGTTGTTTATTCGTTTGCAAAACCGTCCACTTTTGGCTTTAGAGAGAGCCGCGAAAGACGTCGGTCGAGGTGAGATCCCGCCCCCCTTAGCAGAGAAAGGCGCATCGGAGATTCGCTCTGTAACTCGAGCCTTTAATCAAATGTCGAAAGGTATTCAAGAGCTAGAAGAAGACCGAGCCTTATTAATGGCGGGGATTAGCCATGACTTACGAACGCCTCTGACGCGTATTCGCCTAGCGACAGAAATGATGTCTCCTGAGGACAGCTATCTTGCGGAGGGGATCATTAGCGATACGGAAGAATGTAATGAGATCATCAGTCAGTTTATGGATTATCTCAAACCGGTGAACCAAGAATCGTTTGAAGCGGTTGATATCAGTACGATTGCCAGTGACGTCGCCAGTTCTGAAGGTGGTTATGAGGTTGAAATTGAAACAGATCTTAATCTTAACTTGCCGCCAGCCAAAGGAAGCGCGATTGCGATTAAGCGGGCGATCAGTAACTTAGTTGTGAATGCGCTACGTTATGGCAATGGCTGGGTCAAAATCAGCACTGGTGTGACAGCAGATAAGCAGCTAGTGTGGATTTCAGTAGAGGACAACGGACCGGGTATCGAGCATTCCCAAATCGCGAGGTTATTTGAACCCTTTACGCGTGGTGACACCGCTCGCGGTAGTGAAGGCACTGGGCTAGGGTTGGCGATTGTGAAGCGTATAATCAGCCAACATTCAGGCTCTGTGGTGATGCGTAATCGTAGTGAAGGCGGTTTAATCGCTCAAATCAGCTTTCCTACCAAGTAAGTCGATGGCCTGCACCCTTTAAACAAAAAGCCCAACCTAAATAGGTTGGGCTTTTCTTATTCTCAATAATCTTAAGACTCTTTCACTTCCTGAGGAAGTTCATCTTCGTCTTCCAGTTTCTCTGGCAGAAGTAGATTTAAAATGATCGCTGTGATGCCACCTGCTGCAACACCAGTTGAGAAAATACTCTTAATAAATTCTGGCATAAATTGCAGGATCTCTGGTTTTTGTGCGATACCAAGTCCCATTGAGAAGGATAAGGCCATGATCAGAATTGCGCGGCGATCGAGCTCAACACGAGAGATAATACGCACACCAGCGGCAGCAATCGTACCAAACATGACAATCGTTGCGCCGCCAAGTACTGGCTCAGGAATCAGCTGAACAAAGCTAGCGACGCCAGGAAACAAGCCAAGAATCACTAACATGCCAGAAATAAAGTAACCCACGTAGCGGCTCGCGACTCCTGTTAGCATGATGATGCCGTTATTCTGGCTAAACGTTGAGTTCGGGAAGCTGTTGAAAACGGCTGCGATTGCAGAGTTTAAGCCGTCTGCTAACACACCGCCCTTAATGCGTTTCATGTACACTGGGCCTTTTACTGGCTCACCAGACACTTCAGATGTTGCGGTAATATCACCGATGGCCTCTAGTGCGGTAATAAAGAAAATCAGTACCAGCGGAATGAACAGAGACCAGTCAAACGATAAGCCATATTGCATTGGTACGGGCAGTGCTACGATCTCGGTTGCGCCTAGCTGAGAAGTATCTACCATCCCCATAAAATACGCCATGATGTAACCCACTAGCATCGCAATCACGATTGAAGCCACACGGATGTATGGGTTTTTCGAGCGGTTTAAAATCACAATTAACCCAAGTACCGTCCCAGCCAGAGCAAGTTTGTCTAAGCTGCCGAAGGTTCCTTCATTTAATGCTGCGTAGCCACCGCCCATTGATACTAAGCCGACTTGAATCAGTGTGAGACCGATAAGAGTGACGACGATGCCTGAAACAAGCGGAGTGATGATTCGGCGGGCATGCTCCAACACGCGAGATAGGAAAATTTCTGCAAATGATGCGACTAAAATCGTACCAAAAATGGCAGCCATCATGGTGCTGATGTCTGCTCCACCGGCTTTCAGCGATAGGCCTGCTCCAATAATAGGACCTAAAAAGTTAAAGCTGGTACCTTGAACAGAGAGCAAACCAGAGCCAATTGGGCCAATGGTGCGAATTTGAATAAACGAAGACACGCCTGACGCAAACAAAGACATGCTGATGATGGTATTCGTTTGGTCTGCTAGTACACCCAAAGACTGACAGATGATCAGTGACGGAGTGATAACCGCGACGAACATCGCCAATAAGTGCTGAAGTGCGGCAAAAATGGTTTGAGGCAAAGGTGGTCGATCGTTGAGTTGATAGACCAGTTCCGAAGATCGGTTTGAAGTTGTCATTGTTTGTCTCGCTAGTCGCAATATTTCCCTAGTTCTCGCTGAATGGGAGAGCAGGGTGGAGTTGACGTCGTTACCTGTGATTGCTGTTAATCAGAGTCAACTCAGGTTGGTGGAGTGTGATCTAACACACTTAAAAATTTGTGCGCGATTATAGAGAGATTTACTCAAAAAGCAAACGTTTGCTTTGTTTTTGGCGTATTAAAAAACGAGCCATTTGGCTCGCTTTCAATCATTACGCTTTGGAGTAAATATCCCGCTCACCCAACCAGCGATCGATAATCGCTGTTGCGTTAGTCGGGTAATTGTCATGAATATGACGCGCAATACGCTGAACTTCGGGAATCAGGCGTTGATCTCGAACTAAGTCTGCGATTTTGAAATCAGCAAGACCTGTCTGCTTTGTACCCAATAGTTCTCCAGGGCCACGAATTTCTAGGTCTTTCTGCGCAATGACGAAGCCATCGTTACTTTCACGTAGTACTCCGAGACGTTTTTGCGCGGTTTTTGACAGCGGAGAGTGGTACAGCAGTACACAATGGCTAGCAACGGAACCTCGGCCCACGCGACCTCTTAACTGGTGTAATTGTGCCAAACCAAGACGTTCAGGGTTTTCTATGATCATCAAGCTAGAGTTTGGTACATCCACACCAACTTCAATCACTGTCGTTGCGACCAGCAAATGCAGTTTATTGTCTTTGAAATCTTGCATCACCGCTTGTTTCTCTGCCGGCTTCATTCGTCCGTGCACTAGACCAATTTTTACGTCCGGCAGTTTACGTTGAAGCTCTTCTGCGGTATCTGCCGCGGCTTGCGCTTCTAATACTTCCGACTCATCAATCAGGGTACACACCCAATATGCCTGCTTGCCTTCGTTTAAGCAGGCATTTCGGACACGCTCGACGATGTCGTCACGTTTTGTATCTGGAATGGCAACGGTTTGAATCGGCGTTCGACCCGGTGGTAGCTCGTCAATCACGGAAGTTTCCAGATCGGCGTAAGCGGTCATCGCTAAGGTGCGAGGAATAGGCGTCGCCGTCATGATCAACTGATGTGGATAAGCGCCTTGTTTTGCACCTTTTTCACGCAATTCTAATCGCTGATGGACACCGAAGCGGTGCTGTTCATCAATGATGACCAAAGCAAGGTGATGAAATTCAACGTGCTCTTGGAATAGCGCGTGAGTACCCACTACCATTTTTGCTTCACCACTGGCAATACGAGCCAGCTCGGCTTCCTTTGCCTTACCTTTGAGTTTGCCCGCTAACCAACCGACTTGAATACCCATTGTTTCAAACCAGTTTGCGAAGTTGATAGCGTGTTGCTCGGCCAATAGTTCGGTTGGCGCCATGAGTGCCACCTGATGGCCATGCTCAATGGCTCTAACAGCGGCCAAAGCGGCAACCAACGTTTTCCCCGAACCAACATCGCCTTGCACTAATCGCATCATTGGGTGCGGTTTTTCTAGATCGGCTTCAATCTCTTGTACTACTCGGGTTTGAGCGTTTGTAGGAGAGAAAGGCAGTTGGGCTAAAAGCTGCGTTTTTAGTTTATTACAAGGACCGAGAGGTAGCGCTGAATCCTTCTGACCTTTGCTACGCACCGCTAGCATCGATAAGTTTTGTGCGAGCAATTCTTCCATGATCAAGCGGATTTGGGCAGGATGTTTGCCTTCGTCAAACTCATCTAAATTAATGGTTGGTGGTGGGCGATGAATGGTGTGCAGCGCTTGCGACATCGTGATTTGATGGTCATACAACCCCGCTGGAAGTAATTCCTGCACTGCGGTTTTATCAAGCAGGGCTAAAGCTTGTTCGGTAAGGTTGCGCAATGTGATTTGGCGTAAACCTTCTGTAGTGGGATAAACAGGAGTTAAGCTCTGTTCTACATCGGGCTTTTGCTCGCTGACGTAAAACTTGTAGTCAGGATGAACAATTTCCAAACCCATGCCACCGCGCTTAATTTCACCGTAAGCATGTACTAACTTACCTTGCGTGAAATTGTTCTTCATGGCTGCGGTAAAGTTGAAAAAGCGCAGCGTGATAGTGCCATTACCGTCGCTGATTTTTACCGTTAGCATTTTGCGCTTACCGAAGATGGTGTCGACTGCCATGACCTTACCTTGCACTGCCGCCCAAAGGCCAGCATGCAGTTTGGCAATAGGGTAAATACGAGTACGATCTTCGTAGCGTAACGGAAGGTGAAACAGCAAATCTTGAACGCTATGTAAGCCAACTTTGGCGAGTTTTTCTGCGACTTTCGCGCCAACTCCAGAAAGGGAGGTTAATGGGACGGCAGATAACATTTGGGCGGACATAGAGGGCTCAAGAAAATGGTTAACATAGCAGTATGTTAACCATGGAGCTGTGTTTTTGTACAGGAAAAAATAGTCATGCTTTAGTTAGTGTCATGATTTGACTGATAACCTATCATTCCGAGGAGCTTTAGCGACATCAGGATTCTATTTTCAACAAGTATGTCGCTGAAGTTAACACTATCAGCATCTGTATATTTGAGAATTAGATCCTGAACCACGCTCCTTCGCCGCCGTTCAGGATGACGAAAGTCTGTTACTTGCTTTGCATCTCTTGCCACCACGCGTCATCGGCGATGATTTGACCTTCTTCATCGAGTGGTGGGTAAACGAGCCCTTTTCGTTTCGCGACCTTTGCCAGCACTGGGTGACCACGTTCAAAGAGAATACGGTTGATTGTCTCTTTAGGCAGAGCGCTTTCTTCTCGGTCGTACATGCCTGCGGCTTCACGTTGACGTTGCGCTTCATACAAAATTACGGCACTGGCAACCGATACGTTTAGTGACTGCACCATGCCCACCATCGGGATAATAATGTCTTGATCAGCAAGCTGTTTGGCTTGCTCTGAAGCGCCAACCTTTTCGCTGCCTAAAATGATTGCCGTTGGTTTGGTGTAGTCGATCTCGCGAAAATCGACGGCGGTGTCCGAAAGATTGGTCACCAAAACCTGCATACCTTGCGCTTTGAGTTCGGTAATCGCAGTTTCAATCGAATCGTGAGTATCCACTTCAACCCAGTTACGCGCGCCTGCTGAGGTATGGCTCAGCGTACGCATTTTGTCTGGCCAAATTGCGTGAACTTTGTGTAAGCCTGTCGCGTCAGCGGTGCGGATCACGGCAGAGACGTTGTTTGGCTTATGTACTTCTTCGAGACAAAGTGTCAGATCAGTTTGGCGAGTTTTTAGGACTTGGTGAATACGGTTGTAACGTTCTAGGTTCATATTTATTGAGGTATAAAAAATCGCCACCTAACAGAGTAGGTGGCGATAGAGGTTAGTTCTTTCTGCGTCTGACTCGGGTTGCTTGAGGCATTGCCTTAATCTTACGCATGATACCAGCAAGGTGGACACGATCTTTCGTCGTCAACAGCACAGTCACAGTGTATAGACGACCATCACGTTCTTCCGTTGAAAGGCCATGAATGTTTGATCCTGTTTTCGAGATCACGTTGGTCAGTTCTGCAAGAGCACCTTGGTTGTTAAGCATGTCGACTTTAAGTTCAGCAATGAACTCTTTATCGTAGTCTTCAGACCAAGCGACAGCCATATAACGGTCTGGCTCTTTCTGATAACCACGAACGTTCGGACATGTTTCTCGGTGAACAACCAAACCACGACCAGGCGATACGTGAGCAATAATGTGATCATCTGGGATAGGATGACAACAATTTGCAAACGTCAGCAATAAGCCTTCTGCGCCACGAATCGGAAGCTTCTTCTTCGAGTCCGTTGGGATTGAGCTTGTTGTCGTGAGCTCTTCGGTATCACCAAGGAGACGACGTGCGATCACAATGCTCATCAACTCACCCAATCCAATAGCAGCCAATAAATCATCGATGCTTTCTAGGCGAAGATCATTCAAGACTTCTTGGATATTTTCTGGATAAATTGAATCAATCGAGTGACGGCCAAGTGCGTGATTAAGTAGGCGACGACCTAAAGTAATCGACTCTTCACGACGCATCGTTTTCAGTACTTGTCGAATCTTAGTGCGGGCACGAGAAGTCACGACATAGTTTAGCCATGCCGCATTCGGACGCGCACCAGGGGCACTGATAATTTCCACCGTCTGACCGTTTTTCAATGCCTTACTCAATGGGTAAGGGTTACGATCAACACGAGCACCAACACAAGAGTTGCCTACATCGGTATGTACGGCATAGGCAAAGTCGACAGCCGTTGCGCCTAAAGGTAATTCAACGATACGACCTTTTGGTGTGAAGACGTAAATCTCATCTGGGAAAAGATCGGATTTTACGTTTTCAATGAATTCGAATGAGTTACCCGCGCTTTGTTGTAGCTCTAACAGGCTTTGCATCCAACGCTGAGCTTTCACTTGCGCAGTGGTACCAGACTTGTCGCCTTTGTCTTTGTAAGACCAGTGTGCCGCGACACCTTTGTCCGCCATTTGATCCATATCTTCAGTACGGACCTGAACTTCAACAGGTACGCCGTGTGGGCCAACCATGGAAGTGTGTAGCGATTGATAGCCGTTCGCCTTTGGTACCGCGATGTAATCTTTCATGCGACCAGGACGTGGCTTATACAAGCTGTGTACTTGGCCTAAAACGCGATAACAAGTATCAGCGGTATCAACAACGACTCGGAACGCATAGATATCCATGATGGTGTGAAAGCGCTGTTCTTTGGTTTTCATCTTGTTATAGATAGAGAACAGGTTTTTCTCACGACCAACGACGCGAGCATTCAAGCCGAAATCTTGCAGACGGCCTTCTATTTCGCTGTGAATGCGTTGGATCATCTCTTTACGATTACCACGTGCGGCTTTAACCACTTCTTTCAGTACGCGGTAGCGGTTGGGATATAGCGCCTCAAAGCCCAACTCTTCGAGTTCGGTTTTGATATTGTGAATACCAAGACGATGAGCGAGGGGCGCGTAAATTTCTAACGTTTCACGAGCAATACGACGCTTTTTATCTGGTCGAAGCGCGCCAAGCGTACGCATGTTGTGCGTGCGGTCAGCCAGTTTGATCAGAATGACGCGGATATCTTGCACCATGGCCAGAACCATCTTACGAAAGTTCTCAGCCTGAGCCTCTTTCCTATCGCGGAATTTGAGTTTGTCCAGTTTAGATACACCATCAACCAATTCTGCGACAGTGTTGCCGAATTTCTCTTCGAGATCTTCTTTAGTTACATCACAGTCTTCAATGACGTCATGCAGCAAAGCAGCTTGGAGGGTTTCGATATCAAGGCGCATTTCGGCCAAGATACGAGCCACAGCGACAGGGTGGATGATGTATGGTTCACCGCTAGAGCGGGTTTGCCCTTCATGGGCATCTCTCGCTACCACATAAGATTGACGCAGAGCCTCAATCTGAGGCTCTGTTAGGTATTCTTGGGCAACGTCTTTGAGGCTATCGAATAGATACAAATTATAGGCCCGGGAGGTTGTTGAATTCTAAAGTCAGAATTAACGGTTGTGAGCGATGCTGCTTACTGCCGCTAGCTCTGCCGCTTCTTGCTCTTGCTGTTCTTGACGTTCACGAGCGTCTAGAACTTCTTTAGTAATTAAACCTTCTTCGATTTCGCGTAGAGCGATAACCGTTGGCTTATCGTTCTCTTCTGGCACTAGTGCATCTTTACCGCCAGTTTGCATTTGACGAGCGCGGCGAGCCGCAATCAGTACTAGGTCGAAACGGTTGCCAACTTTTTCAACAGCGTCTTGAACAGTTACGCGTGCCATGAGGACTCCAAATAGTTAACTAAAATTTTAGAATGACGAGAAAGTATACAACCTAACTACTTTATTTACTAGCAATTAGACAAGCCACCGTTTGTGGACTTTCTCAGGTAGTTTATTGTGTTTTTCGCACTGGGCAAAAAACGGGAAATTCTTTATGTTTTACAGCGTGACTTTTTTGAAGTTACTCTGCTAACAACGCGTCAAGCATACCTTTATATTTAGCAGCTTGCTTTTCTTCCTTCAATCTTTCAGCACGCAAGATAGCTTTAAAATCCATCAAAGCGGTATCAAAATCGTCGTTTACGATCACGTAGTCGTACTCGTTGTAATGAGAGATTTCCGACTTGGCTTCAGCCATACGCTTTGCGATCACTTCATCGCTATCTTGACCACGAGTGTTCAAGCGACGCTCTAACTCACCGTTTGATGGTGGCAGGATGAAGATGCTTTTGGCTTCTGGCATTTGTTCACGGATTTGGCGTGCGCCTTGCCAGTCGATATCTAGAAAAACGTCGATACCTTTATTTAGTGTTTCTTCAATCCATACACGAGATGTGCCGTAATAATTACCAAACACTTCTGCGTATTCTAGGAAGTCACCTTTAGCGATCAGGGCTTCAAACTCATCTTTCGCTACAAAATGGTAGTGGACACCATTTTCTTCACCAGGTCGCATGTTGCGCGTGGTGTGAGACACAGACACTTTCATTGCGTAGGTTGGGTTGCGTTCCAACATCGCTGAGATCAAGCTAGATTTACCTGCGCCGCTAGGTGCAGATACGATATAGAGAGTACCTTTGCCCATTGTACTGTTCCACTTTTGATTGGATTGATTGAGTGCCGAAGGAAAGTTCGACATTCTTATAACGATAGCACTGGCATTGAGAAATCAACCACCAAAGGGGTGGATATTGGTGATAATCCCGCCAGAAAAATGGAGGCGAAGAGTATCATGATCTCTATTTTGTTACCAGTTGATCTTTCTGTCTGTGATCGTCTCAGATGAAATAGTTACTTACGCCAGAGTGTTCCTAAACAGCGAAGAAGGAGCGTGATACAGGACTTACCATCCGCGCACTCTGTTATTAAAACCATTTCTACAACCGTTTAGTGTGCTGATTTTAGGTTTAGAGTCCCGATTTGGCTTGCGTGAGTGACTCTGGTTAAAAATAGGGGTTAATAAAGATAAAACGGAAAAAAGGGGAAGCTTTCACTTCCCCAGGCGTGCGACTGACTCACACTTAATCTTCGAATTATCCTTGAGACTCTAGGAAATTTATCCAAGGGCTAACGGTTGACCTGAATTTTGGCGATTGAGCAGCGCCTTTCATCGCCTGCAAGGCCTTTTGTGGTTGCTTAAGCTCGAAATAGGCCATCCCGCGAATGTATTCAAGTTCTGCCTTTTGCTCTTTAGAGGCACTGGATGCCGCGCTTTCTACAAAACGAGTTGCTTCAGAATACTGCTTGTCTTGTATCATTAAGCGAGCAATCTGAATTTGCGTTTTAGCAGAAGGAGCGAGGTTATATGACTTTTTATAAGCGAGAATTGATTTATCTAGCTCTTTAGCTTGCTGCCAGAAACTGGCTAGGCGGTCATAGTTTTCCTTCGTCTTTTCAATGTTTCCAGCTGCCATTTCCTTGTCAAGAGTTTTGGCTGCTTTATATGGAATACCTTGATAAGCCAAGAAGTTTACAAAGCGTAAATATTCCTTCTCTCCTTCTAGTTTCCCCATTTTGTAAACCATTTCTAGGGTGGCTAGAGAGTTGCGTTCTTGACCTAGCTCCATGTAGACACCAGAAAGTTGCATCCAGTAACGCTTTTTCTGAGGGTACTTTGAAGTCAGAGTTTTGAGTACACTGGCAACGCTTTTCAGCTGGCCTAACTCGTAGTGAGATGCAACGAGAATTAAGTACCAAGACTCACTTGGGCTCTTGCTCATCGCGATGGCTTTTTTGGTTGGCGGGATTGCATTTTTGTAATCTTCCAACTGAACATAAGCGCTCGCTAACGTGATATAAGCATGAGCTTGAGGCTTCTCTTTGGTTGTTTCTGCAACCTTGAACCATTCCTTCATCGTTTTTACAGACAACGTATACTTTTCTTCAGCTAGGTAAAGCTGAGCCAAGCTGTAGCGAACTTGTTGAGCAACAGGAACGGGAAGTGCGTCGAGCTGTAATGCTTCGGCAAAGTATTTTGCTGCTTGCACATAATTGTCTTGTAGCGAATACAAAAAGCCAGTCTGCTGAAGTAAAACTGCTCGGTCGTATTTTTTCGAACTTGTGCTTTCTAAAGCGCTTGCTAGTTTTTCTTTCGCTGCTGAATATTTTTCAGTTGCGATCAACTCTTGCACTTTGTTAACGGTTCGAAATGTCCGATCTGATAACTGAGGAGCTTCTTTTGCCATCGTAGGAGCGGCCATTGCCACTCCTACGAAGAGAATTAAAGAAGCCACTTTGCTTTTCCATAAACTTTTCATCGTGACTCCTTAATTGGTTGAGAACTCTATTTCTTGCGATAGGCGCGAGCTAACAGGTTTCCCGTCAACCAATTTTGGTTTAAATGTCCATTTAGAGACTGTTTTTCTTGCCGCTCGACCGAGGCCTAAGCGTCGTGGTTGCTCTTTAAGAACTTTGATGTCCTCTACGGCACCACGTGCGTTGACAGTAAACTCTAATAAGACGACCCCTTTTTCTATTCCTGCTTTCGCAGCTTTCCTAGGCATTTGAGGTTGGAATGTCGCTAGAGGTGTTGGACCTCCGCTACCCGCGAGTTGCGCACCTCCACCCTGGCTATAATGTCCAAGCACCGAACCACCTGTAACATTTACGGGTAGGTCAAGCTTTGGCATATCCATTGGGGTCTGCTCCATCACCGGTTTTACTGTCGCTGTCACTTTCATTTCTGGCGGCGGCGGCGGACGCTTAGGCGGTGGTGGCTTTGGAAGTTCGCGTTTTTTCTCCTGTATTTTTTCGTCTGGTTTAATGCGAATAAACTCGACCATACGCAGGTCATCATTCGACACTAACTCGTGGCGCTCTTTGTTTACTAGCTTGTCCATCCCCCAGAACAACCCGAGGGAGACAATGAGCGCCAGTGCAATTGAGGCCAGATACCGCATAAGCTTAATCCTTATTGGTTGCGGCAATGGAGATGCTTTCTACACCTGCCATTTTGATCTGGTCCATAACCTTCACGACTACGCCAGCATTTGCTTCTGTGTCGGCTTGGATAACAACTGCGCCATCAGGGCTTTCTGCACGAAGACGTTCAATATTCGCGCGAACCGCGTCCACTTCGATGCGGCGTTTATCAACCCAAACATCACCCGCCGCACCAACTGCGACCATGATGTTACCTTTTTTCACGGTTTGCGCAGAGCTTGCCGTCGGGCGGTTTACTTCTAGACCAGCTTCTTTTACGAACGATGTTGTTACGATAAAGAAGATCAACATGATGAATACGATGTCGAGCATCGGTGTCATATCGATAGCGGTTTCATCACTGCTATCACTGCTATAGCGTCTTTTCATGACCTATACCTCTAATTCCATTTACTCAGGCAATATGCTTTAGCTTATCTTCCAGCTTTTGCGTTGTGACTTTGGCTAAATGATCAAGACGTGAACTAAAGAACAGTCCTGATAGAGAAGCCACCATCCCGGCTAACGTTGGGATTGTTGCCTTTGAGATCCCCGAGGCCATTGCTCGAGGGCTTCCTGTTCCTGTTACCGCTAAGATGTCGAATACTTGGATCATGCCAACAACGGTGCCGAGCAAACCCAGTAAGGGACAAAGCGCAATCAACACTTTCACGATTGGCAGGCCCTTTTTATTCTCAATGTCCTGACGAGAAACAATTTCTTGTCGGATCATCTTAGCGTTCCAGCTCTGGTGCTCTGATCGCCCCTGCCATGAGCCAACGGCTTTTTTCATGGCTTTTGGAGCGACGGCAGCAAAATAGAACCAACGTTCTAACAATACTGCCCAAAGCATAAAGCTGAGGATGAAGATGGCGACGAGTACATCGCCACCCATTCCCAAGAAGCGCCTAATTGATTCAAGTTCTCCAACTAACCACCACATAACGCCTCCTTAGCTTTCGGCTTTATGTAGTTTTTCCTGATAGCGAGCGATGAAGCCTGCACTCTGTTCTTCAAGAGTTTGAACCAAACGACGACCTTTACTGTGTACGATGGTGTACAGGAACAGTAGAGGAATTGCGACAACCAGACCAAGCATCGTAGTAACAAGTGCTTCAGAGATACCGCCAGCCATTAGCTTAGGATCACCTGTACCAAATAGTGTGATTGCTTGGAACGTACCGATCATACCCATAACCGTACCCAGTAGACCTAGAAGTGGTGCTACAGAAGCGAACAGTTTGATTGAGCTGATAAAGCGTTCAATGCTCGGTGCGTTACGTAGGATGATTTCGTCCAGTTTCGCTTCCAGATCTTCAAGGTTGTCACCTTTGTGCTCTTGGTAAGCTTGGATAACTTCACCCAGAGGGTTACCAGGAATCACGGTTTCTGATTTCGCTTGCTTACGCATTTTACCGCCAATCACTTGAAGGCGTAGGAAGCAAACTAGAGCAATGATAGCGCCAACTGCACCCATACCAAGGATGACGTAACCTACAATGCCACCTTGATCAATACGTTCTTGAACGGTAGGGCTTTGTACAAGTAGAGACAGAATTACACCACGGGATGGGTCAATAAACAGTGGCTCATAGCTGTTTGACGCTGACTCAAAGCCTGCAACATGACGCGTAATATTGGTGCGAGGCTGTCGAGAGAGTTCTTCGAACTTACCTGTTTGAGGTACATAAGTAACGTACTTACCATCGGCAATCGCGTTAAATTCACCGACAAGAGTAACATCGCGAACCGCTTCTTTACCTTCGCCATAAACAACCGTGGCTTGGGTTGTTGCTGTCTCGCCTGAGGCAACCACTTGTTGAAGAATGGTATGCCAGAATGCTTCTAGCTCTTGTGTTGATGGCAGTTCTTTGCTTTCAGCCAGTTTCGTTAGTAGCGCGTCACGCTCTGGGAACTGAACTGCGTTTTGAGAGGCTGCAAATAAGCCTTTAAACTCGCCCGCATATTGGCGGACCACACCAAACATTTCGCCCAAAGTACCAGAGCGAACACGTAAGGTTTCTGTTAGTTCAGTCAGCTGCTTATCGTTTTCATCAAATGTCGCTTTAAGTTGATCGCCCAGTGCTTGCTGTGAAGCTAGCTCTTCACGAGCCTGTTGCAATAATGCCGCTTGCTTATCTCGGTTGTTCTTGAACTCAGCTTCACGGGCTTTATTCTCTTTTGACTCAACGATGCTTTCTGATTTTACGTTTTTGAGTAGTTCAGATAGGTTTTTAGGCGTTTCTGCTTGTACGCCTGAAGCCATAAATAAGCTCGCTAGTAGACCAGCGGCTAGAGTTTTGAATCCTTTCATCTCTTATTCCTCCCCAGCATATACAGGCAATTTGATTAGCGCTGGTGGCGCTTGCTTCTTCGCGATACGAAGGCCTTGCTGTACCGCTATGCGGTAGCTTTCCGGTAATGTTTCCCATTGACGTGTTTGTTGGTTCCACATACCTGTCTCACCACCGTCTGGAGATTGGAATAAAAGCGCCGTGCGACCAATACGTAGGAAATCGTAAGTCACGGTTTCCCCATTTCTATCTAGGCTAGCTTTGTAAGATTCAATTGAGCGAGAGAAGCCTTCTTCAATTTGGTAGGCTTCCATCACTTTACGGAATTTCTCAGAAGTCGTTACGTCGGCGCGATCCATGAGACGACGAAGTTCTTGGACACGTTTATTACGTTCTTTTTTCTGGAAAGGCAGATCGAGAGTCACAAACTCATCGAGTGCATCGATCATTTTAAGTGTTAGTGGCACTACTTCTGTTGCCGTTTGATCGATCTGAGCAATTTGGTTATTTAATGAGTCCAATTCACCTTGCTGTGATTGAACCATACGATTAATTTGCTCGTTGTAGACTTTCATGCTGTCGATTTGACGTAGTAAGCCTTTGTATTCTGCCAACATGCCTTCAGTACTTTCGGCATAATTGTCGATTTTTTGTTGCGAAGCTTCTGAAGATTGATTTGCTTTTGCTTGTGTGGAAACGACAGCACCAGAGTTGGCCGCTATAGAGCTACTACTGATAGTAAGCAATGCTGCAGCTATGGCACTGAGACCAAATTCCTTGAATTTCATGGTTGCATCCTTGTCAGTGTTTTAGTCAGTCGAAAAGGGCGCGGAAAACCCGCGCCAAATATTTTTTAGAAGTCGTATGATGCCTCGACGTATAGCTGACGTCCGATTGGATCGTCATACCCAGTTGCATAGAATGGAGAGGTATCGCTTAGAGGATCTGCAGGCGGTACTTTGTCAAACATGTTGATAGCACCAAGAGTTACACGACCACTCTCGTTGAATTGGTAAGAAGCCGTTAGGTTCCACGTTGTCATACTAGCGATTTCTGCTTTGTAACCCGCTTTTTTAGCAGAATCACAGTCATCAAAGTAGTAACGGTTTGCGTAGCTTGAACACATACGGTCGCGGTATTTACCAAATAGGTTGATAGCGACATCTTCATATGCCCAGCCAAGATTTAACGTTGCGGTGTATTCAGGCATGAAATCTCTTTCATCCGTTACAGGCTCGCTGTCGTTTTCTTGATATTCAGCAATCAAGATCTTCGTTACAGCAACACGCGTGTTAAATGAACCGAACTCATTAGTGTCGTATGCGTATTTGATCGCTAGGTCAATACCAGAACGCTCTTCATACGACTGGTTCACTGGACCATAGGATACCGACTTGATGGTGCCATCTGGGTTACGAACGACTTCAGTACCTGGGTATTTACCTGGATCGTTAATTACGTCTTGGTAAGTTGGTGCTGTTACGACGTCTTCCATCTTGATGTGGTACCAGTCAACAGTTACACCAAGATCATCCACAGGCTCCCACGCTAGGCCCAAGTTAATGTTTGTACTTGTTTCTTCTTTCAGCTCAGAGTTAGGGCCATTAAGCGTATCGAAGTACTGAGTATCACACTCTGGGTACTTGTCTTTATCTTGTGGGCCGCTACCACCAGCGTTGGCACAAAGCACAGGGTCAAAACCAGAACCAAAGCCTCGAGTTTGATCACCAAATAGTCGCTTCAAGTCTGGAGCTCGGAAGCCTAGACCGTAGCTACCACGTAGCAATAGGGTGTCAGTAGGACGGTATGCTAGGGCTACTTTAGGAGTGAATGCGCCGCCAGTTGCCGAGTCGTCGAAGTAGTGGTCGTAACGACCAGCGACAGTCATTTCTAAATCTTCAATGATAGGAATAAGAGCTTCAACACCAAGACCAATCTGATCGCGGTCACCGCCGCCTGATGTTCCACCTAGACCAGAGAAACCACCAGCTGCTGTTGTCGCATCAATCGTCTCATTGTAGTCAGTACGGTTCCATTCACCATAAACAGCAAAGCCAGACATACCTGCAGGAAGTTCAACCAAATCACCAGCCAGTGAGCCGTTAACAGAGTAAAGCTTTGAGTAAGCTTCTTTGCTTGAAGTGCCGCTGTATTTGTCTACAACGTCTTGAGAGATAGGCCCTAGAAGATCGACATCACCATTTTGTACAGCTTGGTCGAGAGTTAGGAAGATTGCTGGGTTGCTTGTTTCAACGCTTTGCTCAGAGTAACCAGCGGATAGGTCCCAATCATACGTATCAGCAAGCAGGCCGTTCAAGCCTAAGGTTAAGCCAAAAGAATCGGCTTCAGTGTTACTTTCGCGTGGTCCAAATTCGACCATACGGCGAGTGTATTCGCCTTCGCCGCGGAAGTGAGTGGCATCAACTTCAACGCTGTAAGGGTTAGGTTCGAATTCAGATTCTGTAGACTTGTAGCCAAAACGGGCTTCTGCCATGGCAGTGACATTGTCGTTAATGTCCATTTCACCACGTAAAAGTAGGTCTACTTGTTTGTTTTCTGGTTTTAATGTTCGGTATGCAGAGCGGTTAACACCACACTTTCCATCCGCTCGTTCAATCGCGGCATCACCAACGACTTCTTTACAGGAAGAACCAGCATCAGCTGGTGTTAGAAGTGTTCCGTTGGCGCCTTCAAAGTTTGCACCGTAGCTAGAGTAGCCACTTAGCTGAGAACGGCTAGAACCGTCATCGCCAGCCCAATCATCTCGGTCAGATTGCTTTAGCATTTCGTTGCCCGCAAATTGGCCAACGAAGAGAATACGTTTGTCGTCAAAGTTTTTGCCAGCTACAACGTCTAAACGACCATTTTGGTAACCACCATCCGTCGCGTCACCCGCGCGTACTTTTACAGAAACGCCATCAAAGTCTTTCTTTAAAATGAAGTTTACGACACCACCGATTGCGTCGGAGCCGTAGATAGCAGAACCTGAGTCGGTCATTACTTCAACACGCTCAATAGCGGCGACAGGGATTTGGCCGATATCTTGGAAGTTAGATGTACCATCTTGTGCTAGCGGGTATTGAGGAAGACGACGGCCATCAATAAGAATCAATGTGCGTGACGCGCCAAGGCCACGTAAGTTGACTGACTGCGCTGCTGGTGTAAACGAGAAAGAGTCTGTTTGAGCCATTACACCACCTGTGTTTTGGGTCAAACTGTTCAATACGTCTTGCGCGCTGTTAAAGCCTTTAGACTCAATGTCTTTACTATTAATAACAGTAACTGGTGAAGGACCTTCCATATCCGTCGTGGAGATACGCGAACCAGTAACTTTCATCTTTTGAAGTTTTTCAACTTGCTGCTCTTCTGCCAGTGCTGTTGCTGGGGCTGCAACTGCTGCTGTCCCCAAAGCAAGGCTTATCGCAACAGATAAAGCGGTTGTGTTTTTATACATCCTTGTTGCTCCGATTATTATTATTTCCTATGTCTGGCCGCATAGCGGCCAAATGTGACGTTAATATTTCGTTAACGTTCGGCCAATGTATAACCGAGATGAAAAAAGGAAGTCAAACCAGTGGTAAACGGGGATGCTTAAATGTAAAAAAGATGTAAATAACCAGGCTTTATTTAAAAGGCGGAATAAAAAACCGAATAAGGTTTATGAATCGAGATTAAATTTCAATAAAACACCGTATTTTGTGTTTCTTATAAACTTTAATGACTTATCTTGCCTATGGTTTTTTAGTGGGTAATTGAATCTGGAAAAAGATATTTTTCCAGTGAATTGTTCTGAGATGAGTTTTATATCGAATCCATACTTTGTTAGCTCGAACTTATTAGGTGGTATCAAAATATGATACCCATTGCTGTTAAAGGGCTCACTCGTATTTTTAGGTCAAATATAACCTTGGATTATGTGTCTATTTATGTGTGTAGGGTGCATTTTTATGTAGGGTTTTGGCTCTAAACAGCCTAGATTGATATTCTGTATGAATTATTTTTGTGGTTTTTTATAATTTTTTACAAAAACATTTCTGTTTTTCGACATCGAAGGAAGTTTGTCATGTTTTGGTTTCAAACACTTGAAGCTGATGTGGATTCAAGATAAATATGACGCTGAAATTATTGCAGTAGTAGAAAAGTCTAGCTCTTGAGGCGCAGGGAGTGTGCTTCAACAGTTTTAGTTACTACGAGATAAATATGCACCATTTTGGGCGGAAAATATCCTCTTTCACTCCGTTTGAACTGGACAGTAGACAAGGAGCAAGTTGTATATGCTGTCGTACTTTTTACGCCGTTTGGCGTTGGTTATCCCAACGTTTCTCGGGATAACTATTCTCATCTTTGCTATCACTCGTTTCGTGCCTGGCGGACCTGTTGAACGCATGTTGTCACAAATGCAGTCTCAGGGAGATGGCGCCGCATCAATGACGTCTGCGGGTGGTAATACGGCCCTTTCTGACGATCAAATCGCGGAGCTGAATGCGTTTTATGGCCTGGATAAACCTGTAACGGAAGCGTACGTCGAGTGGTTAAGTCGTTTGGTAATGCTAGATCTTGGCGAGTCGACGCGTTACTACGAGCCTGTCTCGGACATGATCGCAGAGCGTTTGCCAGTGTCGTTGTTTTATGGCGGCATGACCTTCTTTATTAGTTATTTTATCTCGATTCCTCTTGGTTACTATAAGGCACTCAAGCACGGTTCTGTGTTTGATTCCGCTTCTTCAGTACTCATTTTCGTAGGCTACGCGCTACCAGGTTATGTGGTGGGTGTATTGCTGATCACGTTATTTAGTTATCACTTGGAATGGTTTCCGATGGGAGGCTTTGTCGGCGATGACTTCGACGATTACGAAACCTTCTTTGAACGCGCTAAAGACATTATGTGGCATGCGGTGTTGCCTTTGATCTGTTACCTCATTGGTGATTTTGCCACGCTGACGATGACAATGAAAAATAACCTGATGGAAAACCTTTCCTCAGATTACATCCGCACCGCAATTGCGAAAGGATTACCTTTCAAAAAAGCAGTTCGTAAGCACGCGTTGCGTAACAGCTTAATTCCAATCGCGAGTCACTTTGGTAACTCTTTGTTGTTCTTCATGACCGGTGCCTTCCTGATTGAAGTTATCTTCAATATTGATGGCATTGGCTTATTAGGTTACGAATCAATCATGGAGCGTGATTACCCTGTTGTTATGGGTATTGTCGCCATTAATGCGTTGTTACTGCTCATTGGTAACATCATTTCAGATATTTGTGTTGCTTTAGTCGACCCACGTGTGAAGTTTGGAGCGTAACATGATTAAAGTTAGTCCATTAACTCAAAAGAAAATTCGTCACTTTAAAGAGATCAAACGAGGCTATTGGTCGTTTGTTGCTCTTTCTATCATGTTGATCCTTTCTTTATTCGCCGAACTTTTGATCAACAGTAAAGCGCTAGTCGTCAAGTACGATGGTAGCTACTATTTTCCTGTTGTCAGTGACGTACGTTTAGGTAGCGAATTCGGCCAAGAGTCATCCAGTGAAGCCGATTATCGTGTACTGCAAAAAGCGTTTGAGGCTGAAGGGGGCGACAACTTTGTTATTTTGCCGCTTGTGCCGTGGAACCCATATGAACAAGATTTTAGTGGTGATTTCCCGCCAACAGCACCTAGTGCCGAAAATAAGCATTATTTAGGTACAGATGTGATAGGTCGCGATATTTTGGCGCGACTCGTCTACGGATTCAGAACGGCGATGGGATTTGCGTTGCTTACGATGGCCATTTCCTACGCGATCGGTACTGCAGTCGGTTGTGCTATGGGTTTTTGGGGCGGTAAATTTGACTTGTTTGTACAGCGACTTATCGAAATCTGGTCAATGGTCCCGTTTTTGTACGTCATTATGATTCTTGTCTCAATCGTTCAGCCGACGTTTGCTCTCTTTGTCGCTATTAACGTGCTTTTCACTTGGATGGGTATGACATGGTACATGCGGACCATGACCTATAAAGAAGCGGCACGAGAATATGTAATGGCGGCTCGTGCTTTAGGGGCATCGACTGGACGTATCTTGTTTAATCACATCTTGCCAAATACGATGGTGATGATTGTAACCCTAGCGCCTTTCACTATTGCAGCTAACATCACAGCACTGACTGCTCTCGATTACCTAGGCTTAGGCTTGATGCCACCAACGCCAAGTTGGGGTGAACTACTGCAACAAGGTAAGTCAAACTTAGATTCGCCATGGATTGTTGCGTCAGTAGTGACTTCTATTGTTCTGGTTCTGGTAATGGTGACCTTTATTGGTGAAGCCATTCGAGCGGCTTTCGACCCGAAAAAATTCACACGCTATGTTTAAGCGAGCATTGTGAGCAAAACATAAAAAAGGGAAGTTTTATGAAGAAATTATTTTTAGCGTCCACGCTGAGCGCCCTGAGTTTTGGTGCAATGTCAGCAACGCTTCCGACCGACTTAAACTGGCAAACAAACTGGGATGAGCCTCAATATGGTTCGCCAGAAGCGAAACGTGGAGGGACTTATCGCACCTTTATGTCAAGTTTCCCGCAGACGTTACGTAGTGTTGGTCCAGACGCTAATGCAGGGCTACGTTCTTTTATCTTAGATGAAACACCAGGCTTGGTGGTCCGCCACCCAGATACTTTAGAGTTCATCCCTGAGCTTGCTAACGAGTGGGCGTTAGCAGGTGACAACAAAACGGTCTATTTCAAACTCAACCCTGAAGCCAAATGGTCGGACGGCAAACCTGTGACTGCCGACGATTTCGTGTTCATGCTGAAGTTTTATCGTTCCAAAGACATCTTGGAACCTTGGTACAACGATTACTACAACAAAACGATTGCGGATGTTATCAAGTACGACACTCATACGTTTGCTGTTAAGGCGGCGAAAGAGTTTAATCCGGAAGAATTGCTGTTACGAATGGGGGCTCTGCGCCCACGTCCCGCACATTTTTATGCTAACCCTTCAAAAGATGAAAATGGTGACGGTATACATGACAACTTTGTCCGCTACTACAATTTTAAAAGTGAACCAACGACCAGTGCATACTACCTAGATGACATTAAAAAAGGTAAAAGTGTGACCTTCAAACATGTCGGTGAAGACTGGTGGGGTTACAGCAATAAGTATTATCAACATCGCTATAATGTCGACAAAATCCGCATCACAGTGATTCGCGACAGTGATATCGCGATGAAGCACTTTGAGAAAGGGAAGCTGGACGCATTTGGTCTTGTTTTACCAAGCTTGTGGCATGATAAATCGAATACGGAACCTTACCAAAAGGGATACATTCAAAAGTTCTGGGGTTACAACCAATTCCCAGTTGGGGCTGGTGGTGTATGGATGAACACCGCGATGCCTTTGCTGGATGATTTAAACATTCGCAAGGGCATTACTTACGCGATTGACTTTGATGGCATGATAGAGAATGTCATGCGTGGCGACTACTCCCGTAAACCGAACCCGACCGGTTATGGTCATGGTAAATACACCCTACCAGATGCTAAGGCACCGAAGTTTGATCCCGCAAAAGCGGCCGAGGCATTCGAAGCCGCAGGCTTTAACAAAATTGGTTCTGATGGTATTCGTGTCAATGATAAAGGTGAGCGCTTAAGCTTCGAGCTGACCTACGGAACACCTGTTCATACTCCTCGTATTGCCTTTTTGCGTGAGCAAGCCAAGCTAGCAGGGCTGGATATTGAGCTCAAGTTAGTTGATGGCTCATCCATGTTCAAATACGTACGTGAGAAAAAGCACGATTTGGCTTTCTTAGATATGGGTACGTCTGAGATCCCAACGTATTGGGAGTACTTCCATTCAGTCAATGCGAACAAGCCGCAAACTAACTCTTTCACAAACTACAGCACGCCTGAACTGGATGAAAAGATCATCGAGTATCGTTTTGGCATGGATATGGATAAAAAGATCCAGCTAGGTCATGAGATTCAGCGTGACATCATTGATGCTCACGTTATCGTCCCAGGCTACATGGTTCCTTATGTCCGCTATGGTCACTGGCGCTGGTTAAAGTTTCCAGATAAGCCAATGAATCGCATGACAGAGGCGCTGTTCAGTGGTGCAATCATAGGCGATGGCACTTACTGGATTGATAGTGATATCAAAAAAGAAACGAAACAAGCGATGAAATCAGGCAAAGCTTTTGAACCTGTTGTTGTCGTAGATGACACTTATAAGCTGTAAGGATTGGTTATGGAAAACGATGTAATCCTAAGTGTTAAAGATCTCGAAGTTGAATTTACCACCGATGATGGGCCAGTGAAGGTTCTGCATGGTGTGAACTTTGATGTGAGAGCTGGACGTACACTCGGCCTGGTGGGAGAGTCAGGTAGTGGCAAGAGCGTAACTTCAATGTCGATCATGGGGCTATTACCTAAGCCATATGGCAACATCATTAAAGGTGAAGTGAATTATCGCGGCACCAACCTAGTTGATTTGCCTGCGGAAGAGATGTACGCCATGCGTGGCGATCGTATTTCGATCATCTTCCAAGACCCGATGACGGCGCTCAACCCAGTGCACACCATTGGTCGTCAAATATGTGAAGTGCTTGAGCTCCATCGACCTGAGCTCGACAAAAAGGAGCGGGAGGCGTACTCGATTGAGATGCTGGCAAAAGTAAAAATTCCAATGCCAGAGAAGCGATTGAATGAGTATCCCCATAACCTATCTGGTGGTATGCGCCAGCGTGTCATGATCGCGATGGCATTGGCCTGTAAGCCGGATATTCTGATTTGTGATGAACCGACTACAGCGTTGGATGTTACGGTTCAGGCGTCTATCCTTGAACTGATGAATGAGCTTCAGGAAGAAACAGGCATGGCAATGATCTTCATCACTCACGACCTCGGAGTTGTGGCAGAAGTGTGTGATGATGTTGCCGTGATGTATGGTGGGCGTATTGTCGAAAAAGCAGAAATTTTTGAGTTGTTTGATAACCCGCAGCACCCCTACACAGAGCGTTTAATGGGATTGATGCCGAGCTTAGATAATGAGCCGAAGCAGATGATCGATATCAAGCCTATTGATGCCAGTATGTTTGCCAGTTAACTGGGCAAAGTGAACCAGTCATAAAAGAGGATGTTATGGCAAAAGAAGTATTAAGAGTTGAAAATCTTAAGCAGCACTTTGTTTCTGGTAAAGGGCTGTTCAAGAAAGGCTACACCATCAAAGCGGTAGACGGGGTTTCACTGTCTGTTTCTGAAGGTGAAACACTGGGGCTAGTTGGTGAGTCAGGTTGTGGTAAAAGCACCCTTGGTCGCACGATCTTAAAGTTATACGAGCCAACAGAAGGTAAGATTTTCTTTGAAGGTAAAGACATCACTAAACTGTCTGTTAAAGAGATGCGCTCGCTGCGTAAAGACATGCAAATCGTCTTTCAAGACCCAATGGAGTCACTCAATCAGCGTCATACCATCGGTATGATTCTGGAAGAACCGTTTGTTATTCATAAAATTGGCACGCCAACAGAGCGTAAACAGTGGGTAAAAGAGCTTTTAATCAAAGTGGGATTACCAGAAACGGCAGTAAACCGTTATCCACATGAATTTTCAGGCGGACAACGGCAGCGTATCGGTATCGCTCGCGCGATTGCATTGAAGCCTAAACTGCTGATTTGTGATGAATCGGTATCTGCGTTAGATGTATCGGTACAGGCGCAAATCTTGAACCTATTGCTACAACTGCAACAAGAAATGAACTTGGCGATCATATTTATCTCTCACGATCTCTCTGTGGTGAAACATGTCTCTGACAAAGTTGCCGTGATGTATTTTGGTAAAGTGGTAGAAGCAGGCAGCGCTAAAGAAATTTATGCAAACCCGCAAAACGAATACACCAAAAAACTCCTATCTGCGATTCCGATCACTCACCCTAAATATCGGAAGAAAAAGCGCGTAGCTGAAAAAAAGCAGCAAGTGGCGTAAGTGATGCCACAGGTCCTATAACACAAAAGCGCTCCGACAAATAAGCGGAGCGTTTTTATAAGCAAATGCCAGGACTTGGAGTCGATTCGCACTGATGTTTATTCTGATTGATTGAAGATCGTTGCATGCTAAACTCAAGGCCTATTTTCTTTGTTTGGATAATGGACCATGCCGTCGAATTTACCGAAATCCTTTAGTCGACCTTTCCTGAAAATCTTCCATATTTTGGAGGCGGTGTTATTAGTCTCTATTACCTTGGCGACGTTGTACGCCATGATGCAAGAGTTTGTGCACGTATTTGTAGAGAAGCGTGTCTTACTCACAGATATTCTTTTGATGTTTATCTATCTGGAAGTGCTCGCCATGGTGCAGCAGTTCGTGATGAACGGTAAAATTCCGGTACGCTATCCTATCTACATCGCGATGATGGCGATCGCCCGCTATATCACTCTCGGAATGAAAGAGCTGGATGCAGTTTTGGTTGTGTGGTTATCTCTGGCTGCGTTTATTTTGGCTGCGGCTACTTTGCTGATCAGAATTGGACATCATTATTGGCCCTACGTTGATAACAGTACCTTGGAAAAAGACGAATAAAAGAAAGCCCCGTATTAGCGGGGCTTTTTTGTTTCAATACTCGATGACTTTTAGATCATTCAATGTTTTGGATCTGCTCACGCATCTGTTCAATTAGAACTTTCAGTTCAACGCCCGATGCGGTGATGTCGGTGCTGATGGATTTTGACGCTAGCGTGTTCGATTCACGGTTGAACTCTTGCATCATGAAGTCCAGACGACGACCGACTGCGCCACCTTTTTTCAGAATGTTTGTGGTTTCTTTTACGTGAGAATCAAGACGGTCTAGCTCTTCTGCTACGTCTGATTTCTGTGCCAGAAGGATAAGCTCTTGCTCAACGCGAGATGGGTCTAGCTCTACTTTCGCATCTTCAAATTTAGAGAACAGACGCTCACGTTGCCATTCTAAAATTTCTGGCATGCGCGCACGCACTTTTACGACTTCTGCAGAAATGGCGTTCAAACGCTGTTCAATCAGCGCCTTCATGTTCTCGCCTTCACGAGCGCGCGCTTCAATAAATTCATCCATTGCGCCATCAAACGCTTCTAGTAGCACTTTATTTACCGCATCCATGTCTTGCTCTGGCGTTTCCATTACCCCCGGCCATTGCATGACTTGAAATGGATTGATTCGGCTCAGTTCACCAGTCATGTGCATGACTTGTTCAGCGGCTTTAATTACCTGGCTAGCAAGCGCTTCATTGATGCTAAGCTCACCTTTTGCGGCAGGGTTTGCTTCAAAACGTAGATTACATTCTACTTTGCCTCGCGCTAAGCGCTTACGAAAACGCTCACGTAAAACGGGCTCTAACCCGCGAAATTGCTCTGGCATGCGGAAGTATGTTTCTAAATAACGCTGGTTCACGCTGCGGATTTCCCATACCGCAGAACCCCAATCGCCTTTTACTTCTTTGCGTGCATACGCTGTCATACTGTAAATCATCGAATTTTCCTGTCTTCATTTTTTGAAAATTACTTCAAGAGTGTATCATGCTGCGTCGATAGGTGCGCGGGATGTATGGATTGTTTATGTTGTGCCAGATGCGTAACCTATGAATCCGGAATCGATTCCGTTATAATCTTCGCCCAACCAAATCGTCTTCTCCTCATATTTAAGGTAGATGCCCATGCGTCCAAACGATCGCAAGGCGGATCAAGTTCGCCCTATCAAAATTACTCGTAACTACACAGCTTACGCTGAAGGGTCAGTGCTAGTTGAGTTCGGTAACACCAAAGTGTTGTGTAATGCGACCGTCGAAGAATCTGTGCCACGTTGGCTAAAAGGTCAAGGTAAAGGCTGGGTTACAGCTGAATACGGCATGCTACCTCGAGCAACACATTCTCGTACTCGTCGTGAAGCGGCAAGTGGCAAACAAGGCGGCCGTACGATGGAAATTCAGCGTCTTATCGCGCGAAGCCTACGTGCTGTTGTCGATCTAAAAGCCATGGGTGAGTTCATGATCACCGTTGACTGTGATGTTATCCAAGCTGACGGTGGTACGCGTACTGCATCCATCAGCGGCGCAAGTGTTGCAATGGCCGATGCATTCCAACACCTAGTGGATAGCGGTAAGCTAAAAGCGAATCCAATGAAAGGCCACGTAGCGGCAGTTTCTGTCGGCTTGCTAGGCGACGAAGTATTGTGTGATCTTGAATACGTTGAAGATTCAGCGGCAGACACAGACATGAACGTAGTAATGACCGAAGAAGGCAAGATGATTGAAATTCAGGGCACCGCAGAAGGTGAACCGTTCAGTCACGAACAGCTGATGGCATTGCTCGAGTCGGCGAAAGTCGGCATTACGGAAATTGTCACAGCGCAGAAGGCGGCGTTAGCCAATTGATTTAAGTAGCTCCCATTATGGGGGCTATTTTTTTATCTCGACAATAGAGAAATGAATGATTGTCGAGAAGAGACACAAGAAACCAAGGACATAGAGAGAAAATAATGAAAGCATACCAGCGTGAATTTATTGAGTTTGCACTTGAGAAAGAAGTTCTTAAGTTTGGTGAGTTTACTTTGAAATCTGGCCGTAAAAGCCCGTACTTCTTTAACGCTGGTCTTTTCAATACTGGTCGTGACCTAGCGCGTCTTGGTCGTTTTTACGCAGCCGCGCTCGCTGATTCAGGCATTGAGTTTGATGTGCTGTTTGGCCCGGCGTACAAAGGTATCCCAATCGCGACGACAACAGCAGTCGCGCTGGCGGATCACCACGATATCGACACGCCTTACTGCTTCAACCGTAAAGAAGCGAAAGATCACGGCGAAGGCGGTAACCTTGTAGGCTCTGCGCTTGAAGGTCGTATCATGCTAGTGGATGACGTAATCACAGCGGGTACCGCGATTCGTGAATCGATGGAAATCATCAAGGCGAATGGTGCAGACCTTGCTGGTGTGTTGGTTGCGATTGACCGCCAAGAAAAAGGCAAAGGTGAGTTGTCTGCGATCCAAGAAGTGGAGCGTGATTTTGGTTGTGCAATCATCTCAATCGTTAGCCTGACTGACCTTGTGACTTTCCTTGAAGAGAAAGGCACAGACAAAGAGCATCTAGAAGCAGTCAAAGCATACCGCGCAGAATACGGCATTTAATTGGTTACTTTTTCTGAAAAAGTAAAAAGGGCAGATGGATATTCATCTGCCCTTTTTTGTTTTTGGATTCATCGCCTTGACCACTTACTTATAGCGAATGCCTTTCTCGACATGCTCATCTTGCATGGTTTTATAGCGTTTATGGAGCCACATCCATTGCTCTGGAGCGCGTAGAATGACTTCTTCCACATACTTGTTCATATAAGCGGCAGCGGCGACTTCGTCTTTTTGTGGATAGTCGGCTTCAATGCACTTATCGGCGATGATGTCGTATTTCCCTTCGTCATTGCGAAACCCTGAGCCTGGGATGATCGCACATTTTGAGGTATACGCCAGAATGCTCGTGCCTGTTGTCGTACACGCATCGTCTACGGCAAAGAAGGGCACAAATACTGATTTTTTGCGACCGTAATCGTGATCCGGTAAATAGAACAGACGCTCACCACTGCGTAATACACGAATCATCTTTTTTACATCTTTACGATCAATCAGTTTATTGCCGTTATGTGTTCGTCCCCAATACTGGATAAAGTTATAAGCAGGATTATTATGCGGACGAAACGCGCCGTACCCGGCCACGCCTAACACGGCGAAAGCACGCGCAGTGATCTCTAGATTTAGAGCATGGACACAACAAAGTAGGACGCCTTTACCTTCTTTGGCTTTTTCACGCAGTGCGCCGAGATCTTTCTCGACGATCAGGTTTTTAAAGCGCCAAGTCGGCCAGAACCAAGTGATTCCGGTTTCTATCAGTGCCATACCGGTATTTTTGAAGTTCTCTTCAACAATGTGTTGAATCTCTTCAGGTGTTTTGTCTGGAAAGGCCAATTCTAAGTTACGCTGAGCAACGTGGACACGCTTTTTACCGTAGCGCATGCCAAGTTTGCCGAGTGAACGACCTAATGAAAGCAGCAGCCGATAAGGAAGAATATTGACGAGGATGGCCAACAGACCAAAACCAAGCCATACGCCCCAGTTACGAGGGTGAAGAAGTGAAAGAGAAAACTCGGGCTGCGTGTATTTGTCCTTACTCATAGTCTTTTACTTTATTTGTGCACTCAAAAGCGCCCAGTACTCGTCAAAGTTTGCAGTCGGCTGGTATTTAAAGTCGCTACGCACAAAGCGGTTTAGGCTCCCCTCAACTTGTCCCAGAATTTGCGCGGCTAGGATGCGCTCTTCGACAGGGAAAGACTTCCCTTCACGAATCTTACGTTCACGCAGGATTTGGCGCAATTGTGTTTCTATACGCTCAAAGAGTTGATTGATGCGTTCACGTAGGCGTTCATTTTCAAACATTAGAGCATGACCCGACAAAATGCGTGTCAGACCTGGGTTACGTTCAGAGAACGCCAAAATAAGGTGCATCACCATACGAATACGCTCTAGTGTATCTTTTTCGTCGTCTAGAATACGGTTGATACGTGTCATCAAGGCTTCTTCAATGAACTCAATCAACCCTTCGAACATGCGCGCTTTACTTGGGAAATGACGATACAGCGCGGCTTCTGAAACGCCGACTTGCTTGGCCAGTTTTGCCGTAGTAATGCGTGAAGCGCCATCTGTTGATTCAAGCATTTCTGCCAATGCTTGTAAGATCTCTTCACGACGGTTGGATTTTTTACTGCCGGCCATTAGTTACTTCCTTTCAAAATACAAAGTTGAGCGGAGGGGATTATAAGACGCTATTTCGCCTCAAACTAGACCACTAAGGGTGGAATGGGAGATTTAACACCCTTAGTTGTCATTTTTGTACCAAATTTATGCCAGCTTTTGTAAAAAATTGGCAGGGTTTTCAAACGTTAGTTACATCAATTGATGCATTTTTTCGAGAATTTTAAAGCTCAATGCTTCTTTTGATTCTAAAGCGAGCGCAAGTTCACCTTCAGGCCAGTAAAGGGTAATTGCGTTGTCGTTGCTGTTAAATCCTTGCCCTGCAACCGAAACGTCGTTTGCACAGATCATATCGAGGTTTTTCTTTGTTAACTTGCCTCGAGCATAGGTCTCTACATCATTGGTTTCAGCCGCAAAACCGACGGTAAACGGACGCTTCTCCGTCATTGCTGCCACAGATGCAACAATATCAGGATTTTTAACCATATTAATGACCATTTCGTCGTTGTCTTCTGTCTTTTTCAACTTTTGAGACGCGATCGTTTGTGGGCGGTAGTCGGCAACGGCAGCGCAGCTAATAAACGCATCATGCCTGTTTGCATGTGTCATAACGGCTTCGTGCATCTCTTGTGCACTGGAAACATTAATGCGCTCAACACCTACGGGCGTATTTAAACTGACAGGACCGCTCACGAGGGTGACTTTTGCTCCCATCTGCGCTGCGGCGCTCGCCAATGCATAGCCCATTTTCCCGGAGCTATGGTTCGTAATGTAACGCACTGGATCAATCGCTTCACGAGTTGGTCCGGCGGTAATGAGTATCGACTTACCTTCTAGCAATTTTGGTTGAAAGAACTGTTCACATAGATGTGCTAGCTGCATTGGTTCCAGCATTCGACCTGGTCCTACATCACCACAGGCTTGCTCTCCTGCCGCAGGGCCCCAGATGTGCATACCACGACGCGCTAACGTAGCGATGTTCTCTTGGGTTGCGATATTGCGATACATCTGTTGATTCATCGCAGGAGAAACGGCAACAGGGGAATCCGTCGCGAGCACGAGCGTAGTAAGTAAATCGTTCCCCATGCCTGCGGACATGCGCGCGATTAAGTCCGCGGTCGCGGGCGCTAATAGCACTAAATCTGCCCATTTGGCCAATTCAATATGGCCCATAGAGGCTTCCGCTGCTGGGTCTAGTAAACTGTCCGAGACAGGACGGCCCGAAACGGCTTGCATGGTTAAAGGGGTAATGAACTCTTTTGCGGCTTTCGTCATTACAACTTGAACTTGCGCTCCTCTCTCTATGAGGCGACGGGTTAGCTCCGCACATTTATACGCGGCAATACCGCCACTGATGCCGAGTAGAATTTTCTTTCCTGCTAGTGTTTGCATGTGAGATCTCCAATTTGATGGCCGGATTTTAACACAATTCAAAGTCTGACCGCCCGAGCATATATAACGAGAAGATAATTCACATCAAACTCCAGAGTATTAATCTGACCGAGGAAGGGAAAATTCTCGCCTACCTCACAGACAAGTTGCGCGGAGTTTGCAAGTCTGAAAAGAAAAAGAGGTAGTGGAAACCATGGTGTTGAAAAGTCGAAACAAATTGCTGCTGATAACCCTAATTCCGCTGTTGTTGATCACCACGTTGATCTCAGTGGTGTATTACATCAACAGCAGTAAAAGTTTGGAAGCGGAGCTGGCAAGAGACAGGCAAGAGCTCATCGAAACGAAAAAGAAAGAGTTACAAGCCTACATGATGATGGGCGTGACGGCGATAAAACCGTTATACGACGCGGATGTAAATGGAAGTAATAAAGAGGCAGCAAAAGAAATTCTGAAAGCCATGCGCTTTGAAAGCGATGGCTACTTTTTTGCCTACGACTCTCAAGGTGTGAATACGTTGCACGCCATCAAACCTGCATTAGAGGGTAAAAACCTTTACGACTTAAAAGATGAAAATGGGGTCGCAGTTATTGCGGGCTTGATTGACGCTTCTCAAAAAGGGGATGGGTTCCTCTATTTCTCGTGGCACAAACCGACCATTGACGCACAAGCGCCTAAGTTGGGCTATGCAGAATATCTATCGAAATGGGACTGGGTTTTAGGTACTGGCGTTTATATTGATGACATCGACCAGCAAGTTGCGATGCACAGAGAGTTAAAGACTCAAGAGCTAAAAGAGCATACGTTATCTGCCGTGTTGATTTCCGTTATTGGATTGATCATTACCAGTGTTCTCACCAGTATCGTGGTGTCTAAAGGCATTCAGCCATTACAACATGTCGCGGCTTCATTAAAAGATGTTGCCGCAGGCGGCGGTGACTTAACGGCTCGTTTAAAAGTCGAAAGTCAGGATGAAGTCGGTGAAGTGGCGGCCGCGTTTAATGAGTTTATGGATAAGCTGCACCCACTAATGCAGGACATTCATCGCTCTGCGACAACAGTACAGACCGTTTCTCAAAGCCTGAACACTCAGACCAGCCAAGCGAGCGTTCAAATGCAGGATCACTGTTTAGAGACGGACAAAGTCGTGACGGCAGTGACGCAAATGAGCATGACTGCCAAAGAAGTAGCCAGCAATACTAATGCGACCGCGCAGGCAATTGACGATGCCAACAGTCAAGTCACCGCCGCTCAGCATGAGGTCGAGCAAGCAATAGAAGGCATTACCGAACTCGTGACGGAGATAGACAGCACGTCAGATGCAATTTCTGAGTTAAGTTTACAGACCGAAAAAATAACCAAAGTACTGGATGTGATTGGCGAGATAGCCGAGCAAACGAATTTGTTGGCCCTAAATGCGGCGATTGAAGCGGCTAGAGCCGGTGAGCAAGGTCGAGGGTTTGCCGTCGTTGCGGATGAAGTGCGCTCGTTAGCCAGTCGTACGCAAAATAGTACTCATGAAATTGGCGACATGCTCAAGCAGCTACAAAATGGTGTATCAAGAGCGGTCAGTACAATGTCGGTGAGCCAAAAACGAGGTGTCAAAACGGCGGAAGAATCTGCGCTCATTCAGCAATCTCTTTCTGGTGTTCATCATTCTATCGGAACAATTCGAGATATGGGTATTCAAACCGCGTCTGCCGCAGAAGAACAAAGCGCGGTTGCAGAAGACATCAACCAAAACTTAGTGGCTATTCAACAGATCGTGAACAACATTAATGAGACGTTGCAGCATGCCGAGTCAATCAGCACGCAGCTATCACAGTCTGGAACAGAAATTCACGGCTTGGTTGGCAACTTTAAACTCTGATGAACTGTTAAGTTGCATGGAAAACACTGATAGTACGAAGAAAGCGAAAGTCATACTCGACTTTCGCTTTTTGTTTTGTGGAATAGGGACACTTTCCATATAAAGAGACATCAGATGATACTGAAAGCTTTGCCAAATGAGTCCATGCCCAGAGAGAAGCTACTGCAACGAGGGCCGCAAGCTTTGACCGATGCTGAGCTACTGGCCATCTTCTTGCGCACAGGCACCCGCGGAATGAACGTGATTGAGCTTGCAGACTTCCTTATTCAAGACTTTGGTTCGCTCAGACAACTATTTTCAGCATCAGAGCAAGAGTTTTGTCATCACAAAGGATTGGGGCAAGCCAAGTATGTTCAGTTGCAAGCGGTACTAGAAATGACACAACGTTACTTGGCGGAGACGCTAAAGCGTGGTGATGCCTTAACCAGCCCCGACCAAACTAAGTTATATCTGTCTTCTATTTTAAGGGATCGGCAAAGAGAGGCTTTTTATATTCTTTTTCTCGATAACCAGCACCGAGTGATAAAAGATGAAATTTTATTTGAAGGAACGTTGGATGCAGCGTCGGTGTATCCGAGAGAAGTCGTCAAGCGTGCTCTGCATCATAACGCGGCGGCTTTGATTCTAGCGCACAATCATCCTTCAGGCGTCGCTGAGCCGAGCCAAGCTGACAGAAGGATTACAAGGCGTCTCACCGACGCATTAGCATTGGTGGATATTCGTATTTTGGACCATTTCGTCATCGGAGATGGGGAAAGTGTCTCTTTTGCTGAAAGAGGCTGGATATAACTGTGCGTTTTTTAGGTTGTTAGTTGCTAAAAATCTGCTATCATCCACGCCACTAAATTTTTAACTGAATTCAGCTTGGACTGCTAAAAAAATCTGCTGTCTAAAAAAAGATCACGAAAACCTGTAAAAAGGATCTGTTCGGGTCTTGAGCAATGCATATCAAGTTAGTATAATGCGCGACCTTTGATAGCCTTGTATGGATTTTCCATAGCGGTTCTTAACCTCTAACTTCTTTTCGAGAGATAGAGAGGTTCGGCCACCAAGGTTGATATCGAGCTGAAACGATTTTGGAGAAGACATTCATGTCACGAGTATGCCAAGTAACTGGTAAGCGTCCAGTAACGGGTAACAACCGTTCACACGCACGAAATGCTACTAAGCGTCGTTTTCTGCCGAACCTACAAACTCATCGTTTCTGGGTAGAGAGCGAAAAACGTTTTGTTAAACTACGTCTATCTGCTAAAGGTATGCGCATCATCGACAAGAAAGGTATTGATACTGTTCTTGCAGACATGCGTGCACGTGGCGAAAACGTTTAAGAGGAAATAAGCAATGGCAAAGAAAGGCGTTCGTGAGAAAATCCGTCTAGTATCTTCTGCAGGTACAGGCCACTTCTACACAACTGATAAGAACAAGCGTAACATGCCAGGCAAATTTGAGATCAAAAAGTTTGATCCAGTAGTTCGCCAGCACGTTATGTACAAAGAAGCAAAAATCAAATAATTGGTTTCAGTCTCTTTGATGAATTGAAAAACCCAACTTTCGAGTTGGGTTTTTTATTATTTGCTTTAGTTATAGGAGCCAAAAAAGGATGCATTTAGGGTTACAAGCCTTAAAGTTTGTTGCATTAATTATCTTAGCTGTGATGTTTAGTGCCGCGTTGGGTTATGAAATAAAAGCGGACTGTCTTATCTTAATGTCGATTACGCTCGCTTTTCTTAAAGCTCATCGTATTGGTCACTGGGTATATGCCCTGTTAGCTGTGATTGCGACTTTCTATATTCCTATTTCTTGGAATTATGGTCATCCTAATTTGACCATCATTTCTTCATTGATTGAGACCAACCCTTCAGAAGCGCTTGAGTTCTTTAATGATTTGGAGCTCAGAACGTTGGCAGTCGCGGCACTTTTCGCTGTAGTGTCCTTTTATCTGTTCAAATATGTGCCACAACTTAAAGGTCGTAAAGCATCAGTATTCTGTTTGATCTTGTTTTCGTTTTTACTCCTGGACAAACCTATTCGCACCATTAAAGATCGCAATGTTAATAGTGACTACATACATGCATTGCTCTCTTACATGCGTTATCCGCCGATTCGATTTATTTTTGATTGGTTTGATTCGTACAACATGTACTATCAGTACA
Source organism: Vibrio sp. 2132-1 (assembly GCF_033344315.1). Taxonomy (NCBI): domain Bacteria; kingdom Pseudomonadati; phylum Pseudomonadota; class Gammaproteobacteria; order Vibrionales; family Vibrionaceae; genus Vibrio; species Vibrio sp. 2132-1. Next base: position 48,723 of record NZ_JAWPON010000011.1, on the reverse strand, counting down.
ACGCAGAGATCATGGCTCAGCGTAAAATCCCAGCCTCTTGGAAAATCACTAAAACACCAAGCGAGGCTAAGAACACCATTTTTGTGATTGGTGAAAGCGTACGAAAAGACTACATGAATGCGTATGGTCTGCCGATGGAAAATACGCCGTTTATGTCGACGGCCAAAGGGCAACTTTGGACAAACTTTTTGTCCCCAGGTCCGAACACGTTCACCTCGGTAATGCGCTACGTCACAATGAATGATGGTATTGATATTGAGCTGAATAACAACATCAACACCTTAGCGCAAATGGCTGGTGTGGAAACCTATTGGGTTTCTAACCAAGGTCGAATGGGAGAATTCGATACCGGAATCAGTTCAATTGCTAACTATGCTGAGCATGTTTCCTTTACACGCAGCGGTAGCTTTAGAGACTCGAACGTTTATGACAGCACACTGCTGCCAAGCATTCAAAAAGCGCTGTCGAGTGACGATAAATCAAAATTGATTGTGATCCACTTAATTGGCTCACACCCAGGTTTCTGTGATCGTGTGGAAGGTGATGTTGAGTTTAACTTCAATGGCAGCAAGATCTCTTGTTACATTGAGTCGATAAAGCAAACAGACACAATGCTAGAGAAAATTACCCAACTTGCAGGGAAGCAGTCGCTTCCATACAACTTGATTTATGTTTCCGATCACGGACTTGGGCATCGTAATAGTGGTGAAAACTTGCGTCATGATCCATCGGTAAAACAATCCTACGAAGTGCCTTTGTTTGTCATTGGTTCGGATTTCAATGAACGAAAAGTAGTTGATTATCCACGTAATGGCTTCACAATGATCAAAGCAATCTCTGAATTGATGGGTGTCTCTAGTCAGAGGTTGGATGCATTACCTTCTTTCTTCTCTTCACATGCGGATGTGCCGGAAGTGAATAATGGAGAAGGTAAATTGGTTCCGCTAAGTACGTTAAAAGATGATCCGATTCAATCATAATTTAATGTAGATTTTCTAAATCAGCAGCAGCTTGGTTAAGCTGCTGCTGATTTAAGCGATGAGGTGAATTATGTCTAAAAAGGTGCACCGCCGCCGTTGGAACAATATTCTAATCTTAGGCATCATCGTGTTCATGGTGATCCTTAATGCGCCAACTTGGATCAAAAACTATCTTATCGATGAACAAGTGGATCCGTATCCAAACTTGTTACGCTCCGATCATAATGTCAGTGCCATTTACTATGCTGGTTGGAAATTAGACAAGCAAAATGGACAGTGGCAATCCAACATTAAAGCCAATATCCCCGTACAAGAAATAGTGACTCGCTGGCAATCACTTGAAGGCACAGAACTGAACTCTCAGCAGTATGAACAGTTAAAGCCTCGCCTTTCACCGCCGGAAAGCATCGAAGTCTGGTATCAAGGTTTGGAAGAGCCACAACGTATCACTTTTTACCGCCTTGACGATTTTTGGCTATTTAAAAATTGGCAAGACAAGTGGATCGCGATTTCTGTTGATGGTAACTACATCATGCCTAAGTAAAAGTTGCGTAATAACCTTTCTCTGAAACTGTGTTTGTCATACTGCTTTTCAATTATGCTAAGCGCTCACTAATGTTGTTTCTGACGCTGTTAAGGAGAGTCAAATGCCTGAATTACCAGAAGTTGAAGTAAGCAGAATGGGGATCAGCCCTCATATGATTGGGCAGACGATCAAGGCATTTGTTTTTCGTACTCCGAAGCTACGTTGGGATATTCCTCAAGAGCTTAAGCTTTTGGAAGGGCAGGTTATTCGTAATATTCGTCGTCGTGCCAAGTACTTATTGATTGATACTGACCAAGGTACAGCGATTGTTCACCTTGGCATGTCTGGATCATTGCGTGTACTCGACGCTGACTTCCCTGCGGCAAAGCACGATCATGTTGACCTTAAACTCACCAATGGCAAAGTGTTACGCTACAACGACCCGCGTCGTTTTGGTGCTTGGCTTTGGAGCGCTCCTAATGAGTCTCACACCGTGTTAGATCATATGGGACCTGAGCCTTTAACCGAGGAGTTCAACGCTGTATATATGGCAGACAAAGCCAAAGGTAAGCGTGTTGCGGTTAAACAGTTCATTATGGACAATAAAGTGGTGGTTGGCGTTGGGAATATCTACGCCAATGAGTCTTTGTTCAAAACCCGCATTCACCCAACTCGCCCAGCAGGAAAACTAACTAAGAAAGAGTGGCGATTACTGGTGGAGAACATCAAAGCCACGTTAGAAATCGCGATTCAGCAAGGTGGGACTACGCTGAAAGACTTTGCGCAAGCCGATGGAAAGCCGGGTTACTTTGCACAAGAGTTATTGGTTTACGGAAAAGCCGGAGAGCCATGCCCAGAGTGCGGTGAACGACTTCAAGAGCTAAAGATTGGCCAACGTAATACCTTCTTTTGTGGTGAGTGTCAGAAGTAAGTCGAGCTATTATCGAGCTTAAGTTGTTGTAATCTTGCGCTCGAGCCTCAATAATTCAATCAGTTTCGAATAACTTAGTAAATTATATGAAAGTCATTTATCCGGGCACTTTTGATCCAGTGACTAATGGTCACCTCAATCTAATAGAGCGTACTCACGAAATGTTTGATGAGGTAGTAATTGGCGTAGCCGCAAGCCCATCGAAGAACACCATGTTTTCATTGGAAGAGCGCGTTGCGCTGATGCAGGACGTTGTAGCGCATTTACCTGGTGTGACGGTAAAGGGGTTCTCCGGGTTATTAGTGGATTTCGCGAGAAATGAGAAAGCTAAGGTTCTTATTCGTGGTTTACGAACAACGGTAGACTTTGAATACGAGTTTGGACTAACCAACATGTACCGAAAGCTATTACCAGGTATCGAAAGTGTATTTTTGACTCCTGAAGAAGAGTTTGCATTTCTATCGTCGACTATCGTGAGAGAAGTAGCGATTCATGGCGGAAGTATCGATCAGTTCGTTCCCAAGCCAGTAGCCATCGCGATTGGGGAAAAACTGAATGAAAGACAGTAAGTTCCCTTATTATTTCTCAAACGCTCTCTCGATACTTATCCCTCGTTTTGTATATCGAGCACAAGCAAAGCGTTTACTTTCGAATTTAACTGAAGCCGAGAAGCAACGCTGCCTTGAGCGGGTGAACTATTACAACAAGTGTGAAACGCCGTTTTCAGTCGATAGCCGAGAACAAAGTTACGCTACTGTCGATACATTCAAAAAAACGAAAGGTTGGACGTATTTTTTCGATCTTCGCCAAGTTGTACGCTATTTCCCTTCCAGTTTTGCGTTTAACTACATCAACGGCGATGTTACACACATCCCCAATGTACCGAGCTTTATAAAAAGCCGCCCTATTTTTGGTAACAACCAAAATTCAGTGGTGTTGAAACTTAATCAAGTTCGTCATTTTAAATTTATTGATGATCCTGTTCGCTATCAAGATAAAAAGGACATGGTAGCGTGGCGCGGCGTGGGTTTTCAGCCGCATCGTAAAAAGGTGATTCATGCGTTTTATAACCATCCGCAATGCAATATTGGCCAGACCCGCCCGGTAGAAGGGAAACCATGGGAAAAGGGCTTTATGAGTATTGAAGAGCAACTGCAGTATAAGTTTTTGCTCTGTATAGAAGGCAATGATGTAGCCACCAACCTTAAGTGGGCTATGTCGTCTAACTCCTTGGTTATTATGTCAAAGCCAAAATATGAGACTTGGTTTATGGAAGGTAAGTTAAAGGCAGGCGTCCACTATGTTGAAGTGAAGGATGACTATTCGGATTTGCCCGAAAAGATGGATTATTACCTAGCGAATGAGCAAGAAGCATTAGCGATCATTGAAAATGCGCACCAGTGGGTTGAGCAGTTCAAAGATAAACGTAAAGAGCGTTTGATCTCATTGATGGTTGCCGATAAGTACTTCGCTTTATCTCAGCAACAATAAAAAAGGGGCGAAACGCCCCTTTTTATAATCTTAAGCTTCTAGAAATTGATCAACACCATTCTCACAGCGTTTAAGCTTGTTTTTAATGGTGTTTTCTAAAATCTCGTCATTTTTTCCGAGTGACGCGCGAGAGTTTTCTACGTGGTACAAGTGGTAGCCTACACCTGCAAATTTTAGGTAAAGACGTGACTTACCCGCATTCAACATGCGATGAACAAACTCGCTGTCTTCGCGTCCCCATCCAACAAAATCTTGGTTGAAGCCATTCACCTCGATGACATCTTGTCGCCAAAATGCCATGTTGCAACCGCGAGTGGCTTTATCGTTATTCCGCTCGTAAGAGAACCATTTCGATAGCAAGGCGTTGGTGATGCAGTTTTTACGATTGCGAATGCCTTTGCTGAAAATGGAAGGCACTAAGCCGTTTTCCATGATGGCCTTGCTGCAGTTTTCATCCGTTAACACACGTCCACCCTGCACAAACCAATTTGGCTTTGCGACTTGCTTATGTGATTCAATAAACGTTTGAGACAACACCATGTCGCCATCAATCATGATGAGGTAGTCACCTGATGCTTTTGCGATCGCACGGTTGCGGCTCATTGAAAGTTGAAAGCCATTATCTTCGTGCCAGCTATGAATAAGTGGTACTGGAAAGCCGTCACGCAGTTGGTCGATCATTGCTTTGGTATCGTCTCGAGAACCGTCATCTGCAACAATGACTTCGTCAGGCAAAACGGTTTGACGTTTCACGCTTTCTAACACCGCTTTTAATGCTTCTTTCCAGTTGTAAGTGGTGATAATTAAAGTCGTTTTCATGATTTTCTTGCCTGTTCACGTAAGTAGAGATCGATATATTTTACAAAAGTAGAGTGCATGCTTAGCCAAGCTAGAATGAAGCCATGTTTGCCATCAAGGAAGCCTCGTTTGAGAACATACATCTTCAAAAAGCTAGCAAGAGCGTGAACGATAGCGGTCGTTAAACCCGCTTTCTTTTTACCTTCACGTTCATCCGTCCAGGCCTTGAGGTAGCCAGTGGTTTTATTGATGTAATGATGAAGGTGCTCGTAAGTGTAGTGATGCAGTCGACCATCCAGTTTTTCAGTTTGATAGTTTTTCTCATCAACTTTTTCATGAACGAGCGAATCATTATATTGTGTATATTCGGTGCGATATAAGCGCACAATCCAGTCTGGAGACCAACCAGAATGGTAGATGAACTTACCAAACGCTGAGCTTAGTCGATTAAGTTTGTATAAAACGTTCGGCTTATTGGCTGATACCGCGTGTAAGATACTTTCTTTTAGCTCTGGAGTGACTTGTTCGTCCGCATCAAGCCACAAAACGTAGTCTGCCGTAACGTATTGCTGCGCCAGTTGGCGCTGTTTACCGAATCCTGGCCAATCTAGGTTGGTGTAAAACTTATCTGTGTATTGTCGGGCGATTTCTTCAGTGCGATCAGTGCTGCCCGAGTCTAGAAGGACAATCTCATCGACCCAATCTTTTACTGTGTCTAGACAAGCTTGTAAGTGCTTCTCTTCATTTTTTACAATTAAGGCAACGGCTAAGGTTGGTTTGGACAAGGTCATTTCCTTCTTAACAAATCAAGACAGTAAGTTTACTGGTATTGAGGATACAAATCTTCTAAGACTTGATCGAACATGCTCATTACTTGAGTGTTAGTAATGCGCTTCATTGCCGTTTCATCTTTAGCGCGAGTTCGCCAGCTTAACTCGTTACTGTTTTTACCTGTTTCCGCAAAGATCGTTTCTTCATACACCGAGACAACGTATTTTAGATAACGGTAAGGTCCCACTCGCAGCGGATTATGGTGTGCATAGAGCCCGATGATTGGCGTTTTCATTGCATTCGCCATGTGTGCTGGTCCGGTATCGGGGGCGATGACCATTTCAACCTTATCTATTAACGCAAGCATTTGCAGAATTGAACTTTGTCCCACTAAATTTAGGCACGGTTCTTCCAAGCGAGATTGAATGGCCTCTGCCAGATCCAATTCTACCTGAGCAGGGCTGCCTGCCAGAATCACGTTCCAGCCTTTTGCTCTGGCGTGATGAATCACATCCACATAACCTTCCGCGTTCCAGTTTTTATAAGCTTTGCTCGCACCAGGCACAATCAGCAGGTTAGGTTTACTACGAGAAATATGAGACTCTGCCCAAGCTTGGTCGTGGTCTGAATAAGAAAGTACCCAGTCTAGTTCAGCCTTTGGTATCCCAATTTGATGGGCAAAGGCCATTAAGCCATCTGCAACATGCAGAGATTGTGGGGAAGGCACTTTGACATTGGTAAATAGCGTTTGAAAGTCCTGGCTTCTATCAGAAGAGAAACCAAGTTTGTATTTTGCTTTAATACCCAACGTTGCGACACTAGCTCGAATCGCGTACTGCATATGCAATAGCGCATCAAACTCTCTGCCTTTCAGCTGTCGCCAAAGCGACTTGTAGCCATCAAGTCCCGCTTTTTTATCAAAAACAATCACTTCTACACCATCGATGGCGGCTAATAACTGGGCTTCAAGTTTACCCGTTATCCAAGTAATCTGGGTCGAAGGCCAGTGTTTCTGAATAGCTTGAACGGTGGCGATAGTGTTGCAAACGTCTCCAATAGCGGACAAACGCAAGACGCATAGTGACGATGGGGCAGAAGTGAACATAATTATTGTCTGATTTGATGAATAGAAGCAGGTAAATTATGCAGACATCCCCAATAAATGTAAAATACACGGCTCGAATATAGCTAAGTACTGATAAGTGTTCTGCAATGTCAAAGACAACACCACATCAATCGCAAGAATCTGGTAAGCCGGGTAATACCGGACTAAAGCGCATCGTTAAAGCGACGGGTTATTCGATCCAAGGATTAAAAGCGGCTTTTAAGCATGAAGCTGCCATTCGACAAGAGTTGGCTTTGTTGAGTATCGCCGTGATTTTGGCTTGGCTAGTGGATGTCGGCATGGTTGAGCGTATCTTAATGATCGGGGTCGTGGTATTAGTCTTGATTGTAGAGCTTGTAAACTCAGCGATTGAGGCGGTAGTGGATCGTATCGGTATTGAACGGCATGAACTCAGTGGTCGAGCTAAAGATATAGGCTCTGCTGCCGTTATGGTTGCTTTGGCGTTTGCTGCATTTACTTGGTTGTATATATTAGCCAGCCGGTATTTAGGCTAGAGGGTGAGCGTATGACTCAACAGTATAAAAACAACAACCAAGTGATCTGGTTTGATGACGAGGTCATTACAGACCCTAGCCAACCGATATTTGATGCGGAATACTGGCAGTCCTCCGACAAGGTGGTTGGCAGTGCGACGGGGCGAGGTACGACATGGTTTATCCAACTAGAGAACATGCAAGCGGCACTACGTCATTACCGTCGTGGCGGTTTGTTTGGGAAGTTAGTTAACGATCATTATTGGTTCTCTGGCTGGGATAATACCCGTTGTGCGCAAGAGTTTCAGCTTTTGTTGGCGCTAATTGAGGCTGGGGTGCACGTTCCTCGTCCTATTGCAGCAAGAGCCGTAAAGTCAGGACTCTTCTATCAAGCTGATTTATTAAGTGAGCGAATCCCAAACGCCAGAGATCTGGTTAGTATCTTGCAAGAACAGTCTTTATCGGTAGAAATGTATCAGAAAATAGGGCAAGAAATTGCCAAGATGCATCAGGTTGGCGTTAACCATACCGATTTGAATATCCACAATATCTTGATCGACGACAAAGATAAGGTATGGATTATCGATTTTGATAAGTGTCGTTTTGAAACTTCTGGTGACTGGAAGCATCAAAATCTAAATAGACTTCTGCGTTCATTTAATAAAGAGCGTTTAAAGCGACAGATTATTTGGCAAGAATCCGATTTTGAACATTTTCAGGACGGTTATGCTTCTCAATCTTAATTGAGTTTTTATCATTTTATATTGATTGCTCTAAGTAAGCCTTCTTGAGTCTAACGATGCTCGAGTGAGTCTATAAACTACAATAATCATAAAGTATTCATGTGTATCTGATGGCACAAAAATTAACGTAGGTAACATTTGTAATGAAAATATTAGTAACCGGTGGAGCAGGCTTCATTGGGTCAGCTGTTGTCCGACATATCATTCGTGACACCCAAGATACCGTCATCAATTTAGATAAACTGACCTACGCAGGGAATCTAGAATCACTGGTTGATGTCTCAGAGAGTGAACGTTACTACTTTGAGCAAGTAGATATCTGTGACCGAGCTGAACTAGATCGCGTGTTTTCAGAGCATCAACCCGATAGGGTGATGCATTTGGCCGCCGAGTCTCACGTCGATCGCTCTATTGATGGTCCTGCTGCTTTTATTGAGACCAACGTGATGGGCACTTACCATTTGCTTGAAGCGGCTCGTCAATATTGGTCGAGCTTAGATGAAGCGCGCCAATCGGCATTCCGTTTTCATCATATTTCTACGGATGAAGTGTATGGCGATCTAGAGGGAACGGATGATTTGTTCACCGAAAGCACCTCATACGCGCCGAGCAGCCCATATTCTGCATCTAAAGCTTCGAGCGATCACCTGGTTCGCGCTTGGCAACGGACTTATGGCTTACCAACACTTATCACTAATTGCTCCAACAACTATGGTCCGTACCACTTCCCAGAGAAGTTGATCCCTCTGATGATTTTAAATGCCCTCGATGGCAAGCCGTTGCCTGTGTATGGTGATGGTATGCAGATCCGGGATTGGCTGTTTGTGGAAGACCATGCTCGCGCGCTGTACAAAGTGGTCAACGAAGGTGAAGTCGGTGAAACCTACAACATCGGTGGTCATAACGAAAAAGCCAACATCGAAGTAGTGAAAACCATTTGTGCTTTGCTTGAAGAGCTGCGACCAGACAAGCCGGCAGGTGTTGAGTCTTATGAATCTTTGATCACTTATGTCAAAGATCGTCCTGGTCATGATGTACGTTACGCAATTGATGCCACCAAGATCGCTCAAGAGCTTAACTGGACGCCAGAAGAAACCTTTGAAAGCGGCATTCGTAAAACCGTGGAATGGTACCTAAACAACCCGCAATGGTGGCAACGCGTGCTTGATGGTTCATACAGTTTAGAGCGATTAGGAGCGGGCGAATAATGAAAGGCATTATTTTGGCAGGTGGCTCGGGCACTCGCCTTTACCCTATTACACGCGGTGTCTCTAAGCAGTTACTGCCGGTTTATGACAAACCAATGATTTACTACCCGTTGTCGGTACTCATGCTTGCTGGCATTCGTGAAATCTTGATCATCACCACGCCAGAAGACCAAGAAGGATTTCAGCGCTTGTTAGGGGATGGCTCAGAGTTTGGCATTGAGTTGCAATACGCGATTCAACCAAGCCCAGATGGCTTAGCTCAAGCCTTCATCATTGGTGAAGACTTCATTGGCGATGACTCAGTATGTTTGGTGCTAGGTGACAACATCTTTTATGGGCAAGGGTTCACACCTATCCTTCAGCAAGCCGCGATGAAGACCCGTGGTGCGACGGTATTCGGTTATCAGGTTAAAGATCCTGAGAGATTTGGCGTTGTAGAATTTGATGCCAATATGCAGGCGATTTCGATTGAAGAAAAACCAGTAAAGCCTAAATCCAATTATGCTGTCACTGGGCTGTATTTTTATGATAACCGAGTCGTCGAATTGGCAAAAAAAATCAAACCTTCAGCTCGTGGTGAATTGGAGATTTCGACGCTAAACCAAATGTACCTTGAGCAAGGTGACCTGAATGTTCAATTACTAGGGCGCGGTTTTGCTTGGTTAGATACTGGAACGCATGAAAGCCTACATGAAGCTTCTTCGTTTGTTCAAACCATTGAAAATGTTCAAGGTCTTAAAGTTGCCTGTTTAGAAGAGATTGCATGGCGCAATGGGTGGTTAACAAGGGACCAGCTACTATTCATTGCAAAACCGATGCAAAAAAATGATTACGGACGTTACCTTTCCGAGTTAGTCACCGAACAAAACTAGCACTACTCGTTAGTTGCAATGAGATATTAAATGATGAGCAATGAAATTGTTCCTGTAACAAAACCATATCTACCGTCAAAAGATAAGTATAAACAATATGTTGATCGTGTGTACGAGAGCGGTTGGTTGACCAATAGTGGTCCTCTCGTTAAGGATTTAGAATCTCGACTAGCTGAGTATCTTGGGGTTAAGCATGTTATATTGGTTGCAAATGGCTCATTGGCACTTCAAGTGGCTTATAAAGCACTAAATCTATCAGGAGAGGTGATCACTACACCTTTCTCTTTTGCTGCGACCGCAAGTACGCTTAACTGGGAAAACTTAACCCCTGTTTTTTGTGATATTGAAAGTGATACCTTCAATATTAACCCTGAGCTAATTGAAGGTCTTATTACAGAAAAAACGTCTGCAATAGTACCGGTGCACGTGTTTGGTAATCCATGTAAAGTCAAGGAGATTCAAGCGATAGCAAACAAGCACGGTTTAAAAGTTATCTACGATGCTGCCCATGCTTTTGGGGTGGGGCTAAATAAAGAAAGTATATTAACGCACGGTGATATAAGCACATTAAGCTTCCACGCTACGAAGCTATTCCACACGATAGAGGGTGGCGCTGTGGTTACACAAAATGATGGATTTGCAGCGAAAGTACGTTTGATGATTAACTTTGGAATAACGGGACCGGATTCAATAGAGGGTGTTGGAACCAATGCCAAGATGAATGAGTTTGAAGCCGCTATGGGTCACTGCGTTCTAGATGATATAGAAAGTGTCATGACCAAGCGAAGAGGCTTATGGCAAAGTTATCAAACTCACCTTTCTGATGTTTTCCAAATGCAACATTGGTCGGATAGCTCAAAACCTAATGGTGCGTACGTACCAATCGTGTTTGACTCGGAGCAGTCATTACTTAGAGCTAAGGCTAACTTGGAAGCGAATAACATCTTTCCAAGAAGGTACTTTTATCCAAGTTTAGATCTTGTTGATAGTTATAGTCATGACGGAACTCCATGTGAAGTTAGTCGCTCGATTAGTAAAAGGATCTTATGCTTGCCTATATATTTTGATTTGTGTGAATCAATGATAAACAAGATAAAACAAATACTTAAAAAATAATGAATGGTTGCAAAAAGAGAGTATAAGATGAGAAACAGCATTCTGAAATATCTACAAGCATCGTCAATGAAACACCCAGGAAATATTTGTGTTTCGGATTCGAGCTACTCTTTGACTTATGCAGAAAGTACGGCAAAGTCATATGCTATCTCATTGCAACTAAGACAGCAGGAAAGTTTAAACAAGCCGATAGTTGTGTTTGCGAAAAAATCTGTCAATGCACTCTCCATGATCTTTTCTGCGACAATGGCTGGAGGTGTTTACTGTCCGGTAGACATTAACTCACCTAAAGAACGACTATTAAAGATCTTATCTAACCTTCAAGATTGTCTTGTTCTTTATGATGAAACTTCACGAAATCTATTAAGTTCATTAGAATTAGATAGTCCAATTTCAACTATTAATATCGATGAAATACCAGCATCTAAGCTACCTATGCGAGATATTTGGGCTGATATCGAAAAGTTTAATCAAACCGTTATTGATAAAGATCCATGCTATATAATTTTTACTTCAGGCTCTACTGGCACACCAAAAGGTGTCACTATTTGCCATTCTAGTGTTATTGATTATATAGATTGGGCTAATTCAGCCTATGAAGTGAGCAAGGCTGATATTATTGGTAGTCAAGCTCCACTATTCTTTGATAACTCGACTTTAGACATCTATTTGGCGTTGTCTAATGCGGCAGAATTGCATGTTATTCCTGAAAGCGTGTTTATTTTTCCTCAGAAAACACTTGAATACCTGAAAGAAAAAGCAATAACAACGATCTTCTGGGTTCCTTCATTGCTTGTAAATATTGCGAACCTTAAGTTACTTGATCAGTTTCAATTGCCATGCTTGAAGAATGTATTGTTTGCTGGGGAAGTAATGCCAGCGAAGACGATTAAGTACTGGTTAGATAAGCATCCTAATGCTCATTACTCTAACTTGTACGGACCAACAGAAATTACCGTTGATTGCACCTACTATGATGTGCCGTCAGACTGGGATGGGGATAGCTTACCTATAGGAATCCCTTGCCATAACTCAGGAATTCTAATCCTAGATGAAAACGACCAGCGTAATGATGAAGGTGAATTGTGCGTTCGAGGCTCTAGCTTAGCGCTTGGGTATTGGGCTAACTCAGAAAAAACAGAAGAAGTATTTTGTCAAAACCCACTTCAAGATAAATATATTGATATGATCTATCGTACCGGAGACTTGGTTAGACTTATTGATGGTTTAATTTATTATATTGGTAGAAAAGACTTCCAGATTAAGCACAATGGCTATCGTATAGAACTTGGCGAAATTGAGTCTCAGATCATGGATCTAGATGCTGTCGAACAGTGTGTTGTTGGTTATTTATCAGAAGATAAAGTGCTTTATTCTTTTGTTCAATGCAGTAGTTCGATGAGTGAAGTTGAGCTTAAAGTTGCACTGGCGAAACGTTTACCAAAGTACATGATTCCAAGCAAGGTTGGCTTTGTACAAGAAATGCTTTTTACGCCAAATGGTAAGTTAAATAGAAAAGCTTTTTCAGAGAAAGCGCTACAAGAATTTGTAAAGGTTAAATAGTAGTATGTGTGAAAAAATTATAGCAATCCTAACCACAATGAAACCAGAACATGAGTTTACTAAAGATACTGAACTTTTTGAGTCAGGTCTGTTGGACTCTTTTGATTTGTTAGTCCTAGTAAGTGAGATCGAAGCTCAGCTAGCTATTTCAATCCCTGGTGAAGGTTTGGTTCCTGAGAATTTTGTTTCGCCGCATGTTATTGGTGAGTATCTTAAAACGATTCAGGGTTAACTTATGAAAAGTAATATTGGTAATATAGCATTAAAGGGAATACTTGCCGCGATACCCAAGCATATTTCTTATTTCGATGACGAGATCGAAAATTACTCTCATACAGAACAGAGCTCTAAGAAACTGAAAAAGTTGATGGGTTATGAGCAGCATCGCGTAGTTTCTAAACCAATTTGTTTTAGTGAGATGGTAAAGCCGTTACTTGAAAACTTACCGAAAGTACTGGGTGTTTCGTACGATGATATAGATGCAATAGTTGTTGTAACTCAGACACCTGACTACTTGATTCCATCAACCTCTTCGATAATACATGGCATGTTTGACTTCAATGAAGATTGCTATTGCATTGATATTAATGATGGATGTAATGGTTATATTCGAGGTTTATTCGAATCCTCTAGTATCATCCGTAATAGTGATGCCAAGAAGATATTACTGATTACTGGCGATGTACTGAGTCTAAAAGTTTCAAAGAAAGATAGAAACTCTTACCCCCTTGTTGGTGATGCTATAGTTGTGACTCTTGTAGAATATAAAGATACTGTTGATAGAGCACCTCTAGAGATACATCATGACGGCCAAGGTGCTATGGCTTTGAACATCCCAGTAGGTGGTCTGGCGATACCTTACCAAGAAGGAAGTTCAACTTTGGAAGAGGATGAAGAGGGGAACTTACGTTCTTTGGAGCATTTAGTTATGCAAGGTCGAGACGTATTCACATTCACTCAAACGAAAGCACTATCTTTCCTTAAACGATTTACTTCGGATCATGCGACTGAAAATCCAGTAGATTATTTTTTTCTGCATCAAGCAAATGAGTTTATTCTTCAGCGATTCAGAACTGGACTGCAACTTGATTCGAACCAATTGCCTTCTGAAGTTATCAAAAAATATGGTAATTCATCATCAGCAACGATCCCTCTGTCTATAGCTGAAGCTTGGCAAGGTGCGCACACTTTTGTTGGCAAACGAGCTATCTTGGCAGGTTTTGGAGTTGGTCTGAGTTGGGGAGCCGCTATTTGTGATTTGAGTGAATTATCCGTATGTAAAATAATAGAATTGGAGTTATAAATGGAGCAGTTTAAAGAACACTTGATTGAGATATTAGACATTGAGATGGAAGAATTGGATATGGATTCTGAGTTCTCAGAAATGGAGTCGTGGGACTCATTAGCTCAGCTATCGTTTATTGCAATGGCTCAAGATGAATATGATGTAAATGTATCACACGAACAGTTAAAAAATGCAAAAACTTTTACTGATTTACATAAGTTAGTTTTAAATGGCTAAGTATATCTTAATTACAGGGGCTACGTCCGACATTGGAAAATCTGTTGCGAAGCGGTTAATTGAAAGTGACTGTGTTCCAATTTTAATAGGAAGGAATATCGAATCGCTAAAAAAAGCTATCGATGAGTTAGATAACCCTAATGTACGTTATTACCTCTTTGACAACAACGAGTTGTCAGATGTAAAGGATTTGTTTAAAACTATTGTTAATGACATAGGTGCGAAACTCAGCGGTTTTATTGGCTGTGCTGGTTTCCATAAGATAAAGCCATTTCGAGTTACAAAAGAGCAGGATTTTAAGGAGATGATGCAGCTAAACTTCGTCTCACAAGCTATGTTTGCACATTGTTTTGCTAAGTCACAATTTTCTCACGATGGAAGCTCAATACTCTTTATATCCTCTATTGCATCGATCAGCGGAGAGCCAGGTTTATCTGCGTATTCGTCATCAAAAGCGGCTCTGAACGGGTTAATGCGCACTTTAGCGGTCGAATTAGCTCCGAGAGGTATAACTTGCAATAGTATTCTCCCTGGATGGGTTCGGACAAAGCATGCTGAGTTTGTAGAGTCGACGATGTCATCAGAGAAGTTCACAGAATTAAGGGCAAGCTATCCATTAGGGTTAGGGAAGCCAGGAGATGTTGCATCTCTTTGTAACTTCTTAATTAGCGAAGAGTCGCGATGGTTAACAGGACAGGAGATTGTACTAGATGGTGGAAAGAGTTTATTGTGATTGAATTTAAGCCACTTGAGCAGTTAAATGATAATGAAATAGAAGTCGTGGCGAAATCTGTTTGCCAACTTGATCCTTTGTTCTATATGCAGCTATCTCAAGATGAGTCTGAGTGTATTGCAAAAGTTTATCGATTGATTATAACGAGCGGAACGGATCTATGTGTTGGAGATGCTGCATTTTATCATGGCGAGTTCGTTGGATACTCTTGCTACTTCCCCGCGAAAGAGAAAAAATTTCGCTCTGCGACTTCCTTGAAGATACTCCTAGACAATAAGTCAGCTATTGAGAAGAAAAAGATTATATCTTTAGCCACGGAGTTTTCTAAAAGAGTTGCACCGCTTGAGACATCTGGTTTGTACCTAAATAAAATTCATGCTTTTAAAACTAATGTTGGGATAGGAACTGCGCTACTAAATAGGTTTATTGAGCGAGCCAGTTCAGGGAATACCCCTTGTTCTCTTCACGTAAATAAAGAAAACGAGCACGCGATACTGTTTTATCAAAATAATGGCTTTAATATGATCAGTAGTGGATCCGACTATATTTTAATGACTAGAGGTTGATTGTGAGCTTATATATTCTGGGTGCGGGTGGATTAGCTAAGGAAGTTTATGGATGGTTAGTCGCTGAGCAGTCGCCTATGTTAGAGGAGCTTCGAGGTTTTTTAGTGACCGACTCTAATTACAGTTCAATCGAGTCTTATGATGGTGTACCAGTAAAAGTATTAGATTCGATTGCTGAAGAAAAAGGTTTTGAGTTTTTAGTTTGTGTTGGAACCTCCTTACCAAGGAAGAAAGTTATTGAACAAGCATTGATGCATGGTGGTACACCGAAATCCTTCGTGAGCAATAATGCACTTATTGGACAGAATGTTGTCATAGGTGAGGGGAGTATTATTAACCCTCGCTGTACTATATCTTCAGATGTAAAAATAGGAAAGTACACTATTGTTAACTGTAGCAATGGTATTGGTCATGACTGTGTTGTCGGTGATTATGTTACAGTATTAGGAAACGCTGCTATAAATGGACATGTTTTTATTGGTGATTACGTTACTATCGGCTCAGGTGCAATATTACATCCTAATATAAAGGTAGGTGATTATGCTTCAGTTGGCATAGGGAGTGTCGTTATAAGGAATGTCAAGCCAAATACTACTGTATTTGGAAATCCGGCAAGAAAAATTAGTTAGTTATTAATGAATATCATCCCTAGAAATATAGCTGAAGAAATAACTCTACTTAACCGATAAATTAGAAGACAGAGGAAAAAATGTCCACTAAAGTCTCAGTCATTTGTACCTGCTATAATCACGAGAAATATATTGAGCAGACACTTTTATCTATACTTAATCAGACGGTAGACTTTGAATACGAGTTGCTCATACATGATGATTGCTCCTCTGACAATAGTCGAAAAGTTATCGATAAGGTTTTTAATGAGTATTCTGGTAAATGCCAAGTAAAGAGAATTTATCCAGAGGAAAATATATACTCTAAAGGATCATCTGCTGTACTTTTTAACATGTTACCTCATGTTGATGGGGAGTATATAGCTTTTTGTGAAGGTGATGATTATTGGGTTGATGACAACAAGCTTCAAAAACAGCTTAAAGCATTGGCATACCACAAGGATATTAATGTTTGTTTTCATCCTTCTTTGACTTTGCTAAAAGACCAGTTGGTTGACAAGAAATACGGATACCAAGGCGATTTAGAAAAGAAAATATCTTATCAGTATGTCATTAAGAAGGGCGGAGACACTATGCCTATGGCATCGATGTTTATTAGAAAAGAGCCGTTTTTTGACCTAATTTATCAACATGAAGACTTTTTCAAGCTTTATGGCGAGCACTCTGTATTGCAAATTATCAATAGTATCGAGCACGGAGCTTGGTATCTCCCTGAAATAATGTCAGTTTATCGTAGTATGCATGAAGGCTCTTGGAGTTTACAACAAGCACAAGACCCAGCGGCAGAAGAGCGAGAGTTTACGTATTATAAAATCCGTATTTTGGGCTTGAACAAGATTTACAATTATAAGTACTGGAAGTGCTTTTTAGTTATATATTTGAAAAAGTCGAAAAAATATTACCGAAAGAAAATAAAGCGTTGGCTTACAGCTAAAGTTTAAAAAAGCAGCCGAGTTAATACTCGGCTTTTTTAGATAGAAGAGTTGGCTGTGGTGGTACGTTGTAAGGAGCCTGAGTTTGCTAACATAAAATGAGCAAGCTCTGACGTGATGCGCTCATGAGCTGCGACGTCTTTAATTAGAGCCACGATAGCTCTTGCCAGTTCATCCTCATTTTTCACAATTTTGATGAGGTTGTTCTGCTTCATTTCATGTACGATTTCTTTGAAGTTAAAGAAGCTTGGACCATTGATAATAGGGACGCCCAAAGCAGCAGGCTCCAATACATTGTGCCCACCAACCTTATCTCCAATTAGGCTTCCACCCATAAAGCAGATGTCCGCTGCGCCAATCAACGTTAGCATCTCACCCATTGTATCGCCGAGATATACTTGAGTATTCGTCTCTACTGCATGCGTTGAAGTACGACGCACAGTTTTAAATCCTTGCTGTTGGCAAAGCGTGAATACATCATCAAATCGTTCCGGATGGCGAGGAACCAAAATAAGTAATGCATTTGGATGAGATTTTAAAACTTGTCTATGTGCATCTAATACCTGTTCGTCCTCGCCTTTGTGGGTGCTAGCTGCTATCCAAATCGGACGATCGTTTCCAAGTTGGGCTCGAAGCTGCTGTCCTTGCTGTTTCACTTGCTCTGATATTTGAATATCGAACTTAATCGAGCCAGTAACGGATAGTTTCTTTTTCTCAACGCCTAAGCGTTCGAAGCGCTCTGCATCTGAATCCGTTTGGCAGAGTACTTGAGTTAGGCATGGATGAAGCTGGTTAAAAAGCCGCTGTATTTTGGCGTAGTTCTGACACGATTTTTCAGATAGGCGCGCATTCACGACAGTTATAGGGATACCCGCTTTGTGAACATTGTGAAGCGTGTTTGGCCACAGCTCAGTCTCAATGATCAACATCTGTTTTGGCTGCACTGCTTTAAGAAAACCTTTGATAGCGAACCCAAAGTCAATTGGCATATAGCGGTGTTCAACTAAATCACCCAACTTAGCAATCTGTTCAGCTCCCGTACTTGTTGTTGTTGTAACTAGAATAGATTGTTCGGGGTTTTGTTCCTTAAGGGCTTTGATTAAAGGTGTTGCTGCTATGCTTTCACCAACAGATACGGCATGTATCCAAATAGGTTTGTCGTTGCTTTTTAACTTGGGGGTTATGCCAAAGTGCTCTTTCCAGCGAGAGCCGAACTTAGGCTTATTTGGTTTGCTCTTGTACAAACCAAATAAAAGCAGCGGTGACGCTAGGGCGAGTAGTAAGGTATAAATAATGCGAACTAACATGAGCTTATCGTAATGGCGTCAAGTTTTTGGATACTATCTAGCACTTGCTTAGGCGAAAGTTCTGTCAAGCACTTAAGGTGTTTGTACTGACATTCACGCTGGAAACAAGGGCGACAATCAATATCGGTATGAACAATCTCCACTTTTTCTGCGAGTGGGGGGGTGTACTTCGGTGAAGTTGAGCCATACACTGCAACAACATTACAACCAACCGCAGCTGCCACATGCATTAAGCCTGAGTCATTCGCGACAACAGTCTTACATGCAGCAAGTAGGTCGACCGCTTCAATTAAGCTGGTTTGGCCTGCCAGAACATGAATGTGCTCATGGAATTGCGTCGGAACAAGTGCGCGAATATTGTTACAAGTCTCTAAGTCTTTTTGAGAACCAAACAACCAGATTTGATGTCCAGAACGAGCCATTTGCGTCGCAACTTCAGCGTAGTGTGTTTCGGGCCATTTTTTGGCAGGACCAAACTCTGCTCCTGGGCACAGTCCGATAATTGGTTGGTCTTGGGCTAAGTTGAACTTTTTGATCGTGGCTTGTTGCTCTGCCGCGTTGATTGCAAGGCGAGGGCGAGGTAAGGTTTCAAGCCCGCCAAGAGAGTTAGAGTCCACCATTTCTGCTTTTGGATAAGCTAACGCTACATAGCGCTCTACCATGTACTGAAAAGACTTCATGTTAGGGCGTAAATCATTCAATAAACCATAGCGCATTTCTCCTTTCCAGCCAGTACGAAGAGGAATGTTGGCAAACCATGGGATCAGTGCCGATTTCGCTGATTTAGGCAAGATATAGGCGTGGTCATATTGCTTTTCACGTAATGATTTGCCAATTTCCCTGCGGCCTAATAAGTTAAACTCACCATGACCGATAGGCATTTCAATCGCTTGATGGATTTCTGGCATACGCTCAAGAATCGGTTTACACCATCCTGGAGCGATAACGTCAATTTGGCTATCTGGATGGCGTTGCTTTAATACGATATATAACGATTGCGACATTACCATATCGCCGACCCATGCAGGGCCAATGACTAAAATCTTCATGCTTTGTTTTTCCAGTATAGGAATTTCAAAATTGACTCATAAGTTCTAAAAAGTTCAGCGTATATTTTATTCGCAAGAGTCATTTTGGATTTATCTTTTCTTTTACCACCAATCGTCGAAGCAATCTCTGCTCTAGTAAAGAGATCTGGAGACACGCTGTAGACTTGAACACCATGTCTCCATGGTTTTTCCATGTAGTCATCGACTGGTTCAATAAACTCTTGAGCATGCATAACAAACTTTGAGGCTGCTTTAGGTGTAACGATATAAGCGGTGGTACCACAAGTGCCTGCTGAGTATCCCCCTAGCATATGATTATCATCAATCGGTACGATTGGGGTGAATACACGCTTCTGAGTGGCAGACAACTTGATGTAGTCATAATTAGAAGTCAATGGAAGGGTATGTTCGAGTACTTGCTTCAGCCCTTCTACGGGGTCGACGTTGTCTTCTAAGATGACGATCGGTTCATCAAGCTCAACACAGCGAACCCACAACTCGTAATGGCTTGCAAAACAGGCGACTTCACTGGTTTTTAATTGATACCCTTTGCGGCGTAGAGTAATGGTAGGACGACTTTTTTCTGAATGAAGAAAACGGTCAACAGAGCCATCTACTGCATCAAAAAATTCAAACGTAATGCCTTGTTGTTTTAACTTTTCTTCAATACGTTCTCGGCGATCTAGCGATCGAGCCAAGCTTACGACAAATACTTTCACTGTACTTTCCAGTCGCTGTTATATCTTGGTTTAAACAAATTGTAATAGTTATTGCCGTCTTCTTGAGAGTGCAGCAACTGTAGTACCCACATATATTGTTCGGGTTTATCACCGACAAAATATTCAATGGCTTCATTACAGGTACGAGCGTCTTGCTCTTCGCCTTTATCCAGCTCAAACGCTGGTAAAATCTCAATATCAAACGTACCATCTTCAGTGTTCATCGACGCAAATAGAGGCAGTACTTTTGAGCGTGATAGTTTCGCAATTTTGCCTAAACCAGGTAGTGTTGCTTTACGTGTAGCAAAAAAATCTACAAACACACTATGCTCTGGGCCGTGATCTTGATCGGGTAGATAATACCCTACATAGCCATCTCGAATGGATTTCAGAAAAGGCTTAATGCCACCTGAGCGTTCATAAACACGACCACCGTATTGGACTCTTTGCTTGTGCATCAGCCAGTCAGCAACATCATTCTTTTGTTTCTTCGCCATTGCAGACACTGGCATTCCCATTGAAGCGAGCAAGATAGCAGGCACATCAATTGCCCAAGAGTGGGGAACCATTAAAATCACATTTTCGTTGTTATCAATGTGCTGTCGTAAAATGTCTAGGCCGCGAATTTGGCAACGGTTCTGAAGCCACTTTGGTGAGCGTAAACTTAGTAACCCGAAGCGAAAAAAGAACATGGCTGCTGTGTAGAGTGTTTTTTCTATCAAAGCTTCACGTTCTTGGAACGACTTTTCCGGAAAACACAGCTCAAAGTTCACCCTCGCTCGGTGAGCTGGACCTTTGTGGGATTTAGACAGTTTTTTGGCTATGGTTTTCGCCAACCACTTTTGTAAACCCAGTGGCATTAATGATAAAGGTAAAAATAAGATAACACCTAACCACGTGCCCCAGTACTTAGGCGACAGAAAGTGGCGCTTAAACTCAGGGTTATATGCTTTAGGGTCGAAGTCATCACGTTTTATGGTCATGGCGTGTCTAGTTACCTATTCGTGTACGGGCGAAGTGGTTTAAATGAGAAAAAGATAGTTAGGAATGATACAGGCTATTGCACTTGAGTAAAGGTGGCAGGTTATGGTTCTACCACCTTGTGGTGCTTAACTGTTTTGGATAGTTAAGTATTCGGCAACGCCTTCTGCAACTGTCTTGAATTCAACATCACAACCTGCGGTGCGCAGTTTGGTCAGATCCGCTTGTGTGAATTCTTGGTAAGCGCCTTTTAGGTGCTCAGGGAATGGGATGGTTTCAATTTGGCCTTTGCCATGATGCTTGATAACTGCTTTTGCTATCTCTTCAAAAGATTCAGCACGGCCAGTACCACAGTTAAAAATGCCTGATACGCCGTTTTCTAAGAACCACAGGTTAACTTTACATACATCA
Source organism: Vibrio sp. 2132-1 (assembly GCF_033344315.1). Classification (NCBI taxonomy): domain Bacteria; kingdom Pseudomonadati; phylum Pseudomonadota; class Gammaproteobacteria; order Vibrionales; family Vibrionaceae; genus Vibrio; species Vibrio sp. 2132-1. The sequence goes on along the minus strand of NZ_JAWPON010000011.1, from coordinate 27,276 downwards.
CCAACGTAAACGAAGTCGCGTTTGAATGATTCGCTGCCCGCGAACAATTTAGGATTTTCACCTGCGTTAAGTTGGTTGTTTAGGTGGAACGCAACTGATGCCATGCTACCTTTGTGGTCTTCACGTGGGCCATATACGTTGAAGTAGCGGAAGCCAGTGATTTGAGAAAGGGTCTCACCATGTTCTTCAGCGTCTTGCCATAGGCGACGAACGTAGTTATCAAACTGCTGTTTCGAGTAACCGTATACATTCAGTGCGCCTTCGTATTCGCGTTCTTCAACAAAAGTCTCTGTATCGCCGTAAGTGGCTGCTGAAGAAGCGTATAGGAATGGAATCTCGCGATCTAAACAGTAATGCAGCAGCTCTTTAGAGTACTCGTAGTTGTTTAGCATCATGTACTTACCATCCCACTCAGTCGTTGCAGAACAAGCACCTTCGTGGAAAATTGCCTCAATCGGACCAAAATCATCGCCCGCCATAATTTGGGTCAGAAAGTCATCACGATCCATGTAATCTGTGATATCAAGATCAACTAAGTTTTTAAACTTCTTGCCATTTTTTAGGTTGTCGACAACCAGAATATCGTTAATACCTGCTTCGTTCAGTGCTTTAACAATGTTGCTGCCGATCATGCCAGCACCACCAGTTACGATGATCATAAGACTTCCACCATAGATTAAAATTTTCTCAGGAATTCTAGCAAGAAACAGAAATTTGCGCTATTGGAAGGAAAAGAAAGGTAAAGAGCGCTTGGGCATAAGTAAAAGGGAGCTGAAGCTCCCTTAAATAGTGTTGTTATTCAGCGTTTGACGCGTTTGGTCTCTGGTACCAAGGGTTGCGCTCGTCTGTTAATTGAATAAGTTCGTATTTTCTATTTAGCTTCTGACCACCATCACGAGTGATTGGTTGCCAAGAGAAGTTTGCTCTATTGTTACTTGGTTTCACTGTCATGATATCGTATGGAATCGAAATGTAGAGACCTTTAGTAAAACTGCCTTCACCAAACTCTTCTGCAGTTAAATTCGTAAACGAAGCGTAAGCACCGGCGATTACGCCACTGTCAAACTGCTTAGCTATGTTTATTTGAGTACCGACGTCACCACCGAGGAACTGCCCCACATCTACTTGTACCATCAAATTGGATAGAAAATCCCATTGGGGGTAGTAATACGCAGAAACGAAACCTGTGAAGCCTTTATCAATAACTTGGAAAGGATCTCCGTATTCTGGAACATACTGCCACTTTTCATCGTACACACCGAAGTAACTTTGCGGGTCACGTTGAGAGATCAAGTTTACATCTGCACCGATCGCCCAGTTTGCGCCTTTCGGTCGATATAAGAATTCGGTACCCACACCCGCAAACATGCTCTCTAGATAACCGGCGTAGAACTGTTGGTCCATGGTATCTGAGTACTCTTTGAACCAAGTTAATTGAAGATTCTGCATAGTTACAGGATATTCATCTCTATAGGCCCTAAACATCGTGCGTACACGAGGTATCGTCGTGCCATCCGGCGGAGTGACGTAGTTAAACTTGTCGTAGTTGTTGTACCAATCCCAATAAAGAGCACCGCCTACTTCTAAGTCATCTGTCAGCCAATAAGAGGCTTCACCTTTAAGTCCCACACTAAAGAAGTAAAATGTTTCAGCAGCACCCAGTGTTTGAACCAGTTGCGGGGAAAAACCATAATCGAAACGCTCAAAACCGTCGTAGATAAGATTACCTTGTGGTTTTTCATTTCCTTTTGAAGTTGCGTCTTCAATGCTAGGAGTGATGTAGTTAACTTCTGCAAAGTCACGGTATTTCTCTTTCGAGATAGCCGTTTGATCACCGATTAATCCACCACTACGTTCATTAATAGTAAAGGTATCAATGTTGTTTGGCATTTCGTTGTAAAGGATTGCCGCCGCTTTTTCATGAGCTTCGTTGCGATCACGATACTTTTTCTGTTCGCCAACAATCGAGACGGTATTGTCTTCAACATAGAGTTGGGTATTTTGGTAGCCAGCAATCTTATCCAGCTCCTCGGTAACACGTTCCCAATCTACATCAGATAACTGCTCTGGTTGTTTGTCTTCAACTTCTGGAGTTGGAGCATCACGCCAGAAAGACGGCATATCATTGAAGTTTGTGTAAAGGCTTACGCCTGCAACTAACGTATCACCGCGCTCGTAGCTCAAACGCAAATCGGCCATATGCCCTAAACGATACAGAACACCAAAGTTCCAAGGCGTATGAGGTGTCATGTCTATACTACCACGTACCACAGGATAGTCTTCACTGTAGTCGTTGCTGTCGTATTCAAGCTTAAAGCGTAGCGGTGCGTGCAAAGTTTGATACTCGACACCACCAAAGAGTGCAGCAGGACCTTTGAACCAACGTTCAAAATCCACGCTTCCGCCATTATTTTTGAAATCTGAAGGGCGTTCACAGAAACTATCGGACAGCTTACAAGCCGGGTTGCTGATGTTGTCGCGCGTGCCTAAGTAGCCCCAACCCATACCTAAAGTGAAATCAAAGGTACCAAGGCTTGGGTTAGAGTAACGTTTTGTTGCGGCAATAAACTCACCATCAAAAAGACCAGTGCCCGCAAAGTCACGCACCCCAATAGAAAGTTCCGGTAGGTAACTTGATTCTTGTAAAAGTCTAACTTTAAAGTCGATACCTTTATCCGTAAATTTTGTATCACCAGAAAACGTTGGGTCTTCACTATAAAGAACATCATTGACTCTAGTATAGCGAATAGTCGTTTCTAACCAGGGCATCACTTGTAGTGTGACATTGTAAAAAAGGTACTCATCGCTGCCGGTAACAGCAAAGTTAAACTCGCCTTCAGGTGCCATACGACCTGTTGGCATCTGCATTAAGCCGACACCACCAAAGTCCATTTGTGATGGTTGCAATGGTGGTGCTTCGAAAGGCATGTCTTGAGCCCACACCAACGCTGGACCCATTAAAGAAAGGGATAAACTGGTTCTGATCAGGTTCATGTCTAGTTCTTCGATGAGGTTGGTTTACGTTGTGCAAGCAGAGCGACAATGTCTTTATCCATTTGTGATTTTTCGAACTCATCAAATGGGATATACACAATGGTAAGTGGCGGCAAGTAATATTGAGTGGTTAACCAACTGCCATGGTGAGGATGAATAACCTTGCCATCCGGATAAATTAGGATTGGCGGATAGGAAAGCTCATCAATATCACTTGAACGTAGGTTATCGATCTGTTCATGCAGAGCGACACCCGTTTGGTTTTCTACCGCGTAGACTTTTTCCAAGTTACCCACATACAACACTTTTTCTTCACGTTTTGGTGCACTTAACGCAAGTTGACCTTGTAAAAGAGGGTTATCAAATTTATCTAGACGGATGCGATCAACATCAATGGCCGATAGCACGCGAGGTGCAAACTGGCTTCGTTGGATAAACTTGTAAAATGGGTGCGCAACTAAATTATGTTGAATCATTTGGTTTAACACCGAATTTTTTAAGGCAGTACTTTCTTGCACTGCGGTTTCGGTGTTATCAAATAGAGTCACAGCTAAAGGGTATTGCAGGGCGATTTGTTGTTCTTGTGCATGCTTAAGTACGCTCTCTAAACGTGCCGCTTGTTGGAATTGCAATGCTTTGCCCGTTCCGACAAGTTCTATATTGAGCGGTGGTGAGGTGTGATTTTGAGCTTGAACGGTAGTCGGTGTCGCCAGAATCGTTGCCGTTAAACTTAGGCTTAATAAAGATAGCAGTCGCTTATTCATGATTTGCTGTACCCTTTCAGAATCGTCAATTCAACAGGCACCATGTTTGGACCTAAGTGTTGACGTGTTTTCACTACTTCTCCTTTACCGTTTACCCAGTATTGGTTTTCTACAGTTTTTTCTAAGCTGGTAAACGTTACAACCTCGGTATAAACATCAGTAGAGGTAGATGAAATAGGGGTTATGACGGTTTCTTTACCTTGGCGAGAACGTTGGACTTTAGCCGGGAACCCATAACGGTATTTGTCAGCCCAATCGTAAGAAAGAGAATATTGCACAGAGGGTGCTGAGTAGGCAGGAACGTTGCCATAAATGCCTGCTAGATTGGTGGTTTGCAAACCAATAGTTTTAACAATATGACCGTTCTCTGTTACCACCATTGCCTTATCTGCACTTACCCACTTTAATTGGGTATTGCCAGTTAATGGGTTTTGCTCAGCAAAGGCCAACACTACGAAGACCTGTTTTTGGTCACCAATTTTTAAGTAAGCACTAGCATAAGGAACTGCTTCAATTTCTTCTGGCGTTAGCTCGACATCGATGTAGTTGCCATAAGCTTCTTGGATTGTCGCGGATACGTCATTAAATTTTTGTGTACAGCCGAAGATTGAGTTCAGTAAAGGTAGGGCAATAAGTAAGCGCATCCATTTTAGCGATAGAAAGGTGTTCATCATTCCCTCATTACAAATAAAATCGCCCTGAGAAATCAGGGCGATATATAAGTCAAGCTAGGCTTGCTTATTTTTTAACACTAGTAGTCGTAGTTGTAGTTGAGTCACTATCTGACGCTGCAACCGCTACTACAGTTACTGCTGCTGCTGCACCTACCGCTACTGCAGTTGTACCAGTGGCAGACGCAGATGCGGCACCAGCAGAACCTGCTTCTTCAGCTGCAAATGCAGTTGATGCGCTTAAAGCCATAAGAATAGCTAGAGCTGTGTTCTTCATTATTAATCCTTGTATTTCAGATTTTAAAACATCGATGTTTGGTCTGTTTAGAACATACCACTAGTCATTTTAGTTAAAAAACAATCAGCATGTAAATAGTTTCCTATGTGAATTTACCTAACGTTAAAGAAGAGTTGTTGCAAAATTGAGAAGAGAGAGCAGCTTAGGTTTGATATTTGTACTGAATCAAAATGCGTCTTCGACTGCGTTATTTCCGGTCACCTCTGAATTTACGCAAACGTTCACATTTTTTACTCAATGCATCCGTAGTTGTGTTCTGTTTTAAGAGGCTGGCAGCCAGTGTTTTTCTCATTCGTGAGAATTTACGAACCATAAACGGAAATCTGAGACGTTTTTGCCCCCTTGCCGTTTTGCGCTAATACATGCATAATTTGCCAGCTTTTGTGTTGCGTTTATAAAAGATTGTTTTTTTGAACGGTTAGTCGCAAAAGTGAGGCTTAAAAAGAATATTTATATCAATAAACCGAATGAATCGGGAATCAGCGAACAGTGGCTAACGCGTAATGCCGCCGGGCGGTAGCGTGTAAACGCACAAGCGAAATTGACAAAAGTTAACAGACATTCACTGCGCGCGTCGTTCATAATGTGCAGCGGTCAGTCGACACCCAAGGAACACTTACGTGATTAATAAACGACCATGGCTAGGGGCGTTGAGTGCAATCAGCTTAGGCTTGTGCTCATTTTCTGCCTCAGCAGATTTTTATGCTGGTGCGTTAGTAAGTTACTCTAACGCTGAATTTCATCATTCCTCTTCTCCAGTAACCGAGGGAAACCCTTTCCTTCTTCAAGCGCAAGCTGGTTACTTCTTCAATGATTACCTCGCTTTTGAAGCACGTTACGGAACTTCTGTACAACGAGATAGCGGACTTGCAGTAGATAGTCTTGCGAGTGGTTTTATTAAGTTGAATATGCCTGTCTCCGAGCGTGTAGCACTTTACGGACTTGCCGGTTATTCTAGTGTCCAGATCGACCAACAAAATGTAGGCCCTAATAAAGATCAAGGCTTTAGCTTTGGCTTGGGTATGCATTATGCTTTGGACAAGCAGAATGCAGTTGTTTTTGAGTTTGTTGATAGCACATCTGAAGACCAGGCACGCTTGAACGCACTTACTCTTGGCTTTCAACACCGATTTTAATTAAAGACCTAGCGCCTAGTTTTGTGGCTAGGATTTTTAACTCCTGACTTTAAATAGCGAATTATCATGCTCAAAGGATATTTCTCGATAGGTGCTTGCATTCTAGCAAGCCTATTTGCGCCGCTTACTAATGCGCAGACTCCAACCCCAGAACAAATTCAAATGTTTCAGAACTTGCCAGCTGACCAGCAACAAGCATTGGCGAGTAAGTATGGTATCTCTATTCCTTCCGGCGCTTCTTCTCAGCCAAGTAGTTATCAAAACCCTCAAGTGATTGAGCAACGCCCGGCTGCTAGTAGTACTGTTGAGGCAAAAGCTAACGACTCAGAAGACCCAGAAAAAAATGAGCAAGGTCTAAAGCGCTTTGGTCTAGATTTATTTGCGGGTTCACCGACGACATTTGCACCAATCAGTGACGTACCTGTTCCGGCTGACTACACGGTAGGAGCTGGTGATGAAATCGTTATCCAACTTTTTGGTAAAGAAAACACAACGCATCGTCTTCGTGTTAATCGTGCAGGCATCATCAACTTCCCTTCCCTTGGTCCTGTTCAAGTGGCCGGCATGACATTCTCTGATGTGCGTGATTCTCTAAACCAGCGAGTAAAAGAGCAAATGATTGGTGTGCGCAGCGACATTTCGTTAGGTGAAATGCGCACCATGCAAGTTTTTGTTATGGGTGATGCGTACAAACCAGGGGCTTACACAGTTAGTGCACTAACCACAATCTCTCAAGCGATTTACTACAGTGGTGGCTTTAGTGAGAGTGGTGCCCTGCGTAACGTGCAACTTAAGCGTAATGGTCAGGTAATTCGTAAACTGGATATGTACGATCTGTTACTTAAAGGTGATGCTCGCAATGATATCCGCTTATTACCAGGTGATGTGGTCTTCATCGGTGCATTGGGTAACACGATTTCGATTGATGGTGAAGTAAACCGCCCTGCAATCTATGAAATCAAACCAGGTGAAACCTATAAGCAAGCGATTCAAATGGCTGGCGGTTTTACCGCTAACGCTCATAGCGATCAAATTGAAGTTAAACGTTATGCAGCGAAAGGTGCTCGCGATGCATTAACACTGAACTTTAGTCAGTCACACGAACAGCAGACCAAAGTCAAAGATGGTGACGCCGTTAATGTACTGAAGAAGAGTGAAGAATTGACTCGTTACGTACAAATTGAAGGTGATGTTCGCCATCCCGGCTTTATTGAGTGGAAGAGCGGTCTGCGAATCGCAGACTTATTCCAATCCGTTGATACCTCATTTAATTCTACTGCAGATGTAAACTATGCTGTAGTTGTTCGTGAGACTAACCCACAACGTGACATAGAGGTTTATCAAATTAACCTTGCTAACGCGATTCTTTCGCCGAGCAGCAAAGATAACCTAAAGCTAAACTCACGTGACCGAGTGCTGGTATTTAACCGTTTCAATAATGAAGATTTAGATACCCTTGCAAATCAAGATACGGTTACGAAAGCGAAAACGCTTGAGCAAGCACAATTTAAAGCCGAGCTGGATCAACAAAAAGAGCAAGAAGTTATGAGCTCTTCTGTTGCAATATCTTCAGCAACAGGCAATGTGTCGAAGGGGCAATCTTCAACTGAAGAATCAGAACAGCCGAAAATCATATTCCGTGGCAAAGAAATTACCAAAGAAGACTTTGAAGCATTAAAACAAAATACGCGCCGCACGTTACTTGCTCCTGTTTTGCTGCAGCTTCAACAGCAATCGCGTTTGGGTTTGGCTCCGCAGATTGCAGAAGTCTTCGGTGAGGTAAAACACCCTGGGCGTTACCCAATCACCCCACGTATGACGGTTTCTACCTTAATTGAAGCTGCTGGTGGTTTAACTTATAACGCATTCACCATCAACGCCGAGTTAGCTCGTACAGTAATAAACAGTAGAGATGAGCGCGCTTCTATTAATGTTGAGCGTATTGATTTACGCCAAGCTATCAAGGGCAGTTCCGCTGACGATGTCGTTATTGTTGGTCGTGATCGCCTAAACATTCTTGAGAAGCCCAACGTCAAACTACAAAGCACAGTAACACTGCAAGGTGAAGTTCGCTTCCCAGGTACTTATACTGTTCGTCAAGGAGAGACCTTAGGCGAGTTACTTGAACGTGCTGGTGGTCTAACCGAATTTGCACATCCGCAAGGGGCTATCTTTACTCGTGAGGCTTTACGCCTTAAAGAGCAAAAGCTATTAAACCAATATGCCGCAGATATGCGAGCAGAAACCGCGAAGAAAACCTTCCGTGCTGATAGTAACATGGGCTCAGTGATCTCTGACCCAGATAAAACATTGAAATTCGTTGAAGAAGCAAGCCGTAGCAAAGCCCTTGGACGTATGGTTGTGCAGATTAATCGCATCTTAAAAGACGAGCGTTCTGCGGACTTTATGTTAGAAGATGGTGACTTCCTATTTGTACCGACCTTCCGCAATACGGTTTCGATCATGGGCGAAGTTCAAGTTCCAATTACGTACTTGTTGGATAATAAGCTAGACGTAGATGATTACCTAAACAAAGCCGGCGGCGCTAAAAAACAAGCAGACGAAGACCGTATCTTCGTTGTACGTGCAGACGGCTCGGTTTACAAACCAACATCAGGATACTGGTTTGGTAACAATCACGAAGAGCTAAAAGCGGGCGACACCATTGTCGTGCCAATCGATACTGACTACCGCGATGCATTAAGTACCTGGACTGCAGCTACGCAAATCCTTTACCAAACAGGTGTAGCGATCAACGCGTTGAAGTAAGGAACGACAAGGTTATTCCAATCAGCTTAAAACAAGATTAGAAATACAATAATAGTAAGAGCTTATGTAACGATTGAAGTTACATAAGCTCAATTTTATGAACATTATTAATCAAAACGGCAAATACTACTCTGAACACCAATAGTGGCATTATTCAGCCGTAGCCCGTCATTCCAGCGAGCCGAAGCGAGACTAGGAATCTTGTCACAGCGCGGTTTTGTTTTGAAAGTCGGAGAACAATCTATCAAATTTCACCAACCTCTGAGTCTAATATAAAGAACCTCAGAGCTTAGGATTAAAGACTAATGGAACCACAAAAAGAACCCAATCCAAACTATCTGCCATATCCACCCCAACCGCAACCCACAGATGATGAAATCGATTTGCGTGAGCTTTTTAAGGCTTTATGGAAAGGTAAGTGGATTATTATTGCAACCACATTTGTTTTTGCTATTAGCTCTGTACTTTACTCACTGAGCCTACCAAATATCTACAAAGCAGATGCATTGCTTGCGCCTGCAGAAAGCTCCGGAGGCGGTGGTCTTTCAAAAATGGCAGGGCAACTTGGGGGCTTGGCAGCTCTAGCGGGCGTTAACTTGGGGGCAGATGAGTCTTCTCAAACGGACCTTGCTGTGCAAGTAATGAAGTCTCGGCAGTTTGTCGAAGCATTCATTAACAAACATGATTTACTTGTGCCGCTAATGGCGGCAAAAGATTGGGATTTAGCGAATAACAAACTCATCTTAAATGAAGAGCTATATAACCCAACTACAGGTGAGTGGCTGCGAGAACCTGATGGACTACGTGGTGCAACACCAACGGCGCAAGAAGCTTTTCAAGTATTCAATAAAGAAGTGTTGAGTATCAACCAAGACAAAGAGAGTGGCTTATATACGGTATCAGTCAAAAACTACTCACCTTATGCAGCTAAGCAATGGGTAAACTGGTTGATTGAAGACATCAACAAAGTGATGCGTGAACGTACGATTGCGGAAACCTCACAGAACCTTGCCTACCTAAACACTCAGCTACAAAAAACCGCCGTGGCAGATATGCAAAGTACGTTCTATAAACTCATTGAAGAGCAAACCAAAAGCTTGATGCTGGCAGAGGTTCAAGAAGAGTTCATCTTCAAAGTCGTTGATCCGGCTGTTGTCCCAGAGCTAAAAGAAGGACCAAAACGCGCACTGATTTGTATGTTAGGCACATTACTTGGCGGTATGCTAGGTGTTGCGATTGTGTTGATTCGCTTTGTATTTCGAAAAGAGGATACAGAGGACCTAGGACCTAGGACCTAGAACCTAGGATTTTGCATTACCTATTGGAACCTGTTTGATTAGATAGGTTAAAATATTGAATTAAAAGGGATAGTAAAGTAAGGCTGTCCATTTTGAATGAGAAGTGTCTCAGAGAGTAAAGAAAATCTGAGATAAAACAAATGAATTAGAACTAGCAATTATGTCATATACCATCGAAATTCAACCTGCAGGCGTGCATTTTCAGAGTGAAAATAACTTACTGGACGATGCGTTAGCACAATCTTTGCCATTAGACCACAGTTGTAAAACTGGCGATTGTGGCGCTTGTAGTGCGCAAGTGCTTTCAGGGCAGGTACAAAATGAGAAAGGACAAACTGTTACTCAAGGCAGTGTGTTAACCTGTCAGTCTAAAGCACTGTCAGATGTGGTACTAAAAGCAAATTACTACCCTGAGTTAACCCATATCAAAACACAAACAGTGCCTTGTAAAGTAGCGAAAGTGCAATACCTAACCGATGATATTCTCTCGTTGACATTTCGTTTGCCTCCGACCGCTCAATTTGAATACTTAGCTGGTCAATATGTGGACTTGAGTTTTCAGGGAGTGAAAAGAAGCTATTCGATCGCAAACGCGTGTAGCGCTCTTAAGCAAATTGAGCTCCACATACGCAAAGTGCCAGATGGCGCAATGTCTGGTTTATTATTTGGTTCCGTTGCAGAAAATCAACTGATGAGAATGGAAGGACCGAAAGGAACGTTCTTTGTTCGAGACGGTGATAAACCGTTAGTGTTTATTGCAACAGGAACAGGTATCGCACCAGTCAAAGCGATGGTTGAGCAACTTATTAGTACTGATGATCAAAGAGAAGTTCATATCTATTGGGGTATGCAATATCAATCAGAAATCTACTGTCAGGAGTTAATGAGCTACTCGCAGCAATACGCAAATATTCACTTTACCTCAGTATTGTCTCAAGAGTCTCATCCGCAAAGTGAATGTGGTTATGTGCAAGACATCGTGATTAAAAACGTTGCTGGTTTGGAATTCTTTGAGGTCTATGCATGCGGTTCAGTGAAAATGATCGAGGCGGCAAAAGCGCTATTTATCGAACACGGTTTACCATCAGAGGCCTTTCTCTCTGATGCATTTACCCCAGCAAAATAAATTCGTTAGTTGGAGAAGAAAATGAAAGCAGTCATCTTAGCGGGTGGTTTAGGCACTCGTTTGAGTGAAGAAACCGCTGTAAAACCAAAACCAATGGTTGAGATCGGCGGAATGCCAATTTTATGGCACATTATGAAGCAATATTCTGCTCATGGCATTAATGACTTTGTGATTTGTTGTGGCTATAAAGGTTATGTGATCAAGGAATATTTTGCCAACTATTTCTTACACATGTCCGATGTAACATTTGATATGAAGCAAAATGAGATGGTTGTCCATCGCAAGAGAGCAGAGCCATGGACGGTGACGTTGGTGGACACGGGCGATCATTCAATGACGGGGGGGCGTTTAGGTCGCGTCGCAGAGCATATTAAAGATGAAGAAGCTTTCTGTTTCACATACGGCGATGGTGTGGGTGACATCGATATTACCAAAACTATTGATTTTCATTTCTCTCATGGGAAGAAAGCAACATTGACGGCGACTTACCCACCGGGTCGTTTTGGTGCGTTAGATATACAGCACGGGAAAGTAAATAGCTTTAAAGAGAAACCCAAAGGCGACGGAGCGATGATTAACGGCGGCTTTTTCGTGCTTTCTCCTGAAGTTTTGAAATACATTGATGGTGATAGTACCGTATGGGAGCAGTATCCACTAAACCAACTTGCTGAAGATGGCGAATTGATGGCCTACGAGCATCATGGCTTCTGGCAGCCAATGGACACGCTACGTGATAAAGTTTATCTAGAAGAGCTTTGGCAAGAAGGCAAAGCCCCTTGGAAAATCTGGGAGTAAACGATGAATCCTAATTTTTGGAATGGCAAACGAGTCTTTGTTACCGGTCATACTGGTTTTAAAGGTAGTTGGTTGTCCCTTTGGCTTCAAGAGATGGGAGCAATTGTAAAAGGATACTCTCTTCCAGCACCAACAACCCCTAGTTTGTTTGAGGAAGCAAAAGTGTGGGAAAGTATGTCTACCGAAGAGGGAGATATTCGCGACTTTACCCACATACGCCAAGTGATGAATGATTTCAAACCTGAAATTGTTTTTCATATGGCTGCTCAGCCTTTGGTTCGCCGTTCATATGATGAACCAATGGAAACCTATTCGACCAACGTGATGGGAACAGTTTACTTACTTGAAGCCGTGAAACAGGTTGGCGGTATAAAAGCCGTTGTGAACATCACCTCAGACAAGTGCTATGAAAATCGAGAGTGGGTTTGGGGTTACCGCGAAGATGAAGCAATGGGCGGTTATGATCCATATAGCAACAGTAAAGGTTGTGCTGAACTTGTGGCTTCTTCTTATCGTCAGTCTTTCTTTAATGCCGATAAATACTCAGAGCATGGTTGTGCTCTAGCATCAGTACGTGCTGGTAATGTTATTGGTGGTGGTGATTGGGCAGCAGATCGTCTTATCCCAGATATTCTTCAGGCCTTTGGCGAAAATCGAAAAGTCGAGATCAGAAGCCCTCATGCTATTCGACCATGGCAACATGTTTTAGAGCCGCTATCGGGTTATATCACGATAGCAGAAAAGTTATACTTAGAGGGACCAAGCTTCGCCGAGGGGTGGAACTTTGGTCCTAAAGATGAAGATGCTCAACCTGTTGAGAGAATCGTCAACCACCTCACTCAATCATGGGGAGAGGGGGCTGAGTGGTTTTTGAGCCAAGAGGTACACCCTCATGAAGCGCATTATCTAAAACTGGATTGCTCTAAAGCAAAAATGCGCCTGAATTGGCAGCCAGTTTGGGATCTTGAAACTACTTTAGATAAAATCGTGAGCTGGCAAAAAGCTTGGCTTAATGGTGAAGACATTAAGACCTATACGATTAATGAGATAAAAGAATACATGACCGCAAGAGCAGGTAAAAAATAATGTCGAAAGAGCAATTAAGAGCACAAATTGCAGAACTTGTAGAGCAATACGCAGAGCTAGAATACGCGCCAAAAGAATTTATTGGCGGAGAAAGCGTAGTTCCACCTTCCGGTAAAGTTCTTGGCGCAAAAGAACTTCAATTGATGGTTGAGGCTTCTTTAGATGGGTGGCTAACCACTGGTCGTTTTAATGATGCATTCGAAAAGCGTCTAGGCGAGTACTTAGGTGTACCTTACGTGCTAACCACAACATCGGGCTCTTCGGCTAACCTTCTTGCGTTAACGGCACTAACATCCCCGAAATTAGGCGAACGTCAGCTAAAGCCTGGTGACGAAGTTATTACTGTTGCAGCGGGTTTTCCTACAACGGTAAACCCAACTATCCAGAATGGTTTGGTACCTGTATTTGTTGATGTTGATATTCCAACATACCAAATTAAGCCCGAAATGATCGAAGCAGCTGTTACCAGTAAAACTAAAGCGATTATGGTCGCGCACACTCTAGGTAATGTGTTCGACTTAACAGAAGCGCGCCGCGTAGCGGACAAATATAACTTATGGCTTATCGAAGACTGTTGTGATGCTTTAGGTTCGACATACAATGGACAGATGGTCGGTACCTTTGGCGATATCTCGACAGTAAGTTTCTATCCTGCCCACCATATTACTATGGGTGAGGGCGGTGCAGTATTTATGAAAGACAACGAACTACGTAAGTTAGTTGAATCTTTCCGTGACTGGGGGCGTGATTGTTACTGTGCGCCAGGCTGTGATAATACCTGTAAAAAGCGCTTTGATATGCAGTTAGGCTCTTTACCACAAGGTTACGATCATAAATACACCTACTCACATTTAGGTTACAACTTAAAAATCACTGATATGCAAGCGGCTTGTGGTCTCGCACAGATGGATCGAGTAGAAGAACTAGTTCAGAAACGTAAAGATAATTACACTTATCTACGTAATGGTCTTGCTTCATGTGAAGAGTTTATCATTCTTCCTGAAGCAACTGTGAATTCTGACCCATCATGGTTTGGTTTTCCAATTACAATTCGTGAAGACTCTGGTATTGATCGAGTAGACTTACTTAAGTTTATGGACCAAAACAAGATTGGTACTCGTCTGTTATTCGCAGGTAATCTAACTCGTCAACCGTATTTTGAGCATGTAAATTATCGCGTTGTTGGTAACTTGACCAACACTGACTTAATCATGAACAATACATTCTGGATTGGTGTGTTTCCAGGCCTAGGGAATGACCACTTGGACTTTGTTATTGAGAAGTTTGAAGAGTTCTTTGGCGTAAGTTTTTAGGATAGTTGGGTTATATATGAAAGCTTCAGATGCTGTAGCACACCTACTTTCACTTAATCACGTGACCGTAGGTTTCGAACTTATCGGTGGAATGATTGCTCACCTTGTTGATAGTATAAACGAGGTAGGGAAGACGAAACTCATTTCACTCCATCATGAGCAAGCTGCAGCATTTGCAGCTGGTGGCGTGGCGAGAGCAACGAACAACCAGCAAATCGGCTTAGCCTTGGGTACGAGTGGACCTGGTGCCACGAACTTGATTACCGGTATTGCGGATTGTTGGTTAGATAGCTACCCGTGTGTATTCATCACAGGTCAAGTTAATACTTATGAGTTGAAAGGTGATCGTCCAATCCGGCAACAAGGCTTTCAAGAACTAGATATCGTTAGCTTAGTTGGGACCATCACAAAGTACAGTGTTCAAGTGTCCGCAGTTGAACAGCTGTTATTCGAAATTCAAAAATCCATCAACATTGCACGAAGTGGACGCCCCGGTCCTGTGCTTATTGATATTCCGATGAATCTTCAGCGTGAAAGTTTAGTTATAACATTGGATGAGATTGAAGCCATAGCTCGAAATACTGATTTTCTTGAAACTAATACCGAAAAATATGACTTTTCATTCGTCGATCAGGCATTACAACAGGCTGAAAAACCATTGTTTATCATTGGTGGTGGCGCTTGCTCTGAGCCTGAATTTGATGCTTGGCAGAAGAAAGTGTCAGCCATGGGTATTCCTCATGTTTCGAGCTTGAAAGGGAGCGAGAAAACATCAAATTACCCGGGTTATTTGGGTATGTTAGGTGCCTATGGCACGCGTGCAGCGAACTACGCAGTGCAGAATGCTGATGTCGTTATTGTGTTAGGTAGTCGACTCGATGTTCGACAAACTGGCGCTAACACTGGAGACTTTGCTCGCAGTGCTAAGCAGATAATCCAAATTGATATTGATGAGGCTCAAATCAATAACCGTATCGAATCCACTCATAGCGTTATCGCGCCTTGCAATGACTTTTTTAGCCATTATTTGCTAGCAGACTACGACGTAAGTTGCTGCGATTGGCGCAATGAAGTGCAATCGATTTTTCAAGAAAAGTTTGTCGACGAATATCATGAGTATGATTTGACGCCGTTTCAGTTGGTTAAGGTTCTCAGTGAAAGCTTTGGTGGAAAAACCGTCCATTATGTGCCTGATGTTGGTAATCACCAGATGTGGGTTGCACACTCACTATTGTTGGAACCAAAACAAAAGATGCATCACTCAGGTGGCTTGGGAGCTATGGGCTTCTCATTGCCTACTGCGATAGGAATTCAAGTGACAACCGGTGAATATACTGTTTCTATATCCGGTGATGGAGGTATTCAACTTAACATCCAAGAGTTGGATATCTTAAATAGGGAGAAGATCCCTTTACTCGTGCTGGTGTTCAACAACAGATCGCTCGGTATGGTGAAAAACTTTCAAGATATGTATTTCGAGGGGCGTAACCAACCAACGTACTGGGACGAATTCTCCAGTTCATTCTTCAAAATTGGTCAAGCCTATGGCGTTGAATCTGAACTGGTTGAGAGCGAAAGTCAATTTAGAGAAGCGGTTATGAGTTATGTGAGTGACCCTAGACCGCTCTTGTTAGAAGTGTCTCTCAGTGGTGTAACTGCTTGCAAACCACGTTTAGCCTTCGGTAAACCAATTGATGAGCAGTACCCAAATGACAGCGAGTAGAAGAATTGACAAAGCTGATTTGGAGTTGATCGTGAGTAAACTGTCTTCTGTTCTGCCGCTATTTAAAAAGAAGAAGCTTTTTATCACAGGTGGAACAGGGTTCTTTGGTAAATGGCTATTAGAGGCGATCAACTATCTCAACTTGAACCATGAGTTAGAACTTGAGGCAACGGTTCTGACCCGCAATCCAGATCGTTTCGCTCTTGAGTATCCTCATCTTGCTTATGCTAAAGGTGTGAGCTTTGTTTCCGGCGATGTTCGAAACATTCCCGCAGTAGCAACAACGTTTGATTACATTATTCATGCAGCAACGGATGTACCAAGTAAATCCGTTTCGACTACTGATATAGAAGACGCAAGAAGCACGATACTAGACGGAATGGCGGAAGTCGTGCATTTCGCAAAATCAGTGAGCTGTAGGCGTCTATTGTTTACCAGCTCCGGTGCCGCTTATGGTCGAATTCCTCCGTCCGTATGTGAGGGCATAACCGAATCCTTTTCTGAAGGTGAGTTTATAGTCGAATCTGACGTTTATGGTCTATCCAAAAACAAAGCAGAGCAATACCTTAAAGAACATGCAACTTGTGATGTCGTAATAGCTAGGTGCTTCGCTTTTTCGGGGCCTTATCTCCCGCTAGATGGGAGTTTTGCGTTTGGTAACTTCATAGCTGACCGTCTTAATCAAAAAAACATTACCATTCAAGGTAATGGAAAAACAGTTCGTTCTTATTTGTATGCAGCAGATTTGGTTATCTGGTTGTTAACAATGCTTGTAAAAGGAAAGGACCGCTCCATCTACAATGTGGGTAGCGATGTGCCTGTTACTATTCGAGAGCTTGCCGAAAGTATTGCTAAAACGAGAACGGATGTGTCAGTCCTCGCTCCCGAAAGTCTGGGTTTCAATACTTACTTCCCTTCAATTGAAATAGCTCAGAAAGAGTTGGGCTTGAGAGTATATACGACTTTAAATGAAGCGATAGATAAAACTATTAAATATTATGTTAATTGATGTTCGTTGAATTCTCGTTATGGAAAAATACTTCGATAAGGCAGTTATTTACGCGATTGCTCAAAAGTTATGGCAGTCTCTTTCTGGAGCTCTAACCTTATTTTTATTACTAAACTATGTAACAGAAGTTGAGCTCGGCTATTATTATGCCTTTAGTAGCCTGATTGGTCTTCAAATGATTTTTGAATTAGGTCTGTCAACTATAGTAAGGCAGTTTATTAGTCATGAAGTGGCAAAGATAACTGTCAAAGATAGCTATTATTTTGGCAGGAGGCAATATACAAACCGTTTAAGTTGCTTGATAGTTAAATCTTTAATGGTTTACTTTGTTATCTGTATTCTTATTGTACTTATATTAATTCCGGCTGGTTTATATTTTTTTTCTAGCACAACAGAGAGCTACGATGTGACATGGAAAAATCCATGGATGCTTCTAGTCATCTTCGCAAGCATAAACTGTTTTATTACTATTGTAGTGTCTATATTAGAAGGGTTAGGCTACATTGCTAGAGTAAAGAAAGTTATTTTTCTAGCTACAATAGTTTCTAGTCTTGGAGTTTGGAGTACACTATATTTTGGTGCACCACTATACTCTTTAGTTATTCTGAACTTTGTAAATGCTATTTTTATTTCCATTTGGGTGGCTAGGAATCATACTGGATATTTCATTCAAGCATTCAGAAACTACAGAAGATGTAAGAGCATAAAATCCCCCCTCAGTTGGAGAAAGGAAATCTGGCCTTTACAATGGAAAATGGGTATTTCTTGGCTAGGCGGTTATTTTATGTTCTATATTATCAATCCACTAGCTTTCAAGTATTACGGACCTGAGTTTTCCGGTAAATTGGGTTTGCTGTTTCAAATTTCCAACTTATGTTTATCTGTCACTGCTGCTTTGGTTACAACAAAAATGCCAATGTTTTCAAGAATGGTGTCCTTAGGAAATATTAGCCAATTAGATAATTACTTTAATAGAGTGCAAATAATATCTTCCGCGGGATTTTTTCTATTAGGCACTATGGTATTTGTCTCTTTTCAAGCTGTAACATATTTCGAGTTGCCATTTTCCAAAAATATTCTTTCTAACAGTTATATTATTATAATTTTAATGATGACATTCGCTAGAAATCTTATAAATGGTCACGCATGTTACATAAGAAGTTTTAAATCTGAAAAACATGCATTGAACGCAATAATAACAGGAGTAGCTGTTGCTATAGTTTTACCTATAGTTGGAAAATTTTCTTCAAGTTTCAATTTTATTATTGCATACGCGAGTGTTGTGCTGTTGTTTTCTTATCCTCACTCTAGATATATTTTTACAAAATTTAGGAATAAACATGGAAAACCATAAGAAGCTCACAATTGCTATCCCTACTTTTAATCGATGCGATACTGTGACCAAAAACGTAAAAAAAATTTTAGAATCATGTTTAGACTTTGAAGTAATAGTTTCTGATAATTGTTCTAGCGATGGTACTTGGCACTCATTACAAAAAATTTCTGATGAACGTTTGAAAATAAACAGAAATGAACAAAACCTTGGCTTTACTGGAAACATTTTAAAATTGCTTGAAATGGCTAGCAACGATCATGTGTTCTTTTTGAGTGACGAGGATATTGTTGACTCGGAAAGTTTGTATGAAATATGGACTGGAATTGATCAAAAAGATAGTGTGGGTATCGTTTTTACAAATGTAAGCACGGAAAATGGGAATATGTATAACTTTTCCCCAGCACTAGTGACTGATTGCAACTATGCAATAGAGAAGTATGCTTTTACTCATTCCTATATGAGTGGAACAATCTTTAATAAGCGGTATATTGATATTGAAGGGTTCTTAAAGGCTATATCAGGAGAAAGTATTATTTTGTATCCTCATGAAATATTTGTGCTTCAGATACTTTCAAGAGGCGGTAACCTTGTTGTAGAGGATAGGTGCAGTTGCAATCAAGGCACATCCCTTGAATCAGATGTATATAAAACACATAGATATGATAGGTTTGATATGAGAGGAGAATTATTACTCCGATATATACGCGTGATTGATAAATTGAACCTAGAGTCTACAAAAATGGAATTTGTTTCTTCTTCTTTGGCATCTTTCTTTGCAAATGTAATAATCTATAATTTAAGAAACTCTAATTTAAGATATACTGGTTTAACTAGATTTATTCAAGATCTTTATAAGTCAAAGTTAACTTATTTAGTCATTATGGCTTTAGTGAAAAAAATCATCTATAAGATAATTAGAAAGTGAGCATTTACAGGATCTAAGTGGATTACAGTTTGTATATGTTTAATATACATGTATATATCAATCGCTAGTGGAAAATTACAATCACCGTGATAATGATTTAGATAATAGAACAGATTGTTTGAAAAAGGTTTTATATCTTAATTTCAATTAGGCGATATTTAATAGATGATTTTTAACAATAGTGAGATTGTGTTTTAAATTGGTGAGATTAATCTTTTGATGTGGTGATTTTATCTTTTTTGAATTAACACTAATCTCAAGATATAATTTCTAATTGGGTTTTTAGAGAAATAATGTTGACTAAGAATATAAGACAAAGCAAATTGGTTGTAGAGTCAAAATGCACCTCGGATTATAAAAATATAGTCTACGTAGACAGTTTGCACTCTCTGTGTCTATATTTATACCTTAACAAAGGGACTCGTAATACTCTTTTCGTCATTTATAGTGGCTTAGCTTCAATTATTAAAAAGGATGAGATGGAAAATTACCTGATACTTAATTCAGCTTTCAAGGTCTCAATTTTTTCAAAGGTGTTGCTTAGATACGGATGTATCCATGGGAAGTATAAAGAAATATCTAACTTTTTTAACTATCATGAAAATGTCTTTTTTGGTCACGATCATCTAGAGTTGTTTCCATTGTTTAAACGCATTGAAGACGTAAGGCTTTTAGAAGATGGCTTAGCAAACTATTTAGATAGGCCTGGAAATTTTCAAAATGAAATAAAAAAAATAGTTGGGTTAGATTATAAGCCATTTGGCTATTCAGACGTAGTTAATAAAGTGTACCTAATTAACGACAAGCCTTCGCCAAAAGTGATAGATAACAAAGCCACAAGAGTTAACGGCACTGACTTATATGATTACCTTGCGAGGGAATGTAAGATTTTTTCTACCAAGCCAAAATTAATATCTGATAAGTCCGTCGTTGTATTGACGCAACCCCTTAGTGAGGATGGTGTTTTAAGCGAAGGAGAAAAGAAACGCATTTATCAGTCGATTTGTGAGTATTTTATTAATTATACGTCTTATAAAGTGTGCTTAAAACTACACCCAAGAGATTCAACTATGTACGACATCGATAATGTTGAAATTTTGGAGTCAGGGGTTATTAGCGAACTTTATTACAATGATCCTAATGTTGAGGTCGTAGTATCTCTATTTTCAAGTGGGGCTATTGATAACAGTAACTCATTTGGTTGTCAATTTTTAACTATTGGCTGTATGTTTGACAAGAGACTCATTCATAGATTTGGAAAAATCAAAAGTGATAGTAGCTCATACTCAATTGAAATAAATTGCATTCTAAGAGGTGAAAATTGATTTCCTATTTTAAAAAGATTGTTTTGTTTGTACTTTCTTTTATTAAGCTAGATGTATACAAGCACACATTTAAAGGGCGGCTTGTAACGAGAGAGCAGCATGATTCGAATTCAACACAGAACTATCTGAATATCAACAAAAAATCTAATTTATCACCTTCTTTAGCTGCAATATATAGAATAAAAAATGGTTCGGCTTATATTGAAATGTCGATACTATCAGTTTGCACGCTTTGTAAAGAAATAATAGTAGTTGATAACGGTTCTGACGATAATACATTGTCGATTGTAAAGAGATTGCAAAATGAGCTAAAGGATATTTGTGAAATTAAAATCTTTTCCTATGATATATCTCCAATATTGGCTGGTGAAGGATATTATGATTCAGTTAGAGAGGAGCCTGAGCGTTCATTGGCAAAGTTTTATAACTATTGCTTTTCTTTGAGTTCGTGTGACTATTTAATGAAATGTGATGCGCACTACGTATTCACACCTAATGGATTAAATTCAATTCAAAAGAAGATGAATTTGGGTTGTGATATTATTCGATATAGAGGGGTGGAAATAACTGGGGGATATATTACACATGAGCCTTTTATATTCAAAAGAGAACTTGACCACAGTTTTATTGATACTGAATATTATGAGAGGTTAATGTTACCTTCGCAGAGTTTTTTTAATTATTGTAAAGGCTTTATAGTTGCTCCTTGTTATATACATGTCAAAAGGTTGGTTTTTGCTAAGTATATTGGCTCGGCAGTCAAGCCAGTCAAGAGGTTATATAAATGAATCCAGCTGAAGCAATAGTTTCTTCTTCTGGTGTTTTACTATGCCTTTTTATGTCATTATTATTGAACAAAGGGAAGTTAAGATATGAATACATGATTTTTTCGTGTTTCTTAGTGACACTCACGTTGTTTGGTAGACTTAATGTAAATATGTTGTCACTAGTTCTAGTTCTCGGTCTATTCTTAATGTATGGAACAATGTGTTTTACTAGACCAATGATATTTAAGTTAGTTTTGTTTTTTCTTTCGAGCATAATCTTTTGTGGTCTCTCTATTACACACGAAGCGACGATATTGGAAGCTTTTTTCAAAGCGGTCAAGGTCTTTGCTATATTTTTACCACTATTCTTTATAAATGATAGTAGTAGGTTTGATGTGTTGAGTATTATAAAGTCATTCGTAATAATAACCCCGTTTTTCGGTGTTATATATCTTTGGATTGTTGGTTGGGATAATGGTATTTATAATACCATACGATTTAGTGGGTTTTTGAATGATTCAAACTACTTTGCGTTAACTTCTCTATTATTTCTAATGTATTTAGATTTTTCAGAACTTAAATCTACAAGATATAAAGCAGCACTTGTGCTCTTTATTTTTGCTAGTCAGTCTTTTTCCATTATAATCCTTCTTGTATTGTACGTAGTCTTAAACTCCTTTAAAGATATCAAGTATAATGCTTACTTTTGGTCATTCGCTATTGCTATAAGTTATATACTTTTGATGTTTTATCTGAGTGCCATGCTTGACTTGAAGCCAAACGATGACTACCAGACCAGTGCTGTATCGTATAAATTAAACTCTATAATTTTTAGATTGATGGCTCAATTATCTGCTGTTTCGATGATGATTGATGATACGTCTATAATACTCTTTGGCTACGGGGGCGGAAAAAGTATAGAGGTTTTTGGTAAGGTACTACATAATTCATATATGCAGATGTTGTTTGATAACGGCGTTTTTTTGTTGTTCTTAGTTATCTTTTCTATCTCTTACTTCGCGAAGAGGTTAATGATTCCATTTTCTGTGTTCATAGTTTTGCTTTTCGTAAATCTAATTTTTGATGCAGTCTTTATGTTTTATATCACATTCTTCTTTATGTGTTTTAGCAGGAGAAAAGTTATTAATAGTGAAGATGTCAGCAATAATTTACATCGCTCCATCCGACCTAGGCTTTTAATTTGATTACATTTTTATTTTATTATCTTAATCAGTCATGTACAATTTGGGTCGTGTTCATGTAATAGCCTTTGGGCTGGAGCATTGATAATTGAACTCGTTGGACTGATTTAATTTACCGACTAAAATTCTAGAGTGGCAGAGGTGTTAGATGTCAAACTGTGCGCTTATCACGGCTAGAGGTGGTTCGAAAGGGCTGCCGAGAAAAAATGTACTTCCGTTGAAGGGTAAGCCTGTCATCGCCTGGACGATTGAGGCGGCCCTCGAGTGTTCACAAATTGACCGTGTGTTTGTAACGACGGATGACCAAGAAATCGCCGATGTCAGTCGACAGTTCGGTGCTGAGGTACTTAACCGACCTTCACATTTGGCAACTGATGAGGCGACGAGTGAGGCCGTGATCAGCCACGCTATTGCTGAGCTTGAAAGGACAGAGAACATAACGACGATAGTGTTGTTACAGCCCACGTCCCCACTTAGAAGCTCTTTGCATATTTCAGATGCGCTGAGTCTTTATTACGAGAAGGGCGCAACATGTACGATAAGCGTCTTTGAACCAGGTCATTGCCCAGCGAAAGCTTATCAATTAAACGAAAACGGCACGATAAGTGGTCTTTATGGGGCGGCTGCTCCTTACACTCGACGACAAGACTTGCCTACGACTTATCAACCTAATGGTGCTATTTACATCTTCTCGGTAGACAGTTTTAAACAGTTTGATCAAATTCCAAGAGAAGGTGTGTATCCGTATGAAATGTCTGAAAAACAATCAGCGGATATCGACAGATTAGAAGACTTATTAAACATTGAAAGAATAATGGAAGATGACCATGAGTAACCCTGTATTTGAAATCTCTGGCCGAAAAATTGGTCTGGACTATGAGCCACTCGTTATCGCTGAAATCGGTATCAACCACGAAGGCTCACTAGATGTAGCTAAGCAAATGGTCGATGCGGCGATTGAGGGTGGTGCGGAAGTCATTAAGCATCAAACGCACGTGGTTGAAGACGAGATGAGTGCGGAGGCCAAGAATGTTGTTCCGGGCAATGCAGATGTATCAATATATGAGATCATGGAGCGCTGTGCTCTAAACGAAGAAGATGAAACGACGCTAAAACAGTACGTTGAATCAAAGGGGGCTATTTTCATTAGCACGCCGTTCTCTCGTGCCGCGGCTTTACGATTGGAGCGTATGAACGTTCCCGCTTACAAAATTGGTTCAGGTGAGTGTAACAACTATCCACTTCTTGACCTGATTGCTAGCTTTGGCAAGCCGATCATACTCAGTACAGGTATGAACGATATTCTTTCTATCGAAAAAGCGGTCAGCATCTTTAGAAAACACAACACTGATTTTTGTCTGCTGCATACGACAAACCTCTACCCTACACCGGATCACCTAATTCGTATCGGAGCTATGAGCCAGCTCCAAGACGCGTTCCCAGATGCAGTGGTTGGACTTTCGGACCACAGTATCGATAACCTTGCTTGCTTAGGTGCAGTTGCTGCAGGAGCTTCTGTATTAGAGCGACACTTTACCGACAGTAAGAATCGTTCGGGACCGGATATTATTTGCTCGATGGATGCAAATGAGTGTGCAGAGTTGATTGCTCAATCTAAGCGTATGGCACAGATGCGTGGTGGTAAGAAAGAAGCTGCAAAAGAAGAGCAGGTCACGATTGATTTTGCTTACGCGAGTGTCGTTACGATCGCGGAAATTAAAGAAGGTGAAACTTTTACACGTGATAATCTTTGGGTAAAACGCCCTGGTACCGGTGATTACTTAGCAGAAGATTATGAATCGCTTATTGGCAGTGTTGCTAAGCAAAATATACCCGCTGACGTCCAGCTCAAAAAAGAACACGTGAAGTAAGTAAGCTATGAAAAAAATATTGTTTTTGACCGGTACGCGAGCGGATTTTGGCAAATTAAAAAGCTTGATAGCCAAAGTCGATCACCACTCTCAATTTGAGGCTCACATTTTTGTGACGGGGATGCATATGATTGCTAAGTATGGCATGACAGCCAACGAAGTTAAGAAAGCTGGCTTCAACTCGCTATATCAGTACATTAACCAGAACGGTCATGACTCGATGGACGTTGTGCTTGCAAAAACAATTCATGGTTTATCCGATTATGTCAAAGAGCTTAACCCAGATATGATCGTCGTCCACGGTGATCGTGTTGAAGCGATGGCTGGTGCTATCGTGGGTGCGCTAAATAATGTTTTGGTGGCACATATTGAGGGCGGTGAAGTCTCGGGGACTATCGATGAGCTGATCCGTCATTCAGTATCCAAAATGTCTCATCTGCATTTTGTCTCAAATGGTACTGCGAGACAGCGATTAATTCAGTTAGGAGAGGCGGATAGTAGTATTTTTGTCATTGGCTCTCCTGATTTGGATATCATGGTGTCGCCTAGCCTTCCTTCGCTGGACGAGGTCAGAGCTAGGTACGAAATCCCTTATAAGCAATATTCTGTCTTTATGTATCACCCAGTAACCACAGAAGTCGACCTCTTGCCTGACAGAATTAGTGAGGTAGTCGATGCCTTGATTAAAAGTGGCGATAACTATGTTGTTATCTACCCAAATAATGACCATGGTTCAGACGTTATTTTGGAAGAACTGAAGAGGCTTGAGAACCGAGAGCAGTTTAGGCTGTTTCCAAGTGTTAGATTTGAACATTTCTTGACTCTTCTCAAGCATTCCGAGTTCATGATTGGAAATTCTAGCGCTGGTGTTAGAGAGGTACCGTTCTATGGAAAACCTTCGATAAACTTAGGTACAAGGCAAAATATGAGGTCTCAAGCAAAGTCGATCATCAATGTGCCAGAAAAACAAGACGAGATTTTGACTGCAATCAGCAAGGCAAAGGTCAGCACCTACAGCCCTGAGCAAGAGTTTGGTGCTGGAAATAGTGATGAGCTTTTCATGAATGCGCTTTTGTCAGATGAAGTTTGGAGTGTGAGTAAGCAAAAAGTATTCATCGATAAAGTTTAGTTTCAAAACTAGGAACCCTAAATAGGTGTAGCAGGAATATCGCATTAATGTGCCTATTTTTAAAGGTTTTTTTCAAGGGTCAGGTAGGTGTGTTTGAACTTTTTAAAGCAAGAAATGAGCTTTAGGGAGGCATTCAACGCAAACGAACGAGGCGTGCAATGGACGTAAATTATTTAAGCAAGGTTCTCAGAGTTCTTGAATGGCGGGGATGTTCATGCGACTTCCGTGATAGGTGCAGAGCCTTCTGTTGATGGTCCTTACAACAACGTATCATTCTAGTTTGGAGTATCCGCTCAATACTCAGCAGATCATGAGCGGATATAGCTTAATAAATATCATACGGCATTATAGTGAGATGTCGTACAGTATAGATTTTCGCCAAAAAGTTTTGGCTCAAAATAAAAAACACTCCCTGACTTTTTCAGCAATTAAGTCAGTACATCGATGTTTCTATTCACACTCTATTTCGTTGGAGTCAGAATATTGTCCCCGTACTTACGCGTAATTAGACGCGTAATTAGCCATCAACTAAGATAGACATGGCGGTTTTGATTAAAGTTGTTAAGCAACGACCTAATGATTATCTGTGGGAAAGAGCGAAGCGTTTGGGTGTGACTCAGCATGTATTCATTATGCGCTTAAGCGTGCAAAAGTTAGCTATAAAAAATGCTAAAACACCCTAAAGTCGACAAGATGAAAGAAGAGTGCTTTCTGCAAGGAATTAATGAGTACTAGGCATCAGGAAGAACAATTATATATCTTGATGAAAGCAGTTTTGCCTTTCATGCCTAGAACTCAAAGGTGTTGAAATATAGGCACGCGCTGCTTTGGAAAGCATAATTGGCAAGCTAAAGGGTGTTTAAATGTAATTGGTGTAATAGTAGATATGAGCATGATTACTGTAGGTCTTTTCCCTTGGTGCATTAGCGCAGACGTATTTCGTGCTTGAATGACTCAGGAGGTACTTCTAAAACTCAAAAAGGAAAGTACCATTATGATAGGAAATGCTAGCTTTCACAAAAGAGAAGATACTTTGGGTTCGATTGCAGAACATAGATGTATAGCTGAGTTTTGCCTCCTTACGGTTCAGATTTAAATCCAATCGAAAAGAAATGGGCGCAGATAAAGTCTATACGAAGAAAGATGCGGTGTGGTATCGATAGGCTGTTCAAGGAACATATTGGCTATGTCATTTTATATTGATCCGGCTATATGATTACTTCCGGCACATGTTCACGGAGTTTCCGAAGCATTCACTCGCCGATGATATATCGGACCTGATGCCATGGAACATTGAACTGAGTGACGTGGAATAAGATTTCACCAGCTTATTTAACGTTTACCTATAAATGCCATATATGACACGCCATTTTCGAACAGGTGAATAAAAACTCTCTTTATAATTAGGGGGTTAAGCCCTTCTTTTATTAAAGAATCAACGAAGTTACGAGCATGTTGTTAATATAGGATATAATTTCAGTACGAAATAAATTATAATCCTCGACTTGTTAGTAATTGGCTAGTCGAACATATAAAATATCCCATTCTATGACAGACAGTATCAGCAACACGCTTCAAGAACGAGAAGCCCCTGAATTATCTAAGAATAATTCAATTAGCATTGCATCAGCGTTGGACGAATTAGCTGCAGGCACACAAGATGCTGAGGGATCCCCTCATAATTTCCCCAAAGCACAACCATGTTTGAATAGATTTTGAGCAAGCAGGGTTGCAGCCGC